>JAGHSZ010000017.1 GCA_018065565.1 Candidatus Colivivens caballi
TTAGACTGTTACACGCTAACAAGCCTTCTTTTTGTCATCTGTCTTGTCGCTTTTCAGTTACAATGGAACCCCATTGCGCCCTCAAATCAACAATACATCTGCTCAAAAATATAGTCTATTATCATTATAACGCTAATGAACGATTTGGGTTAAAAAAAGATGTGCCGACTCGGTCAGAATCACTTCTTTTTGGTCGGCACGAGAATATATGTAAGAATTGAATGAAATGTTTCTATATCTTTGTATATTCGTCAAAGGGAATAAGTGGGTGGAGCAGTTTATGCATCTACATTTGCGTAGGTTGCATTGCGCTCGATGAACTCACGGCGTGGTGGTACATCGTCACCCATAAGCATGGAGAATGTGTAGTCGGCTTCGGCTGCATCCTCAATTGTAACCTGTTTGAGCAGACGGGTTTCAGGGTTCATGGTTGTCTCCCAGAGCTGTTCTGGGTTCATTTCACCGAGACCCTTGTATCGCTGTGTCTTGACGCTGCCTTCGGTTCCGTCGCCATAAGTGTCGATGAAACGGAGTCGGGCCTGCTCGTCGTAGCAGTATTCGCTGACTTTGCCCTTTGTACACTTATAGAGTGGAGGTGTGGCAATGTAGAGTCGGCCATCGCGTATGAGTTGAGGCATATAGCGGAAGAAGAGTGTGAGCAGCAGTGTGTCGATGTGAGAACCATCGACATCGGCATCGGTCATGATGATGGTCTTGTAATAGCGGAGCTTGTCATAGTTCGCTGCCTTTCCGTCGGTTTCATCGAGTCCGAAACGAACGCCGAGAGCCTGGATGATGTTGTTGACTTCTTCGTGTTCGAATGCCTTGTGCCACATCACGCGCTCCACATTAAAGATCTTACCACGGATTGGCAGAATGGCCTGGAAGTGACGGTCGCGTCCCTGCTTTGCTGAACCGCCTGCGGAATCACCCTCGACGATGAACATCTCGCAGTTTGCTGGGTCACGGTCGGAGCAGTCGGCGAGTTTGCCTGGCAGTCCACCGCCAGCCATTGGGTTCTTGCGCTGAACACTTTCGCGTGCCTTGCGTGCAGCGACACGGGCTGTGGCAGCGAGCACCACCTTGTCAACGATGAGTTTTGCCTCCTTTGGATGTTCTTCGAGATAGTATGTAAGTGCTTCACCTACGGCCTGCTGTACGGCACCTGCCACTTCGCTATTGCCGAGCTTGGTCTTGGTCTGGCCTTCGAACTGTGGTTCAGCTACCTTCACGGAGATGACGGCTGTGAGTCCTTCGCGGAAGTCGTCGCCAGTGATGTCGATGTGCTGTTTTTCAAGTTTCTCTGTGACCTTGGTGTCCTCTGCATATTTTTTCAGGACACGGGTGAGAGCTGTACGGAATCCCTGGAGGTGGGTACCGCCTTCTATGGTGTTGATGTTGTTTACATAAGAATGGAGGTTCTCGCTGTAAGAGGTGTTGTACATGATGGCTGCCTCGATTGGCACTTCATTCTTCTCGGTGTTGAGATAGATGACATCATCGAAGAGGTGGGTGCGTGTGGAGTCGATGTACTTCACGAAGTCGCGCAGACCGCCCTCACTGTAAAACACATCCTTGCGTATGCCTTCGATTCCAGCCGCAGCATTGACATCGACACGCATGTCGGTGAGTGTGATGGTGATGCCGGCATTGAGGTATGCGAGTTCACGCATACGGTTGGCGAGGATGTCGTAACGATAAGTTGTCGTGATGAAGATGCTGCCGTCGGGCCAGAACTGCTGGCGTGTGCCACGGAGTTCGGTTGTGCCTACTTCCTTGACACTGTAAATTGGCTTGCCACAGCTGTACTCCTGCTGGTAGATCTTGCCATCGCGGAACACCTGTGACACCATCTTGGTGGACAGTGCATTGACACAGCTGACACCAACGCCGTGGAGACCACCTGACACCTTGTATGAACCCTTGTCGAACTTACCTCCTGCGTGGAGCACTGTCATAACGACTTCCAGTGCAGAGCGGTGTTCCTTTTCGTGCATATCGACAGGAATGCCTCGACCATTGTCCTGGACAGTGATTGAGTTGTCCTCATTGATGGTTACTTCGATGTGGGTGCAATAGCCGGCGAGGGCTTCGTCGATGGAGTTATCGACGACTTCGTAAACGAGGTGGTGAAGTCCCTTCTCGCTGATGTCGCCGATGTACATTGCAGGGCGCTTTCTTACAGCTTCAAGGCCTTCGAGAACTTGTATATTACTTGCGGAATACTGTTGTCCGTTAGCGTTGTTTTCGTCCATTTTAATTTCTATCTCTTTTAACGGTACAAATTTACGAATTTTATTTGAATTGGCAATGCGTCCGACATGTTTTTTGTATGCTTTCATACCACTTTTTCATATTTTTCGCAAATCGTTTGCGAGTTCAACTATTATTAGTTACATTTGCACCGAACAATTAATATTTAACCTAAAAAAACAGTTGAATCATGAAACGCTATTTTTATCTATTGGCACTGTGCACGGCTTGTTTCTTTGCATTGAGTTGCTCCGATGACGACAGCCCAAATTCTTCATCGGACAGTGATGGGTCAGCGACAGACACGACAATAGTGTCAACGGCAGACACGACCAAGATAGTACTGCGGTTTGAGGACTTCATCGACGAGAACGATGTGACCATCGAATCGGCCGACTCTGCCCAGATATTCGTGTCGGCTCGTTATGCTGACGACATGAAGTTCAACTTCCAAAAGCGCAATCTCGTTATCATCTGGCGTGCCCAGAACGAAATTCCGTTCGTGCGCCGCATCACTGGAATTCACAATGTACCGAACGGATATCTGCTGGACACCAAATTTGCAGACTTCGGCGATGTGTTTACTGACGGCAACTTCAAGTTCGACACATCGGATTATGTCAATTTCAGCGAGGCAGAGCAAACCAACGGACACATCAACGCCAACCGTTATTACGACCGCGAAAACAACACTTACCACCCTACTCTGATTATCGTCCCAGTGGACACGGCGTTTGACGAGAACGAAGAAAACCTGCTCTGCGACGACGCAGAGGGCAAGTACTGCACCCGCAGCGATGCTCAACGCCCAGTTAAATACCGTGTGATAACGGCTGAGGACATCGTAAAGCGCACCCGCGCCTTGGCAGGAACCAAGTTCAACTTTGTCGATATTCACCCAACAATACGCAACCGTACACTTAACATCGACGATGTCGGTGGCTGCAAAATCCGTCTGAACACACTGGAACTGCGCGTGAACGGTGGTCTGGAAATAAATGTCGATGTCAGATGGTTCAAGTTAAGGAAGTTTGAGGCATACCTCCAGGGAGGTGCATTGGCAAGTGTTGACCTGGATGCCACACTGGGCATCAGTGGTCCTCACGAGTTCAAAGACCGTGAACTGGGCACATTCCCTTCTTACACATCTGTGTTTATGGTTGGTCCTATCCCTGTTGCAATTTCATTCATACCAAAGGTTCTGTTCAAGCACAGCGTAGTAGGTGCAGTTGGCATCCAGATTCCGTTCAAGGCCGCAGCAAGCGCATCGTTCAAGGTCGGTCCTAAATACGAATACGACAAGGGATGGGATTTTGTTGCAACGGGCTCTGACACCGCATACGCTTCCCCAATACAGATTCGTGTTGACGGCGATTGCACTTATTCAGCCGGCGTTTATGCATCAGCAAGCGTGAAGTTGTACGGCAGTGCCGGTCCCGTGCTTCTTGTCGGACCTAAATTCGTGACATCGTTCAAGGCTTATTTCTCGTCAAGCGAACAAGACCCTGGTGCCATCGAGTCTTCTGGAAAGATGATATTTGGCGGTACACTCGGCGCCGAAATCAGCATCTGGAAATGGAAGATTGCAGGATGCTCGTTTGAATATAATCTGATTGAAGAGGAAATGTGGAATGTGAGATTCCCTATGCCATCAGGAGAAAGCAAGCACCGCGAATACAACGGACCTTACATCGACTGATTGCAGCATATTGAATAATAAACACAAGTTTCGCAAGCTCCACTTGTACTAAAAACGAAAGACGCAGAGAGAGAGTTGAAAGTGAAAATTTAGGCTGTTAGCTGTTAGCCATTAGCGTGGGTGGCATCAGCCTCACTCTTCAACACAGAGCAACGGGATTATCCCATTTCACAAAAGTGTTTTAACCCAAATCGGTCATTAGGCTGTTACGCGCTGACAAGCCTGCTTTTTGTCATCTGTCTTGTCGCTTTTCAGTTACAATGGAACCCCATTGCGCCCTCAAATCGGCAATACATCTGTTCAAAAACTAAGGCTGTTATCATCATAACGCTAATGAACGATTTGGGTTTAATAATCCCGTTCACAGAGAATGCCATTGGCATTACCGAGTTCGACAGAGCCATGCGGACATCCACACTCAGTGTCCTCTCCATGTGCCACAGGCACACTCTGTGAAAAGGTTTGTAAAAAAAGATAAATGAAAACCTTCTCTGTGTTGATTGACAAGGAAGCTCTATTCTCTATTGCGAAGAAGAGATTGGTCAACTGAGTAAGGCGAAAGTTGAATAAATGAGGTTTTACGCATCACCGATTGAAGCAGAATGCAAATTCGCCAAGAGAGGTGGTGCGTAAATTGTCAAAATGCTCTTGGTTCACCATCTTGACATGTGAACCGACGGTAAACCGGGCAAGGTCGTGATAGACATCAATCAGCGGAGCAAACGGATTGTGCGTGATGTCGTAGTACAGAGCAGATGAGAATCGGTTGCTGACATACTGTCCGTATTCGTGATCGTACTGATAAGCGAACGACTCCTCATGATCGGCCGACAAGATGGCCATTGCCCCAGGAATGCCCTCGAAGGCGGTGGCGGTGTAACCGGCATAACATGCCTCAATCGTCCACAGCATCTTTCTATACATGTTCTTGCCGCTCATCTCTTGCAGTGCAGCGGCAAGTTTTTTTTGTGTCAACACATTGCCGCTATACGGTTTGCCAAGTTCCAATCCGCTCTTTATGCCGTGACCGCACCAGAACACAGTCACATTGCATGCGGGATTGGTCGGCAGTACCACAGGGGTGCGTTCAGTACGGTTGCCTGTGAGTATGTTGCAGATGTCGTCGGCAGTCAACTGGCTGGTGGTGTAGTCAATCTCTGCATTCTCGGTCAGGTCAGTGCCGTCGTCGCCTAACATCAGTTGGCCAGGGGTGGGACTGAATCCATTGTAAAGCACGGTGGTGTCGGCAATCAGTATGATGTGATTGTCGCTGAATCCGCCTTTTTGGTCATCGTGCAACCACTGGTACAACCGCAGTATGTCGGCTTGGTGACGCAGGTCGTGCCATGCCGCCGACGCTGCCACGAGCAGCACCCACTGGTCGTCAAGGTCGGGATAATCGAATGTGCCGTCGTCAGGGTTTCCCGTCTCGGAGGTTTTCAGGTCGATGTAATTGGCATAGGCCATCGACACATCCTTCAACGACTCAGTATATACATTTGCCACACTGAACAAGCCTTCGCCCTTCGCCCAGTGTGCATAGTATGTGCCCTGAACAATTGCTGGCAGCAGCAGCGTGCTCTGCAATCGGCCACTTGCCCCCAGCAGTTTCGGTACGACATGATCGGCCAGCATCTGACTGGCAAGGGCAAGTCCGCCAGTGGCAGTGGTCGAGATGCCGATTTCGTCCCGTCCTTCCGACAGTAGAGTGAACAGAGCCGTGTTCAGCAGGCAATCGTCTGCACGACTGTATATATAGCCGAGCATCGCCAGCGTCAGTGCGTCGTAGAGCTGTGCCACCCCCGATGCGGGAGGTGTGCCGAAGCGTTCGGCAAACAGTTCAGCAAACTGACTTTCGGGATGCGCTGACAGGCAAATGCCTTCGAGCTGTATGTTGTCATCATCGGTCAGCACATAGTTGTCGAGTGCTCCGTCGGAGAATATCAGTCGGTGGGCATCGATGCCAAGTTCGGAGTTGATGCGTGCGGCTGTCAGTGCCTTTTCGCCGTCATTGACCACACAGATGATGTATGCGTCAGTCTCTCGGAGCAAACTGCGCAGATTGTCTTCGAAGTTCTGCTCATCATATTTCTGTATCGTGTCGATTGGCAGGTTCAGGTCGTTGGCGGGATATTTGATTGCAGAAGCGAATGGCCTGCCATATTCTGTATCGGGATAGAACAGCGCAATGCTCTCGGCACCATTCTTGTATGCAAGATTGACAAGCAGGTCGCACTGCACATCATCGTCCTCTGCCATAAACCACACTCCGATTCCATCGCCATAGTTGCGGTGCAGTTCGGTCGCCGTAGCCACGGGCAACAGCAGAGGTTTTTCGTGTTGCTGACAACGAGTGGCGGCAATCGTAGCGTCTTCAGAATTTGAGAAACCAACAATTGCATCAATCGCCTTATCGGCAGCCAGGCGTTCCGACAGTTTGTCGATGTCCCCTTTTTCATCATACCAGTCGATATTCAGTTGTACGCTGTTTCCCTCGTTCATTTCCTGAAACAGCTGGACAGCCATCTCCCATTGCGCCCTGTCGCCATCATTGACAACGACGGCAATGTGGCACACTCCATCCTCTTCGTTCTCTCCACCGCTCATATCGTCATCGTGGCACGAGCATAGCGACAGGCACATCAGCAGCACTACGGTGAGCAGCGCCGTGAATCGTGAACAATGTATGTGGGAGTGTGATGCCATTGCTGAAAGGAAGTGGATTGGCGGTGTTACAGAAAAAGTCGTAGGACTATTGGTAAAAACAAAAAACATCCCTTGTATGGGGATGTTTTTGTGTATGCTGATTATTCAGTATTATCTTTTAATATAAGACAATCGCAATCTTAATTAAGCAAGCTTAGCGATAAACTTCATTGCACCTGACTTGAGGTTTGCAGCCTTCTTCCAGTGGATGATGTTAGTCTTTGCAAGTTTGTCCAACATCTTCTGTAATTTTGGATACATTTCAGTAGCTGTAGCCTTGTCCTTTGCAGCACGAAGGTCACGAAGTGCATTACGCATAGTCTTAGCGTAGTAGCGGTTGTGCAGACGACGAGTTTCGTTCTGACGCATGCGCTTGATTGTTGATTTGTGATTTGCCATTATTTAAGTTTGTTTTTTGCGTTAATAAAGCGAGGTTCATCATTGCATGACCCTCATTCTTTCAATTCTTAATTATCACGAATTTGAAGTAGTCCCTAGCAGAATCGAACTGCTCTTTAGAGAATGAAAATCTCTCGTCCTAACCGATAGACGAAGGGACCAGCCTCTGACTTGCGTCCAGCAAAACACCCTTGCGGTGTGATTTGCGGGTGCAAAGGTACACTATTTCTTTGTACTGACAAAATATTTTTGTATTTTTTTTATGACAAAGTGCAAAAAAGTCATAATGTTTATGTATTTTTGCAAGCGTAATGACAAATATGGAGAGAATAAAGGGTATAGTACTGCGTCAAGTGAAGTTCGGAGAGAATAAGCAAATCGTCGATTTGTTTACCGAATCGCGTGGGCGCATCTCTATCATCGCAAGCACCGGAGCGAGGTCGATGACGGCAAGTCAGAAACAAGGTGGCAGCCGCAGGAGGGGTTCGGCATACAGACTCATGCCTCTGTCGATGGTCGAGTTCGACTGCGACATACATGGGCAGGACCGACTGCCCTATCCTCACGGCATCACTCCTTATTATATATATTGCGACATCCAGTTCAACCCACTGAAAAGTGCGCTGATCATGTTTGTTGCGGAATTTCTCCAGAATGCCTTAAAGGAAGAAGGTGCGAATCCCATCCTTTTCAAATATATCCAGGATTCGCTGCAATGGCTCGACGGCACCAGTCAGCCGGTATGCAACTTTCACATTGTGTTTCTGCTACAAATGACTCGTTTTCTCGGCATCAGTCCTAACCTCGACGGTTACTCGCCTGTGCTCTTCTACGACTTGATGAATACCGAATACCTATATGGGCAACCGCCGCACCAGCATTTTCTCCGTCCCGACGAGGCCAAGATGTTGCCATACATCTGCAACATGCGCCAGGACAACTCTCATCTTTACCGTTTCACACGCGAACAGCGCCACCGCATCCTCGAAGTCATGAACGACTACTACCGCATCCATCTCCCAAGTTTCAAAGAACTGAAATCGCTCGATGTGCTGCGCGAAGTGTTCGACTGAACATGAGTCAGTTCAAAGTTGCAACATGGCAAGTGCCCGGTTTTCGGCTGCTTCCATTATTTCGCGCTCTCCCGGTCCCTTGTCGTTGATGCCACAAAGATGGAGCACTCCGTGGATGATGACCCGGTGGAGTTCTTCACGGTATGTGGTCTGCTGTTGCTGTGAATTTGTGAGTACAGTGTCGAGCGAGATGAACAGGTCGCCACTGATGCGTGTGCCGTGACTGTAATCGAATGTGATGATGTCAGTGTAGTAGTCGTGCTGCAAGAACTGGCGATTAACACTGATGATGCGTTCGTCGTCGCAGAAGATGTAGGTTATCGGACCGCACACTTTTCCATAAGTTGCAGCCACATCACCCACCCACTTGCGAATAACAGCCATGTCAATGTCGGGCATTGCAATGTTGTCGGCCTGGAATGTTATGAGTCGATTGAGATTGTTCATCATGAAAACATTTAAAGGAAGAAAAACATTGTCATCAGTCCTTCTTGCCGACTTGCTTCACACCTTCACAATAGATGTCGTTGATGGTGTTGATCAGCTGATAGTATTCATTTGTGTCCCAGATGTCACGGGCAAGGAGCGACTTGAGCTGAACCTTTATCATAGGGAGTGCCTCTGCCAGTGTAGAGTCGGTGTATTCCACCTTTGCCTTGTCGGCATACTCTTTGAGAAGTGCAATCATGTCGTCATCCACCTCAAACCGGTCGCGAAAATCCTCGAATGTCTTGTACTGTTTTTTCAGGCGTTTACGGTTTTTGTCGGCATACTTCAGATTGGTGTTGTTGATGCAGCTCTTGGCGAGGAGTTCACGATGCAGAGGAGTGACCTCCGTGGTGTCAAGTGGCACATAGACATCAGGCATGATGCCACCACCGCCATAGACCACGCGATGGCGCTTCAATGTTGTGAACTTCAAACTGTCAGGAAAATGTATGCTGTCGGCATTGGTCAGTTCACCACTGTTGAGCCGTGACACGAGGTCGCGGTCATAGTCGCCACGCTTTCCCTTCTCGTATGGTTTCTGGATGCAACGGCCCGAAGGCGAATAATAGTGTGCCGTAGTGAGTCGGATCATAGAGCCATCGGGCAGGTCAACCTGTCGCTGCACCAGTCCCTTGGCAAATGTGCGGCGACCCACAATCACGCCACGGTCGTTGTCCTGAATGGCACCCGACACAATCTCGGACGCACTGGCAGTGTAACTGTCAACCAGCACCACCACCTTGCCCGAGCGCACCAGTCCCTTGCCATTGGCAAAGTACTGCACTTTCGACTGTGCACGGCCATCGGTATAGACAATAAGGTCGCCCGCTTCAAGGAACTCGTTGCTGATGTCAACAGCAGCTTTGAGGTATCCACCGCCATTGCCTTGAAGGTCAAGCACCAGGTCCACCATTCCGTTGTCTTGAAGCATGTGGACGGCAGAGATGAATTCCTCGTGAGTGGTAGCGCCAAAGTTGTTGATGCGGATATAGCCAGTTGTGGCATCAATCATGTACTTGGCATCAATCGAATAAATCGGAATCTTGTCGCGTGTCACCGTAAAGTTGTGAATGCCCTTCACATCCTGACGCATCACACCAAGTTTCACCTTGGAGCCTTTTGGTCCACGGAGAATCCGCTTGATGTCCTCGGTCGTAAGTTTCTGACCGGCTATGCTCGAGTCATTCACGAAGATGATGCGGTCGCCTGCCACAATGCCCACCCGTTCAGAAGGTCCATTGCTTATGGGCTGAATGACCACCAATGTGTCTTCGACCATGTTATACTGAATGCCAATGCCTTCGAACCCACCTTCCAGTGGTTCTGTCAGTGCCTTCACATCCTTTGCCGAAGTATAGACCGAATGGGGGTCGAGTTGCTGAATCATGCCGCGGATGGCATCTTCCACAAGTTTGTCCTCGCCGATGCTGTCAACATAGAGTTGACGGATGGCAGCCTCTGCCATTGCCAGTTTGTGCAATGGCTTGCCAGCAAGGTTGATTACGGTCTGAGCCTGTGTCTGCCCAGGAACGGCAACCAGTGCAAGTGTCAGAAGCACCGTTGCAAGCATCATTACTGATTTCTGTATTTTTGTCATAATAAACATGTCTAATGGATAATCGCAGGAAGGGGCATAGGCACGAACTCGCTTACATCCTTCCCATAACTGATGAGTTCGCGCACAAGACTGGAACTGACAGCCGACTGCTCGGCGTCAGTGAAGAACAGCATGGTGTCAATGCCTGAAATGCGGCGGTTGATGTCGGCAAGGTCGCGTTCGTACTCAAAGTCCTTGACGGAACGCACACCGCGTATGAGCACCCTTGCGCCCATCTGCACGGCAAGGTCGGTGGTCAGGCCGTCATAGCACAGCACCTTCACCCGTGGATTGCCTTCATACACCTTTTTTATATATTCTTCGCGCTGTTGTGCCGTAAACATACTGTGCTTGCCGGGATTCACACCAATGGCAACTATCACTTCGCCAAAGATTCCCAGCGAGCGGTCGATTATCGACTTGTGACCATTGGTCAGTGGGTCGAATGTACCAGCAAAGAGCGCAACAGGACAAGCCTGTGCCTCCTGCTTCACGACTGAAATGCCGTCAGTTGTGCAATTTGTACCGTCAGTGGCGCAACCTTTGCCATCGGCATTCCCTTCTATATGTTTTTGAGAAATATCACTGCTCATATTTAGGTGGAGTCTATATATTCACCATCAAAACATTTCCGTCTCCATCTCTGGTTTGTCTTCCTCTATCACAAGGTTGTTGATGATGAAGTTCTGGCGTTCCATGGTGTTCTTGCCCATATAGTATTCCAGAAGTTCCTGCACCTTGTCGGTCTTTTTCAGCGAGACTTGTTCAAGTCGCATGTCTGCACCGATGAAATTGCGGAACTCGTCGGGAGAAATTTCGCCAAGTCCCTTGAATCGTGTGATTTCAGGTTCTGGGCTCATCAGTTCGATGGCACGCTGGCGTTCTTCGTCTGAGTAGCAATAGACGGTGATGAAGTCGCTCTTGTCGGGTTCCTTGCCTTTCATCAGTTCCTCAAGCGCAGCCTTCTTCAAGCGTTTCTTTTTGTTGCGAACACGGAAGAGAGGAGTCTGCAAGATGTGTACATGTCCCTTTCTCACCAGTTCGGGGAAGAACTGCAAGAAGAATGTGATCATCAGCAGACGGATGTGCATTCCATCGACATCGGCATCGGTGGCAACAATGACCTTGTTGTAGCGCAGTCCGTCGATTCCGTCCTCGATGTTGAGCGCAGCTTGAAGCAGGTTGAATTCCTCGTTTTCATACACCACCTTCTTGGTCAGTCCGTACGAGTTCAGCGGTTTGCCACGAAGGGAGAACACAGCCTGAGTCTCCACATCACGGCTTTTCGTGATGCTTCCACTTGCAGAGTCACCCTCTGTGATGAAGATGCAACTGTCCTCCTTCTTGTCACCCTTGGCATCGTTGAGATGGATGCGGCAGTCGCGCAGTTTCTTGTTGTGGAGGTTTGCCTTCTTTGCTCGTTCGCGGGCAAGTTTCGTAACTCCGGCAATGGCCTTGCGGTCGCGTTCGTTTTCAGTAATTTTCTGCTGAATGACCTCGGTGATGTCGGGGTTCTTGTGAAGGAAGTTGTCAACTTCGTTCTTGATGAAGTCGCCCACAAACTTATTGACACTCACGCCACCATTCGGAGCCATGTTGAGCGAGCCCAGCTTGATTTTGGTCTGGCTCTCGAACACAGGTTCCTCGACATTGATGGCAATGGCAGCCACGATGCCCGAGCGGATGTCGCCGTAGTCATAGTTCTTGTTGAAGAACTCCTTGATGGTACGGGCAATGTGTTCCTTGAAGGCACTTTGGTGTGTACCGCCCTGAATGGTGTGCTGTCCGTTGACGAAAGAGTGATACTCCTCGCCATACTGTTCGTTGGTGTGTGTGAAAGCAATCTCTATGTCCTCGCCTTTGAGATGAATAATCGGATACAGAGGCTTGGTGGTCATCGTGTCGGTCAGAAGGTCTTTCAGTCCGTTGCGCGACACGATGCGCCGGCTGTTATAGTAGATTTCGAGTCCGGTGTTCAGGTAGGTGTAGTTGCGCAGTAGCGTCTCCACAAATTCTGTCTGGTACTTGAAGTTGACAAACAGGGTGTCATCGGGTTCGAAATGGATGTATGTGCCCGACTCCTCCTGGCTTTCAAGGGTCTTGTCAGTCAGCAGTTGTCCTCGTTCGAATGTAGCGATGCGCACCTTGCCGTCGCGGAAACTGCGGACTTCAAACTTGCTGCTAAGTGCATTGACAGCCTTTGTGCCGACACCGTTCAGTCCGACACTCTTCTTAAATGCCTTTGAGTCATATTTGCCACCGGTGTTGAGCATGCTGACCGCCTCGATGAGTTTGCCCTGCGGAATGCCTCGTCCGAAGTCGCGCACACTGACCGAATGGTCGTTTTCGATGTTGACCTCGATTCGCTTGCCGGCATTCATCTTAAATTCATCGATGGAGTTGTCGATGATTTCTTTCAGCAGTACATAGATGCCGTCCTCGGCACGCGAGCCATCGCCCTGTCGTCCGATATACATACCTGGACGCAGACGGATGTGCTCCATGTCGGAGAGGTGACGGATGTTGTCGTCGGTATATTCAACCGGTGCCTGCACATTCAGGCCTGCACCGTCCGTTGCGCCATCGGCAGTAGTTGCAGTTTGCTCTGCGGTGCTGTTATCTTTGCTTGGAATCATATTCGTGGTTTGGGAAACCTTTAATCTTCGCAAGTCATTGCTCAGTTGACGAATCGCTTCGCTACGAACCACTTCGTTACGAATCGCCCTTTCGGGCTACGAATCGGCTTTTCGTAATCTCAAAGCCTACGGGTATCTTTGTAGATATTGAGCTTCGCGAAATATCGGTTCGTAGGGGAGGGAACTCCTTTGTCGACATAAACGCTTTGAAGGAACTCCTTTGTCGGCATAAACACCGAGTCGTCGCAAACGAAGATACTCAATCTTCGTCGTCTTTCGTGCAAGTTGAGCTTGCGAAACTTGTATCTTTAACTTAAACTTTTCTTATAACACCTTCTGCGCTTGTGCTGACGGCGTTCAAAATAAATCCACTGCGACTGAACCTTGCTGTTCAGTTCGAGTTCAGGATTGCTCTCAACATACTTGTAGCCTTCGCTGATGTATATCGGCAAAAGGTCCTGGAAGATGATGGCATTCACGCCCTTACCCTGATATTCAGGCAGTACGCCCACCAGCATCAGGTCGAGGGTGTCGGGATGCTGCCATTTGATGGCTTTGAGCAGATGGAACCATCCGAGTGGGAGCATCTTTCCCTTTGCCTTCTGCAATGCCCTGCTGAGCGAAGGCATGGAAATGCCCGCTGCCACGAGCCGTCCGTTGGCATCGACGATGGTTGACACCAGTTTCAGGTCAACAAACGGGATATACTCCTCAACATACTGCTCAATCTGGCGTTCGCTCAGTTCCGAATAACCAAACAAAGGCTTGAATGCCTCGTTGATGACACGGAATATCTCGCGGCCATACTCATTGGCAAGTGTCTTGGCAGAAGTGAACTTCTTGATGCTCAGACCATATTTCTCCATCACAATTTTTGCAATGCGGCTCAGTCGTTCAGGCACTTCTGTCGGCACCTTGATGGAATACTCAATCCAGTCGGCATCCTTCTCAAAGCCCAGACGCTCCATGTGCTGAGGATAATACGGGAAGTTGTATATCGTGGCGTTTGTGCTGAGTTCGTCGAATCCCTCAACCAGCATCCCCTCGGCATCCATGTCGGTGAATCCCAGTGGACCGATGATTTCAGTCATACCATGACTTTTGCCCCATTCAGCCACGGCATCGAGCAGGGCACGGCTCACCTCTTCGTCGTCGATGAAGTCGATGTAGCCAAAGCGCACAGCCTTGATGTCCCAAGTGGTGTTAGCCTTGTTGTTGATGATGCCGGCAATGCGGCCAACCAGCCGTCCGTCCTTGTATGCGAGGAAGTACTGTGCCTCGCAGAATTCCATTGCAGCATTCTTGTCCGAAAAGGTTTTCACCATGTCCTCATACAGGTCGGGAACGCTGTAAGGGTTGTCCTTATACATCTCATAATTAAAGCGGATGAATTGCTTCATCTCTGCCTTAGTTTTTGCTGTCTTTATGATTATTTGTGGCATGAAATGGTCTTTTTATGTGCAAATATACAACTTTTTTTCGTTTTATCTTGGTTTATTACATATTATTAACTAATTTTACACCCCAAAACTAAAAATAGTTAAAAAATCACTAATATTATGCGTATGATTAAGACAATCTTAGCCGCAGCAATGTTCTTCGTCTGCGGCATGGCAACTCAGGCACAGGAGTGCTCGAATTGCAAAGAAGCACAAGACCTTGGTTACAAGCCTTACCCTTACGGATTCGTACAGTTGCAGGGTGGCGTTGGAACCACTTTCACTGATGTCAACTTCACCGACCTCCTCTCACCAACTGCAAGTGTTGGTTTCGGTTACTGGTTCAACTCAGGAGTTGGAGCACGCCTCCACTTCAATGCATGGGAGTCAAAGGGTGGCTTCAACAAGTGGAACAACGGAAGCACTGCACTCGAAACATATAAATACAACTACGCAACAGGCAACTTCGACCTGATGCTCAACCTCACAAACTTCATCTCAAAGAAGTGCAACCACAAGTTCAACCTCATCCTCATCGGTGGTGTTGGTCTTAACTATGCATGGAACAACGACGACCTCCAGGGTCTGCTCGCAAACCCAGCAGTGGCACCTCTCAACAGCACATCAAACGCATGGGGCGAAGGCACAACTCGTGAACATCTGCTCAACCACAACCTCCGCGCAGGTCTGCTCTTCGATGTAAATGTTGCAAAGCACTGGAATGTAGGTGTCGAAGTTGATGCAAACTCACTCGACGACCGTTTCAACTCAAAGTATAGCGACCGCGACGACTGGATGGTTACAGCACAGTTGTCACTCACTTACAAGTTCGGTTTCAAGAAGCCTTGCGCTCAAAAGCCAGCACCTGCACCTGCTCCTGTTGTTGCTCCAACACCAGTTCCAGAGCCAGTCGTTGCTCCTAAGCCAGAGCCAACGCCTGCACCAGTTGTTGAAACTCCAAAGCCAGTTGAGACTGCAAAGCCAGCTGTTGTTGAAGAACCTATCAAGGAGACCATCTTCTACGCAATCCGCGAGAGCGATGTTGACAACGACGCAAAGATCAACAAGGTAGTTGAATGGTGCAAGAAGTACCCTAACAAGACAATCAATGTCAGCGGTTATGCCGACAAGGGCACAGGTAACGCAACACTTAACAAGGGTTATTCAGAGAAGCGTGCAAACAAGGTGGTTGAGACTCTCAAATCAAAGGGTGTCCCTGCATCACAGATCAAGTCTGCCGCTTATGGTGACTCAGTTCAGCCATTTGCTGAGAACGACAAGAACCGCTGCGTCATCATCGAAGGAAAATAATTGAAAGGAAAATAGTCTAAGCAAATATCATAAACAGACTTCTTCATAACTAATCAATACGAAATTAACCAATATCAAATCAATGGGACGGGTTCGCTGTTGAAGCGAGCCCGTTTTTTTATGTTAGGCAACCGACCAGTGCCAGTTCCTTCCTTTCTGGGCGAAAGACCTTCCCCGTCCCTCCCTTGCAGGGCGGGGGCAGATAGATGAAGGATGATTGGTGACAAATGTAACTCCCCATTGAATACTGACATTCTACTCCCCGTCCTGAAAGGAAGGGGATGGGGGGAAGGTCCGCTCGACAGACAATTACCATTTCAAGCGTCGCTCGGCTCACACAAAATGACGATTCGTCAACTGAGCAAGTCAAACATGCCGCCACTACGGAGAATCCGCCGCACCAGACACCTTTTATATAAAAAATGCACCATTTGTCGATGCAAATGCTGCGATTTCTCAATTATTTATGCTATCTTTGCCAAAATCTTTTATCAACCGCCCCAAAGAGACAATGGACGACAACATCAATTCCAAGCCAGCACTGCAAGTCATCGACTTCTCATCGTTTCCGCGCGACGAGTTCTCAGCGCAAATTGAAGGCAAGTTGTTTATGACCGACAACATCTTCGACAAGCGTCCCCCACGCATTGTGGCAATGAAATCGCCAGTGCAACTGAGCATGGCACTCATCGTGATGTGCATCGACGGCAGCATGGACATCAAGATCAACTTGCAGGAGTATCATCTCACCAGCCATTCTGTGGCAACCATCCTCGCGGGGTCGTTCATGCAACTCACACATATCTCGCCAAACTTCCGCGGAGCCATCATTGCCATCGCACGCGACTTCATGGATTACAGCGAAGATGTCAAGATGAACATGGCAATGTTGCGCAGGACCATGGACATGCCGTTCGCCCAGATTAGCGACGAAGGCATGAATGAAACCATTCAGTTGCTCAAACTCATGAAGTCGAAACTGATGAATCCGACATTCATGTACAAGGCACAAGTGGCTCGCATGTACCTCGAACTGTTCAAATACAACGGATTTCACTCGTTTGCATCGAGCGGCCAGTACAACGACAAGCCACGCTATGCCAGCCGCCGCGACGAGATTTTCAACCAGTTCATCAACGAAGTGCAGAGCCACTACAAGCAGGAGCGGCAGGTGCTGTTCTATGCCGACCGCCTCTGCATCAGCCCCAAATACCTGTCGTCGATAGTCCACGAAGTCAGTGGCAAATACGCCACCGAATGGATTGACGATTATGTCATACTCGAAACCAAGGCGCTGCTCAAAAACCACAATTTCACCATCAAGGAAATATGCCAGCAGATGAACTTCTCCACACAGTCGCTCTTTGCAAAATACTTCAAGCAGCACACAGGCATGACACCACGACAGTTCAGGAATTCATAACGCCCACAAAACCAAGTCAAGTTTCGCAAGCTCAACTTGTACGAAAAACGAAAGACGCAGAGAGAGTTAAAAGCGAAAAGATAAGCTGATGCCACACTTGCTAATGGCTAATGGCCTGAACTCTTGTAATAACACAGAGCAACGGGATTATCACATTTCACAGAAGTGTTTTAATAATCCCGTTCACAGAGAATGCCATTGGCATTACCAAGTTCGACAGAGCCATGCGGACATCCACAACTCAGTGTCCTCTCCATGTGCCATAGGCACACTCTGTGAAAAGGTTTGTAAAAAAAGATAAATGAAAACCTTCTCTGTGTTGATTGATAAGAAAGCTCTAATCTCTATTGCGAAGAAGCGATTCGTCAACTGAGCAAGAACTTGCGAAAGTAGAAACAACAAATCAACTAAACGACTAAACAACTATATGTCTTACATACAGATCAACCCGGCCGACAATGTAGCAGTAGCCATAACGCCACTCCTGGCAGGCACCACCGTCACAGTCGGCGGCACACAGATAACGCTCAACAGCGACATACCCGCAGGACACAAGTTTCTGCTCTGCGACCTCCATGCAGGCGAAGATGTCATCAAGTATGGCTACCCCATCGGACACCTCCGCGAAGACCACCGACAGGGTGACTTCATCTGCCACGACCACATACAGACCAACCTCAGCGGTCTGCTCCAATACGAATATCAGCCAGTTGCGCCAGCCTCACTGCCAGTCGCTCCACCTGCCACCTTCCGTGGCTACCGACGCAAGAACGGAGATGTGGGCATACGCAACGAACTGTGGATCATACCTACCGTGGGGTGCGTCAACGGAGTCTGCAACCAGTTGCGCGACCAGTTCACAGCCGAACTCCGCGAACAAGCCCAGACCGATGGCAACAAAACGCCAGACGACATCCGCATCGTTGCATTCCCACACAACTACGGATGCAGCCAACTCTCCGACGATCACGAAAACACACGCAAAGTGCTGCGCGACATGGTGCTTCACCCCAATGCAGGTGCAGTGCTCATCGTAGGATTAGGTTGTGAAAACAATCAACCCGACAAGTTCATGGAGATGCTCGGCGACTACGACCACGACCGCATCCGGCTGATGGTCACACAGCGCATCGAGGGCGACGAGACCGAGTACGGCATGAAGCTGCTACGCGAACTGTACGCCCAGATGAGCAACGACCGCCGCGAGGAAGTGCCCCTGAGCCAGTTGCGTGTAGGACTGAAATGCGGTGGTTCGGACGGATTCTCGGGCATCACGGCAAACCCTCTGCTTGGAGTGTTCTCCGACTACATCGTCAGCCAGGGCGGAACCACAGTGCTCACCGAAGTACCCGAGATGTTTGGAGCCGAGACCATACTCATGAACCGATGCCAGTCACGCCAACTGTTCGACAAGACAGTCACCATGGTCAACGACTTCAAGGCCTACTTCCTGTCGCACGGCGAACCTGTGGGCGAAAACCCAAGTCCGGGCAACAAGGCGGGAGGCATAAGCACACTCGAAGAGAAAGCACTCGGCTGCACGCAGAAGTGCGGCAAGAGCCCCGTCTGTGGAGTTCTGGAATATGGCGAACGAATAACCGACAAAGGTCTCAACCTGCTCAGCGCACCTGGTAACGACCTCGTTGCCAGCACCGCACTGGCTGCATCGGGATGCCACATCGTACTGTTCACCACTGGGCGCGGCACACCGTTCGGCACATTCGTGCCTACGATGAAAGTATCCACCAACTCCACCCTCGCCCAGAACAAACCGACATGGATCGACTTCAATGCCGGCACACTGGTCGAAGGTGAATCAATGGACAGCGTCTTCGCCCGTTTCCGTCAGAAAGTCATCGACATAGCATCGGGCGAACTGACATGGAACGAACGCAAGAACTATCAGGAAATCTCAATCTTCAAGAACGGAGTCACGCTGTGATGTTCCATGAACAAGTAAAAAGAAAGTTGAATTAGAAAGAAATAACGAAATGAAAATAATCTATTTCCACGGATTTGCATCATCGGGAGCAAGCGGCACAGTCGAATTGCTTCGCAAGTTGCTGCCCGAAATCGAAGTAGTAGCACCCGACATACCAGTTGACCCAGCAGAGGCACTGCCCTATCTGCAACAGTTTGTGGCAACCGAGCAGCCCGACCTCATCATCGGCACATCAATGGGAGCGATGTATGCCCAGCAGATGTTTGGTTACAAAAAAATATGCGTCAATCCGGCATTCAACATGTCGCGTATGTCGAAAGTGCTGAAAACGGGCGAACACCGTTTCCTCAACGGACGCAAGGACAGCCAGAAGACATTCAAGATAACCAAGGACATCATTCAGCACTTCAACAACATGGAGCGCCAGCAGTTCAAGGGCATCACACCGTTCGACCTCGAAAACACATACGGGTTGTTTGGCATACACGACACATCGTGCAACACCTACGACCTCTTCCACAAATACTACAAGAACGCACAGCGGTTCGACGGCGAGCACCAACTCAACGAAAAGGTGCTGAAAGCAGCCGTACTGCCATTAGTGAAACAGATACTGGAACTATAATTTTACACTATGATTATCATCGGCATTGCAGGTGGCACAGGTAGCGGAAAGACCACCGTAGTAAACAAGATAGTCGAAGCATTGCCAGAAGGCAGCGTGGCTATCATTCCGCAGGATTCGTACTACAACGACCAGAGCGACCTTCCGCTGGAGGTGCGCAAACAGACCAACTTCGACCACCCTAACGCATTCGACTGGAAACTCTTCTCGCACCAGATTGAGGAGTTGAAACAGGGACGGGCCATCGAGCAACCAACCTACTCCTACATCACCTGTACCCGACTTTCCGAAACGGTTCATGTGGAGCCACGCGATGTCATCATCGTCGAAGGCATCATGTCGCTCTACGACAAGGAACTGCGTGACCAGATGGACCTCAAGATTTTTGTCGATGCCGAACCCGATGAGCGTCTGCTGCGCGTCATCGTACGCGACATGGAGGAACGCGGACACCCACTCGACATGCTCATCACCAAGTACCGCAATGTACTCAAACCTATGCACGACGAGTTTATCGAACCGACCAAGCAGTATGCCGACATCATCATCCCTAACGGTGGCAACAACGACAAGGCCATCCGCATGATGCGCCAGTACATCCTCGGTCAGTTGCGCGAACAGAAAAGGATGCAGGGAAAGTGACAGAATGCAGGGAAAGCAACTGCTATGAAATACGACAAACCCCAAGTGGAACATTCAGTCCGCTTGGGGTTTGTCATTTCCTAATCCGCTGCACATTGTTATCAATGCAGCCATCAACGGCAGCAATTCATATCGCTGCACCTCACTGATGATGTGAAACTAAAAGTCAGGGAAGAGGCCGAAGAGCATGGCGTCGATCTTGTCAGTGATGGTCTCGAAGTCCTTTGGCACATTCTGGAAGTCGAGATTGTCGGCATCGATGATGAGCAGTTTGCCGTCGTAGCCCTTTATCCATTCCTCGTAGCGGTCGTTGAGTCCCTTGAGGTACTCGATGGAGATGGTCTGCTCATAGTCGCGTCCGCGCTTCTGAATCTTGGCAATCAGGTGCGGTATGGATGAACGGAGATAGATCATGAGGTCGGGTTTCTTGACGAGCGACATCATGAGGTCGAACAAGTTGCAGTAGTTGGCAAAGTCGCGGTCGGACATATTGCCCATGGCGTGGATGTTAGGTGCAAAAATCTTGGCATCCTCATAGATGGTGCGGTCCTGCACGATGGTGTCCTGAGTCTTGCTTATCTCCACCACATCCTTGAATCGGGTGTTGAGGAAATAAATCTGGAGATTGAACGACCAGCGCTTCATGTCAGCATAGAAGTCCTCAAGATATGGGTTATATTCAACTGACTCGTAGCGTGGAGTCCATCCGTATCGCTTTGCAAGCATACGGGTCAATGTGGTCTTTCCACATCCTATGTTTCCGGCTATTGCTATATGCATGGTATTAATGGGTTACAATGGGAACAGTCCGAAGAGTATTCCGTCGATTTTGTCGGTTATTGACTGGAAGTCGTCAGGACGGTGGAGAAAGTCGAGGTCATCGACTTCGATGGTGAGCACCCGTCCTGGATATTGCTTGTAAATGAAGTCGTCGTATCGGTCGTTTAGCCCTTGCAGATATTCGATTGACATAGTCTGCTCGTAGTCGCGTCCACGCTTCTGAATCTGGCTGATGAGATGCGGCACCGAAGAGCGGAGATAGATCATGAGGTCGGGCACATGGGTGAGACTCACCATAAGGTCGAAGAGGTCCATGTAGGTCTCAAAGTCGCGCTTCGACAGGTTGCCTTGCTCGTAGTTGTTGCGGGCAAACACATGTACTCCCTCGAAGATGGAGCGGTCCTGGATGATGGTTCCCTCAGCCTTCTCAATCTGCAACATGTCGCGGAATCGCTCTTTGAGGAAATACACTTCGAGGTTGAACGACCAGCGGTTGATGTCCTTGTAATAGTCGCCCAGATACGGGTTGTCGATTACCGACTCAAACTGAGGTGTCCATCCATAGTGTTTCGACAGCATCGTGGTCAATGTCGTCTTGCCCGAACCGATATTTCCTGCTATGACTATGTGCATGGCTAAACTTCCCTGCTATGATTGATTGGTTACAGGTCTTCGTAGTTTTTGCTGAATGTGTCGCCAAGGTTGATGTTGCCTGTGGTGAGACCGAGCTTGAACCAGCGCATACGCTGTTCGCTTGTGCCATGGGTGAACGATTCAGGAACGACATATCCCTGTGCCTGCTGTTGCAGGTAGTTGTCGCCGATGAGCTGAGCGCACTTGATGGCTTCTGCTATTTCCCTGTCGCTGACCGAATGGAAGGTCTTGTTCTCGTAGTAACCCCACACGCCAGCAAAGAAGTCGGCCTGGAGTTCTATCATGACACTGACCTTGTTAGCCTCTTCCTTGCTCAACTGCGCCATACGCTGATGAGCGCGTCCGAGTATGCCGAGCTGCTCCTGCACATGGTGTCCCACCTCGTGAGCAATGACATAGGCATTTGAGAATTCGCCAGTGGCACCGATTTCTTTCTTCATGCTCTGGAAGAACGACAGGTCGATATAGACGCACTGGTCGCCACCACAGTAGAATGGTCCCATGGCTGCGCTGCCGTTTCCGCAACTGGTCTGCACGCTGCCGGTGTAGAGCACCATCTTTGGACATTCATACTCCTGGCCCATTTCCTGGAAGCGTTTTGTCCATACATCTTCGGTACTTGCCAGTATCTGCTTCGAGAACTTTGCCAGCGAATCTTCCTCCGCAGTAAATTCGCGACCTTCGGTTGCCACTTCGCCTCGCTGGGCAATCTGCTGCTGCACTCCCTCGGTCAATGCCTGGAATGCGCCTTCCTTGCCTCCAGTAAAGTATGCTACAATCACAGCGATGATGATAGCACCAATGCCACCACCAACAATTTTCTTACCACCACCACGACGGCGGTCGTCAACATTTGTGCTTTCGCGTCTTCCGTTAAGATTCATTGTCTTTCGTTTTTGTTTTAAAATTTGATTTAGGTTGATTCGGTTACTCTTAGTTTTGTGGCTACAAAGGTAAGAATTATTTTTGAAAACAGCAATAAGGTTTACAAGTTTCGCAAGCACAACTTGCGAAACTTGTATTATGCATTACCTGTATCACTTAATGATTTGTTCCAGCTGGCTGACATTCTCACGGATGAGTTCGTCGGGTGCCTCGTAGTTTTGGAGGTTGCCGCTGAGATACTGGTCGTAGGCTGCCATGTCGATGAGTCCGTGACCTGAGAGGTTGAAGAGGATGACCTTTTCTTCACCCGTCTCGATACATGCCTTTGCTTCGCGGATGGCGGCGGCAATGGCGTGACACGACTCTGGTGCAGGGATGATGCCCTCTGCCTTGGCAAAGAGGAGTCCTGCTTCGAAGGTTTCGAGTTGCTTGATGTCAACAGCCTCCATCAGTCCGTCCTTGAGCAACTGACTGACAATGACGCCGGCACCGTGATAGCGCAGACCACCTGCATGGATGTTGGCTGGCATGAAGTTGTGACCGAGTGTAAACATCGGAAGCATAGGTGTGTAACCTGCCTCGTCGCCGTAGTCGTACTGGAACACACCCTTTGTGAGTTTCGGGCACGATGCTGGTTCAGCAGCGATGTAGCGAGTCTTGCGACCTTCCTTGATGGTGTGGCGCATGAATGGGAAGCAGATGCCGCCGAAGTTGCTGCCGCCACCGAAACATCCGATGATGATGTCAGGATATTCGCCCGCCATCTCCATCTGCTTCTCTGCCTCAAGTCCGATGACAGTCTGATGCAGTGTGACATGGCTGAGCACCGAGCCCAGCACATACTTGCAGTTTGGAGTGGTGCGTGCGAGTTCCACGGCTTCGCTGATGGCAGTTCCGAGTGAACCCTGGCAGTTTGGTGTCTTGGTCAGGATGTCCTTTCCTGCACGAGTTGACATTGATGGTGAAGGTGTGACCTGTGCACCGAATGTCTGCATGATGGAACGGCGGTATGGTTTCTGTTCATAACTGATTTTCACCTGATAGACCGCAGCTTCGAGTCCGAACACACGGGCTGCATACGACAAGGCAGCACCCCACTGTCCGGCGCCAGTCTCGGTGGTGACATTGGTCACTCCCTCCTGCTTTGCATAGTAGGCCTGAGCCAGTGCAGAGTTGAGTTTGTGGCTGCCGATTGGGCTGACACTTTCGTTTTTAAAATAGATGTGTGCAGGTGTGCCGAGTGCCTCCTCCAGTCCGTAAGCACGGACGAGTGGAGTACTGCGGTAGTACTTGTACATCTCGCGCACCTGTTCTGGAATGTCAATCCACGCATCGGTCATGTTGAGTTCCTGGCGTGCACACTCTTCGCAGAAGATTGGATAGAGGTCTTCTGGCGCGAGCGGTTTCTTTGTCTTTGGGTCGAGTGGCAACATTGGTTTGTTGACCATATCAGCCTGAATGTTGTACCACTGGCGTGGCAGTTCGTCTTCGCTGAGGAAGAATCGTTTTTGTTTAGTGCTCATATTCTTTTATTTTTTATTGTACTTGTCTTCACGGCTCTCCCGGGACCTGAGCCATGAAGGCTCTTTTCGGGTTCGACGGTGGCCGGATTTGAAAAAAGCCTGTCGCAAGTACGACAGGCTTTGTATCTTTCATCAGAATGTTCTGCATACGCCTTAGTGACTCACGACTGTTATAATCTTGAGCTTTGCCACCACCATGCGTTCTGAGAAATTCTGTTCATTTTCTTCGGTTGTTTTATGAATTCGGTTGCAAATGTACGCATTTTTTCTGATGCTGCAAACTATTTGAGCGATTTTCTTTTGATTTTGTGTGATTAAGGCAATGATGCACAGCAGGAGGGGCATCAGGCACGGCAACGGAAGTTTCGGCTGACATTGTGGTAAATGCGGACGAGCAGGGCGGTGAGTGCCAACATCACCACATATTCAAGTACCACTCCCAGCAGATTGCTGCGGAACGGCACAACTGCCCACGGCACCGATGAAGCCCAGTGCGTGAAATCGTTCATCTGATGAACGACGAAGGTGAGGGCATCGCCAATGAATGTCTGTACTGACGGCAGGAAAACCAGTGCCCACCACGCCACCGTAAGCCACATCATGGCAATGGCAAGAAGCGGTACCACCAGATTGCTCACCAGCGACATCAGCGAGAAGTAGCCGAAATAGTAGGTGACAAGTGGAAGGGTGAACACCGTGCAGACAACTGTTGTGACAACGACCGACCACAGCCGGTGGAGCAGTGAGCAGCGAATGTGTACCACACCGACCAGAGGTCTGTATGCCAGTGTCAGTCCGAGCATCGAAAGGAACGACAGCTGGAAACCTACATCAAAAAGCATCATCGGCTGGTAGCAGAGCATGACAAGGGAAGCCAGCGACAGTGAATTGAGCGACAGGTTGTCGCGCTGCAACAGGCTGGCTATCATCATCACAGTGAACATGATGGCGGCACGGACCAGCGACGGCGGGCTGCCTGCCACAATGGTGAACGCCACCAGTGCCGCAATGATGACCAGGCGCAAGCAGTTACGCCACCTGATGCCGAGCGGAAGTGTCACGATGACCGACTGCAAGATGACATAGATGATGCCGAGATGGAAACCCGACAGTGCCAGTATGTGTGCCACTCCGGCACGGGAATACTGCTGGCGCATCGGCTTCGACAACTGCGAACGGTCGCCCGTGGTCATGGCAGTGATGATTGCCCCTTCCTCGCCACGGAATCCCGCTTCACGGTACATTTCAGTCATTGCCGTCTGCACTGCTTCCAGCCGCGATTTCAGTCCTGACGGCCGTCTGTGCCCAGTGACCCGCCACATTCCCGAAGGTGAATAGGCCGTGGCAGAAATGCCCGAATAGAACAGATAGTTGTGATAGTCGGCAAAGGCAGTGTCGGGATTGTCGGCAGGGCAGGTGGGTTCTGCACCGTAGCACGCAAACAGTTCGATGGAGTCGCCCTTCTCTGGCACCGCATCGGGCGCCAGGTATGCCATCACATCGGCACCGCTGTCGGTATGGACACGCACCGCCCAGGTCTTTGCCTTGCGCTGTGGCTGATCGGCAATTACCCCCGTCAGGTGCTGTGTGCCAGCAGCCACGCCATAGCGGATGCCGTCGAACTGACGAAGGAACAGCAACGCCCCCAATGTCCCGGAAAACAGCGACACCGCCATGGCAAATGCCACCGACTGCCGACGGTTGTGCAGCAGAAATATCGCCACTGCCCATGCAATCAGCATGGCATTGAGTTCCCACAGCTGGATGTCAATCCACTGCAACGCAATCTTGCACAGGACAGCACCTGCGATGAAAGCAATGGTCAGTCGTGTGATTGGTAAAATTCGGTGGGACATAGGCGGCAGGTGAAACAAACAGGATTAAGAAGTACTGATTATTAACGCAAAAAGTCCACTGCGACGAGTGGACTTTCCTTGATGGCGCTTCAGGATGGGCTTGAACCAACGACCCCATGATTAACAGTCATGTGCTCTAACCAACTGAGCTACTGAAGCGGGTTACGGGTGCAAAGGTACAAAATAATTGATAACTTGCAACGCTTATTGGCACATTTTTTTCATTTACCCTCAATTTTTCTCACATTCAGCCTCCATTTCACACGCACTATCACTCCCATTAGCCCCATCGGCACTATTGGTTCCAATAGTTTCATCCCTCCCGACCAGCATC
Source organism: Candidatus Colivivens caballi (assembly GCA_018065565.1). Taxonomy (GTDB): domain Bacteria; phylum Bacteroidota; class Bacteroidia; order Bacteroidales; family Bacteroidaceae; genus Colivivens; species Colivivens caballi. The sequence continues at coordinate 26,267 of JAGHSZ010000017.1, forward strand.
TCGGACGGGAGGGATGATTATGAATGCAGTCTTATCGCAATCTGAAACTTATAGGAACATTGTAATTCACCCTGACAGCCTTGCCACGCTGCTTGCCTGGCTTCCATTTCGGCATGGAGCTGATGACACGAACAGCTTCGGCTGCGCACTGAGCACAAGCATTATCATACCTGGCGTACGCCTCCTTGATTTCACCCTCCGACATTTCAGCTTTTTGTTCGTCGGTAAACGAAGGAGCACATTCTCGTTTCGGGTCAACGCTATTTATCGCCTGTGCATTGCACACATTTCCAGCCTTGTCGATTTCGAAGCGGACAACAACCTTACCTTGCACGCCCATGTCCTTAGCCAGTTCCGGATACTTTATGTTGTGCACTAAGTATTGCATCAGAGCTGCCATTCCGCCATCGAACTCAGGCATCTCTTCCACCACATCGAACACCGCATCTTCATCGGACACCATAGCGTCAGCATTTGCCTCATTCAGTTTTTCCACCTTGGCGGCATACTTCTTCGACTTCGTCACGACCTCTATCACTCCGTTCTTGCCCTTGTCGCCCCAGATTGCAGTTGCGGCTTCATCTTTCAGCACTGTGAGACTCTGCACATCATCAGTTGTCAGGCCAATCTCCTTAAAGACAGCAGCCATGTCCGACGGCGACGACTGCATCACCAGCATCTGACGGTCAATGACAATCAGAGGGGCTTCTGCCAGTTGTCCGGTGACAATCAGTCTCAGCGGGTCATCGTCGTCAGCGACAACTTCGTCGGTTGCATCGGGTTCGGCTACGACTTCATCCATTGCATCCTCAACCGTCTCCGCAGGAACAGCCTGTTGCACAATGCGAGGAGTGAAGACAGAGTTGCTACCAGCCTGACCCTCATCGCTGATGGAGTCGGCAAGTGGACTTGCGGCAAATGCTGTCAGAGCAATGCCAGCAGCAGGAATGGCGGCAAGCAACCACAATGTGCGCCATCTGCTTGTTTGTTGTTTCTTCATCATAATAATTCGTTTTTTAATGTTGAGATTAAACGAACTGGCAAGCGCATAGGCCTCTGCACCCACTGTTCTGTATATAAGCAATCGCTGATAGTCACGGCATTCGATGTGATAATGACCGATCACTTCATCATCTGCCTCGTATTCGTGTACTATCTTTATTTCTTTCATCACAAGCCAGCACACCGGATTGACGATGGTACACAGCAACAGCACCACAAGATCCACACTGTGCATCTTCCTGATGTGCGACAGTTCGTGGCAGATGCTCGCACGGCGGCTAAATCCCGTGTCGGACGACGGCACCACCACATAGTTGAGCCAGTTGAACGGTCCAAACTGTTCGTCGTGAACCACCAGGCGCACCATTCGCCCGAGTCTGTACATCCGCTTTCCCTTCATGAACCGGATCATCTTGACCGTCGAACGGCCCCAACCCACGAGCAGCATCACTATATATATAATATAGGTGGTGACGAGCAGGCCAGCCCAGATGCGGCTCGACTCGTCCTGCGGACGGATGTCCACATTTGGCAACATCACAGTGCGTTCGCCGTCGGCCTGTAACTGATTGCTGCGCAACACACGCACCAGCGCGGTCTGTTCGATGCTGAGTTGCGGCATCTCCGTCCACTGCACATGAATCAGCGGAAGCAGCATCGACACTGCCACACTGCCCATGAGGTACCAGCGGTTGAACCGGTGCAGGGTGCTGCCACTGAAACACAGTTTATACACCGTGAGGAATATCAACTGGCACAGCGCCCATTCCAAGACATAGACTACGAGTGTCCCCATACTTCTACCCTTCCACCATCTTGATGAGTTCCTTCAATTCGTCAACACTGATTTCCTCCTCCTGCACCAGTTGCGAGATGAAGTTCATGTACGAACCATGGAAAAACCTGTTGACACTCTCACGGTTCATCGCCTCGGCATACTTCTCACGAGTCATCGCAGCCTCATAGAGGAAAAACCTCGCACCCAGTGCCTGATGAGTGATCATGCCGTGAGTTTCAAGCCTCCGCACCAGTGTTGCCACAGTGTTGAAGTGAGGCTTTGGCTCCATTATGTTTTCGATGATGTCGCGCATCGACAGTGCGCCGTTGTCCCAAAGGACATTCATTATTTCCAGTTCCTTATCTGTCAGTTTCTTCATATATCTTTATTTTTAGTTATTCTCTGTGTTGAACGCAGTTTCAGATGTCTTTTTTCGAACACGAAATACACGAATTAAACGAAACCGTGCGGACTGCAACCATCTGCACCATTTAACACAGAGTAACGGGATTATCATTTTTCACTTTGTTTGTATAATCCCGTTCACAGAGAATGCCAATGGCATTACAAAGTTCACAGAGCCATCCGGACATCCACACTCCGTGTCCCCTCCATGTGCCGAAGGCGCACTCTGTGAAGAGGTTTGTAAAATTTCTAAATCTGAACCTCCTCTGTGTTGAAACAATTCGTGCTTTTTCGTTTTTTCATACCTTCGCAAAGGCATTAAACTACATTCGATGTGCAAATAAACTACTTTTTGTAATTACCACCAAATTCTTTAACATTTATTAAGATTATATGTGTAGTTGTTAACACACGACCATAGGCGCGCCGACTGCCGATTTCAGGGCAATTGTCTCGCGTGCGGTGGAAGATTGTCTCGCGAGCGGTCGATAATTGTCGAACGAGCGGTGGATAATTATAAAAAGGTGTACACCAAAATCCAAAAAGGTGTACACCAAACGCCAGAAAGGTGTACACCTAATTTCAGGAAGGTGTACACCTTTTTATAATTTACGAGCGCTCGCGAAGGAAAACATGAGCGGTCGTGAGGGAAAACACGAGCGGACCTTCCCCAATCGGACCTTCCCCAATCGGACCTTCCCCCATCCCCTTCCTTTCAGGACGGGGAGTAGAATGTCAGTATGCAATGGGGAGTTACATTTGTCACCAATCACCCTTCATCTATCTGCCCCCGCCCTGCAAGGGAGGGACGGGGAGGGTCTTCGCCCTGCAAGGGAGGGACGGGGAGGGTCTTTCGCCCTGCAAGGGAGGGACGGGGAGGGTCTTCGCCGAAGGCGCACTCTGTGAAGAGGTTTGCAGAAAAGATAAATCTAAACCTCCTCTGTGTTGAAACAATTTCGTGGAGTTTCGTGTGTTTCGTGTTCGAAACAATCCATAGGTTTGCAAAATATACAAATCAAAACCTTTCTGTGTTGAACCAATTTATGTGTTTCATTACATTTTCTCACCTCTTTTTGCTTATATATCAATTATTTTCCGTAACTTTGCATCCGAAATACGCTTTACTTAGGCAAGAACACATTAATTCAATAAGTATAAACATAATTTAATTCAAAAACAAATGAACAAGAAACAGTATCAGTCACCTCTGATGAAGGTGGTCAGCACTAAGTGCGAATGTCTGTTGAGCGGCAGCGTAACAGGCACAGAGAAAGTAGAAATCAGTACTAACGACTACGGCGAAGGCAGCTGGGATTAAACAAAGGAGGAAACAAATAATGAAGAAGATTTTATTTTCAATCGCAACTCTCGCAGTAGCATTCGGATTTACTGCATGTTCTAACGAAGACGAAGCTCTCAGCGTAAAAGGTGAAAAGACAACAGTCCTGGCTATGACCGAGGCAAGTACACGTACTGCACTCGAATCAGATGGTGAAAATGCATACAATGTTGTATGGTCAGAAGGTGACGAGATTACTATCAACGGCCAGACATTCACCCTCAATAGTGGCGCAGGAAAAACAGCCGCAACATTTGAAGGTACAGCTCCTACCAACGACAATCTATACACGGCTTTCTACGGTACTAATGGCAGTGATTTTGGACCTACTCAATATTATGAGGCAGGTAAAACCAGTAATTTCCCAATGTATGCCGACGCAGATGTGAAAGATGGAAAAATCGCACCTCTTCAGTTCAAGAACATCTGCGGCATACTCCGCCTCACTGTCAAGGGTACTGCAACAATAACGAGCATCAAAATCACAGCAAATGAAAAGGTTTCAGGCGATTTGGTCTTTGGTTATCGAACAGGTGAATATGGTTTATACCAAGGAGATCCATATCTTGTAATAGACTGTGGTGCGGGCATTGCTCTTACCGAAGGAGGCACCGCATTCAACATCGCTATGATGCCAGGCACTTACACTGGTGTTAAAATTACATTGACCAATACCGAACACAAATCTTGCACAAAGACATTCAAGGGGACTAACGGTCTCGTGATTGAGCGCAGCAAGATTACAAAGGCTGCTTTCACTGCAACAACCTTCAATGAAGGCACTACTGGCACAGCAAAGGCAATAATCGGTGGTGTAGAAACCGATGTCAACTGGGTACAGCTCTGGGAGAATGGTCCTAAGTTCGCTGAGTACAATGTTGCTTACAAAATGAACTATTACGATGCGACCAAAACAGGCAGCGAATTTGTATGGGGTTCTAATTGGCGCCTTCCAAGACAAGACGAGTATTATGAATTGTGGATTGCATCTGCAAATTATGCAACACCAGAATCTAGAGCTCAAAGCAAGGTTACTTGTGAATATGATGCAGACAACAAGTGTTACATCTTTACAGGTAAAGAAGAAGGCTATACCGAAAACAAAATAATCTTACCTGGCGAGAATAATTATGAGTACTACTGGTCAAATGACCCTACAGATAACCGTTACGCTTGGTACTTCTGTCTGCATATGGAATATAGAAATGGTGCTCTTGATTTGGGTTGCAGTCGTAATGCGTTCGGTACTTCTACCAGCGAAATGAAAGCTCGTAATAATGAATATTACGTCCGCCCTATCCTGAATGAAACTAAATAGTGCACACCTTTTATTAAAGAATAGCACTACATAAACAAACTGCCCCACTGACCAACGGCACTACGCCAAATGAGTCGGTGGGGCTTTTTATGTTCTTTCCCTTCTTTGCCCATCGTCATTCCTATACCTATATAATCCCAAATCGTCCATTAGACTGTTACACGCTAACAAGCCTTCTTTTTGTCATCTGTCTTGTCGCTTTTCAGTTACAATGGAACCCCATTGCGCCCTC
>JAGHSZ010000159.1 GCA_018065565.1 Candidatus Colivivens caballi
CAGATTGCTGTGCGGAACGAGGGAGCAATGCGAGCATTGTGACCGAGTGACAAACAGCAAGATGCCGAAAGAAAGCCAAAAGCGGCGAAAAGTTTATTTAACCCAAATCGTTCATTAGCGTTATGATGATAACAGACTTAGTTTTTGAACAGATGTATTGCCGATTTGAGGGCGCAATGGGATTCCATTGTAACCGAGAAGCGACATTACAGATGACGAAAAGAAGGCTTGTCAGCGCGTAACAGCCTAATGACCGATTTGGGTTTAAGCCCATCAGTTATATTGTTTATTGTAACGGTGAATTTATTGAACCCACCTTATACAAAACTTGTTGATTGAAGAACTGGAACGAGACTGTATCATGCAAAATAACAGTGCCATGCAGTATGCTTATCAAGAATCCGCCAGTGTTCATCATATCGACAAAGACGATGCTTTTCATGTACGACCTTCTTATTTTCTACCATTTGTTTGGTCGAATTAATTATTTGTACTATATTTGCCCAATGAAAGGTAATCAGGTGAATTGACACCGAGAGAAGCTGTGTTATTATCGGCATTGGTTGCAGCTTGCGAATCACCAACGAGAACCGATTCTCCTATCTGCGTTTCGGATGCAGACTGATTACTATTCTCTAAAGCCAAAGTGGCCATTTATGGCATAGCAAGAAATTAGCAAAAATATACACCCATAAGATGGAAGGAACACCACGAACCCACGAAAGCGATGTGATGCAATTCTGCGTGATAGCCATTGAAACGGCAGCTCGCAAGATGGACATTTCCCTGACCGAACTCACCAAGCGGTTTGATGAGCAAGGACTTATTGAAGGACGTCTCTACAAGTGTCTATGACACACTTCACACCCAGAGTGCCAACTATGTGGCGGACGACATCATCGGCATCTGGCAAGGTATCGAAATGACTGGTTACGAGACTTACGGAGATGCCAACCACATCATCAACTTCCGGGCTGATGGTGAATACACTTATTATGTGAAGAAAGACGGCAAATGGGTGCCAAGCGCCAATGTGGACAACGAGTACAATGTTCATGGAGACTGGCTCGCTACACGCTGGCGTCCGGAGTCAGGAAAGGATTTCAACTATGAGTGGTGGGACATTGACTACATCAAGGACGGCCTCATGAAATGGTCGGCCATACGCGAAAAAGAGGACGGTACACGATTCGTAACGACCTTCACATGGAAGAAGGTGAGAGACATTAATGATTAGTCTCCCCCTACCCTTCCAATGAAAGGGAGACTGGTTCGGAGTAAGAAAACAGAGAATGTCGTTTAATCCAACGAATTTGAAATCAATTGGCGAGGGCATACCTTTTGAGGTTGCCCTCGTCAGTTGTTTTCAGTCTTTCGTTTCAGTCTTTCATTGCTGTCTTGTATCATAGAATCATCATTTTTAGTAAAAAACGCCTGTGAATGTGCATTTTTAACGAACAAAGTTGGAAGATCGGATACTTTGTTGTAAATTTGTCGGTGCAACATGTGCGTATGCACATATCTACCTATATAAGAAGGAAACATTTATGATATAAAAAATTAAGGCAAATGCTGTTTACAGAATCAAAGCTAAATAAATTCACAGCGACAAAAAGCGATTTCGTTGTTTACAAAGGTGGCGATGTCCCCCACTCTCCGAGCAGTACCGCATAGTTGCCAAGATTGTAGAACTATTTGGTGTTTTGAAGTAAAAGCATCTTCACAAGATTGATAACAAGAACAAAACCGCATATAACTATTTTAACCTATCAGAAATGAAATTCATACATTTAATCTATGCTTTTGGCATGTTGTTGTGCCTGTCATCGTGCTCGAAAGACGAATGCGAGCCTTACGAGCCTACCGAATGGCAATACGACAAGTATGCAGACTCCGGCATATTGCCTGGTGACGATTTCTACCGTTTTGTCTGTGGAAAAGGTATTGCTGCCGAAGGGTCGGACTTCTGGACTCCGCTCCATCGTTGGATTCAGCAGGAGAAGGATTACTCGGAACTGGCTTTCAGCGATGGCGATGACAATCCGGTACCTGTTCTGAAAAGGCTCAACGAACTGAAAGTTGTTTCTTCGTCTGAGGAGCGTATGTCGGCTGCCTTTGCCCGTATGCGAGACAGGCTGAATGGCATAAATGAGCGCACAGGTCATAAGGGATTTTCTGAAAAAGCTGCTGAATACTGCAAAAATGGCTATCCCCTTTTCTATGTCAGGCCCGTGCTTCTTGATGGGCACCGGTTCGGACTCAGTGCCACTGCCGTCTTTATGGGAATGGTGCAGGACATGGACGAGCCGCAGCTGGATATGGCGGGAATAAAAGACCAATATAACAGCCTACTGCCTAAGGCACGGATGTTTGAGAAGTATCTTTTGGACAACATCAAGGATGGCGGGGAATCCATTGACGACCTTGATGCCGGTAATTCCGAGGAATGCAGAAAGATAAAAAGGTATGTGGAGCACTACAAAAGCGCAAAGGCCGGTAGTGATGCGTTCAGCAGTTTTGCCTTGGCGCTGGGCAACCAGAACCCTGATTTCGTCCCCGCCGACAGCATAACAAGGCAGTACTTCGGACTTGTAGATAAGATGGTGGATGCCGAAATGAAGGAAGCCGCCAATGCCTTCCTATGGTGTGCGGCAGTATCGTATGACATGTCCCTCATTCTCTATCCCGACACGCAGATCAATTTCTTCATGGCGACACTGTATCCCAACCTACTGATGAGCATGTCGCACACCTTCTGCGACATGTATGTCGAACCGGAAAACGGCATGAGGAACAAGGAGATATTCGAGTCACTGCGCCGAACGCTGGCTGAAAGGATAGACCAATCGGAGTGGATGACTCCTTATACGAAAGTCGGTGCCAGAAAGAAAATTGACGCAATGGAATGCCATACTGGAATACTCGACTGGTCAAGATATGAAGCCGACATGCCTGTGTCGGATGATTATTGTTCCGCCATACATGAGGTAGGATGTTCCTACATGTCGAAACTGATAGTCAACAGTGGCGACAACAGCAATCTGAATCATATCATAGCCACCTTATATATGACTCCAATAACTGGTTATCCGGCTTATTTTGCAAATTCCTTCTATCTGCGGAATGCCAATGTGATGTGCATCCTTCCAAGCACCTCCTTGCTGATGGACATGAACCCAGAATTTCCGTTCCTGACATATATCATCGGCCACGAGATGTGTCACGGATTCGATGCTAACGGAGCCAATTACAATGAGCGTGGGGAGTTCTGGGACTGGTGGTCCATCGACGACAGGCTTGTATTCAAGCAGAAGCAGAATCAGCTGGCTGGCATCTTCAACCAGTATTATGTAGGCGGCACTACTTTCTGCAATGGTGCCCAGACGATAACCGAAGACATGGCAGACCTCGGAGGACTCGAAATAGCTTATTATACAACGGCAAGAGAATTGGAGGAGAAATACAGTGGCGATGAACTCCGGGAAATGAAGCGCCGTTTCTTCCGTTCCTATGCCGTCCTGTATGCACAGTACACCAGTCTCGAAGAAAAGATTAAGCAAGTCGAAAAGGATGTGCATTCCATCAACGAATACCGCATCAATGGAATTGTCAACAACATAGACGACTGGTACCAACTCTATGATGTCACTCCGGACAGAAAGCTCTACCTGTCACCCGAGCGCAGAGTCCACCTATGGTGAAAGGGAAAAAACAGACCTTCCCCCTTCCCCTTCCTTTCAGGACGGGGAGAAGAATGACTGCAAATGAGTCACATCAATCACCATTCATCAATCCACCCC
>JAGHSZ010000141.1 GCA_018065565.1 Candidatus Colivivens caballi
GCCAAGGATGCTACATTGTGGCATGAGGACGCTACATCGACTCAAGTAGGTACGGCACTCAACTGGAGCCATGTATATAATGAGACAAATGTGAACTACGACACCGGTAAGGGTAGTTCAATCAAGGCAGATGTTAGTGCAATGCCTACAGCCAATCAACCTTCAAAGGTGAAGTTCCGCTTCCCTAAGGCTGACACACAATACACTTACTACAAACCTGGAAACGAACTCGGAGAAAAGGACGCAGAGGATGTATTGGAATCTGCCATGGTTGACGGCAAGCGTACTTACAGAATCGAGGACTTCACATCTCCAGTAGAACAAGTTATAGGCGAAAACACAAACGGAACCATAGGCACCTACTACCTCGTAGGTAATCCGTTCATGTGTGAACTCGACCTTGAAAAGTTCTTCGAGGAAAATGATCAGTTCGAAAAGAAACTGTGGACTCTGACCGAAGGTTCACAGCGTGTCGTAGTGATGACGGGCGATGCAGTTATTACAACATCTGCAACCAACAACGCTCTTACGCAGAGGTACATACAGCCATTCCAGTCGTTCTTCCTGGCATTGAAAGCTGCTCCAGCTGCGGGCGCAACAATAAAAGCCAAATTCGATGCATCGATGATGCATGTGCCAGAGGAAAGCAACAGTTCAAGCAACGGCAAGATGCGTAAGAGTGCAGCAGCACCTGCTGACGGAGGTTTGCTCCGCATCTCCACTGCGACTGCCGACGGAATCGAAAGTGCAGTAGTACTTGCCGACGGAATCAACCGTAAGACTTCGGGGGCAGAGACACTGTTTGACTCCAACCTTGCCGAAGATGTCACCGTTTATTCAGTCATCAACGGTCAGGCAATGACAATCGGCGAAGTGGCAGATGCCGACACCATCCCTATCGGCATAACGAGAAACGATGGCGAGACTGAAATCCATATAACTGGTGCGTCGGCATTTGGCAGACCTATGTGGATTGCTGATGCTGAGACTGGCGAAGTCGTGCAACTTGACGAAGACATCACACTGAAGCAATCGGGCAATGGCGTCCGCTACTACCTTGTGTCACAATTGTCAGGCAACGACAGTCCAGAGATCTCCACTCCACTGCTCCGCACAGACAATCACATTGTTTCGATTGCCGCACCTGCCGGAAGCGAACTGAACGACCTCCACATCGTCACAGCCAGCGGCATGAATGTCACAAACATTGCTAACGCTGGCAGTGAATACACCACGGAACTTGCCGAGGGCATCTACATCATCACCCTCCAATGCAACAACGCCTCATATACATATAAGGTTGCTATTTGGTAGTTCCTGAACGGACTCTCGGATATTTCCACGGACTCCCCACGGACCCTCCCCATCCCTCCCTTTCAGGGCGGGGGCAGATAGTTAAGTAGTTCACGCAGATTGCGCAGATTTGAAGGATTTGTTTCCTTTTATTCGGCGTAATCTGCGTGAGTTTTTTGACACCCGCACTCTGTGTTGAAAACAGATACTATTTGGTTCTTCAGACATTTGGAGTGATAGGAAATATACTTTCATTTCGCAAGCGTCTGGAGGACGCTACAACGAGCACAGCGAGTGGTCAATAACCCTGT
>JAGHSZ010000093.1 GCA_018065565.1 Candidatus Colivivens caballi
TACTGTTTCTATGACAACAAGCCTGACGCCCTGCCTGTACATGTAGAAGACGAACTGCAACTGTCATTATTTTGAGGTTGCTTATCCCGAACTCGCGTATACATTGTAAACATCATCACCAAACGCAATGACACTGGTTATACACTTGGAACTGATGTCACGTCATTATTGACAACATGGCAAGGAGATGGCATGGTGTATGGCAAATGGAACTTCGGCAAGAGTGAACTTTCTGCCTCATATGATTTCAGCGGTAACAAAACGACAGGATCAGACGTGAAAGAAACTACTGATTATACATTGAGCGATGGCAGCATTCGCACCATCGAGCGTAATGATGTGGAAACGCTTCGCAAAGGACTTGCACATGATGTCAAATTCACATATAACTATGCTGACAGCACAGCATACGTTTTTCAGGTTTCTTTGAGTGACAATATAGGAAATGAGCCTGGCAATTACAGTATAAAGGATGTTGTTGATGGCGGTGAGCATCAGACGGCTACATACAGAAATAGCAGCCGTTCCAATTCACCTGTGCTCGACCTATACTTGTTCCGTCAACTTACGCCTCGCCAGTCAATAACAGCAAATGCCGTGGGTACTTACATCAATACGAATACAAGCAACTATTTCGATGAGGGGGCTCCTTACCAGTACGATGTGAAAGGAAGGACAGCCTCTGCTCTTACCGAGATGATTTACGAGAACAAACTGAAACCTTTTGACTTTTCGGCAGGATTAAATTACAGATATAAATACACCAAGAATGACTATCTGGGCGATGCCTATGCCCTGACGGAGATGAACAGCAATAACCTTTATGGGTTCAGTGAAATTAAGGGTATGTTGAAAAACTTCCGTTATGCGTTAGAATTAGGAGTGAGTTACATACATTACAACCAGAATGAGCACAACTACGACTTCTGGACATTCCGTTCCAAAGCTTCTTTGGCATATAATTTCAAGAATGGCATGCAGTTGAGTTATACATTAGATATGGGTGACAGAGCATCACGTATAGCGATGATTAATGATGCAACGATAATGACAAACAGTATGGAATACACCGTTGGAAATCCCGCCTTGAAACCAAGTAGAGATATGGACCAAAGTATCAGATTATCATACACCAACCATAGGTGGAGCACATTTATTGACGGATTTTATCGCTATTGCAACAAGCCTAACATGGCACATTATGAGCGAATTGCGGATGATAAGTTTATCTATACCCAGATAAATCAGAAGGAGATAGACTTATTACGTATTTCTGCATACGCAAACTATTGGATTTTGCCAGAGAAACTTCAAGCTTCTGTTTACGGAGGAATGCAACGATGTTTCAACTATGGCAATGACTATTCGCATTTCTACACTTCATGGTATTATACCTGTGACCTAACCGCATATCTGGGAAATTTCACTTTAAGGGCTTATGTAGATAACGGTAATCGCTTTCTTGAAGGTGAAAAGAAAGGATATAGTGGAGCATACACCGCTCTACAAGCATCCTACCAGCACAAAGACTGGCAGTTCTCTCTAACATGGGGAAATCCTCTAACCCAGAACTATAAATCCAGTGGGAATGAAATTCTAAACAAAGACCTTCATAAACTGACAACTGTCTATGACAGGAGCAGTGGCAATTGCCTATTTCTTGGCGTATCTTGGCGTATGTCTCACGGCAAGACATACCAATCGGCGAGCAAGACAATAAACCTCAAAGATACGGATAACGGAATTATGAAGTAAAAAATGGGGGGGGGGCAAGTTCCCTCTATTCAAGGCGACTTCTATTATTGCAATGCCATGATGCATTCGCGCAGACTTTCCTCCCAGTATGGCACCTCAATGTCGTAGGTCTGCTTGATCTTGGTCTTGTCGAGTACTGAAAATGCCGGGCGCGGTGCCTTGGCTGGATATTCGTCAGTGTGAAGCGGACGGACGTGGCATGTGGTGATGCCCGCAATGCGGTGAATGGCCTTGGTGAAATCGTACCACGACACTGCGCCTTCGTTTGAGAAATGATATATGCCTGGGACAATGCCACGGTTGATGGCTGTCATGATGACGGCAGCAAGGTCGCGGGCATAAGTCGGGGTGCCAATCTGGTCGAAGACTACTCCCAGTTCGGTGCGTTCCTTTCCAAGCCGCATCATTGTCTTCACGAAGTTGTTGCCAAATGCAGAATACAGCCATGCAGTACGGACAATCATGGTGCGGCTGCATTCGCGTTGTGCATTGAGTTCACCATCAAGTTTCGTCCTGCCATACACCGAATTAGGACATGTGGCAACAGTCTCGGTATAAGGAGTGTGGGCAGTGCCATCGAACACATAGTCGGTGGAAATCTGCACGAATTGTCCTCCACGCTTCTCTATGGCACGGGCAAGGTATCCAGGAGCTGTGCTGTTGAGCAGTGTACAGAGTGTTTCGTTGTCCTCTGCCTTGTCAACAGCTGTGTAAGCAGCACAGTTGACGATGATGTCCACCTGGTTGTCGGTGACGAAACGGTCGATTGCCTGTTCGTCGGTGATGTCGAGTTCGTCGATGTCGGTAAAGAAATAACTGTGCTGGGGATTGCTCTTTGCCTGCAACTGCATTTCGTTGCCCAATTGGCCATTACAGCCTGTAATCAGAATATGTGCCATGTTGGAGGTTTAGTGGTTTAGTGGTTTGGAAAATTAGTGGATTAAGGCTTGAACGGAATTGCGAAGTCGCTCAGGTCGAGTGAGTTTCCCGTAAGTGTATAGATGGTATAGATGGTGGCACCAATCATCACTGCCACACCGATGGCACGGTTGAGCAGCCAGATGATGCGAACATTGTACTTGTTACGGACTTTATCAACGAGCCATGTGAGGCCGAACCACCACCCCACTGCACCGACAACGATGCACAGGTAGCCGATGATCTGGGCTATGATGTTGTTTGTGATGATGAATGTGAACATACTGAATGCCGCCACATACACCGTGATGATTAGCGGGTTGGAGAATGTCACGGCAAATCCTGTGAGGAAGTTCTGCGACAGTGTTCCCTTGCTGCGCTTCACCGGTTTAATCATTTCGACTGGCTTAGACATGAAGGTGTAGAGCCCGAAGAGGATGAAGACTATGCCACCGATGATCTTTGCCCACCATGCGATGACAGGGTCCTCGATGATGCTCACCACAAGGTGATAGGCATAACCAGTGATGACGGCATAGATGATGTCGGACAATGCAGCGCCGACGCCTGTGGCAAATCCTTCCCAGCGTCCCTTGTTGAGCGTGCGCTGAATGCAAAGGATGCCGACTGGTCCCATTGGGGCTGACACCATTATACCAATGGCAAGTCCCTTGAATATCATCTCATAATAACTTGTGTCTTGCAGCCATTCCTGAAAGTTGGCATACTGTGGAAACTCAACAGTCGCCTGTGGAAGTTGGGTTGATAGAATCTGTAAGAGGTTATAAATCATTCTTTACGAGGATTGTAGTTTCTGTGATTACGCCAAAGTCAGTGTCTATGATGACCTGTTGTATGAGTGAATCATCGCTACACTTGATGACCTTGTAACTGCTTGTGTCACCTTCGGATGTCAGCATCAGAGTGCTGTCGCTGGCAAACGACCATGAGCCGTTTTCGGTTTCATCGCCAGCCACAATGGTGTAGGTGGAGTCGGACGCGAACACCCATGTTGACGGTTCGGTGATGACATCGGGTTCGTTGTCACCGATCTGGCTGGTCAGTGCTATCTGGTTCCAGCTGCCGACAATGCTTGCCGGTTTCAACTCACGCTGACAAGCGGTGAGCAGTGACAGGGCGCATAGTGCCGAGACTATGCTCAATCTCTTGATTGTTTTCATTTTGCCGTATTGAGTTGTAGCGGCAGACATGTTGCCGCCAACGGGTTGTTGTTGGAATGTTATACTCCTGCAAAGCTGCTGAAACCACCATCGACAGGGATGATGGTACCAGTGACGAACGAAGCCTCTTCGCTGGCAAGGAAACGGACGATGCCATTGAGTTCGCTGATATCGCCAAAACGGCCCATCGGAGTCTTGTTGAGCACCTTATGGCTACGCTCGGTCAGACTGCCATCGTCATTGAGCAGCGCCTTGCGGTTCTGTTCGCCGATGAAGAAGCCAGGAGCAATGGCGTTAACACGAATCTTGTCGCCATACTTGCGTGCAAAGTCCTGTGCCAGCCACTTGGTCAGTGCATTCACACCTTCCTTGGCAATGCTGTAGCCCATCACGCGGCTGAGTGAATCGTATGCTGCCATCGAACTGACATTGATGATGGAACCACTCTTCTGCTCTGCCATGATTCTGCCGAATGAGAGGCATGGATAGACTGTGCCCCAGAGGTTGAGGTCAACGACCTTTTTCAGCGCATCCATGTCGCACTCATAGACATTCATGTCGTCCATGATGTTGGCACCAGCCACATTGCCTCCTGCGGCATTGACCAGAATGTCAACACGCTGGAACTGGTCCTTCACCTTCTGGGTGAGTGCTGTGATGTCGTCGTGGTTGAGCACATTGCACACAAAACCTGTGACGGTTGTGCCGTTTGCCTCTGCCACTGGAGTGAGTTTCGCCAGTGCCTTATCGACTGTTTCCTGACGGCTGCCAACGACAATCACTGTTGCCTGAGCCTGAAGAAGTCCTTCACTTACATTGCTGCCGAGCACACCTGTGCCGCCTGTTACTACTGCTATTTTATTTTTAAGATTTGTCATAATGATCTTTTGTTAATTATTGTGGTTCTACAGGAATGTGTGTGGATAGAAGCTAAGTTCATATGTCTGTAATGAACATGACGATGCCCTCATGAAAAATCGTGGTATTAAACCATGAAATGGTTGTATCAAGCCATGAAACCATCATATCATGCCATGATACCATCGTATCATGCTGCGATATCATCATATCATGCAGTTGACAACATCATGATGTGTGTACGAATGTACGATGACGCATACAGATGCAAAAGTGAACATACCCACACAAAATCTTGCAAGACCTTTATTGTTTTCGGTTTACTTGCTGAATATCGCAACTCCCAAGTGTCACTTGTTCAGCATATACTTCACTGTGGCCATCACGCCGTCCATCTGTGCCAGTCCCATCATTCTGCCGTGGAACGAATAGCCAGGGTTATAGCCCTTGTCCGCATCGCCCAACATGCAGCGACCATGGTCAACACGCATCGGAAGGTCGGGATTCTGCTCCTCGAAGATGCGGCACACCTCAATCAGGTTAGCGCGTCCTTTCAGGTGGTCGGCCTCGATGAAGTCGCCGTTTGGCATGACATTTGTCGAACGAAGGTGCACGAAATGAGTGCGTTTTGCATACTTGCGAGCCAGTTCAGGCACATTGTTCTGCGCTCCGGCAGAAAGACTTCCGCAACAGAATGTCAGTCCGTTGTGAGGGTTATCAACTGCTGAAAGGAACCACTCGATGTCGGCATCGTTCTTTACGACGCGAGGCAGTCCGAGCAACGGTGTAGGTGGGTCGTCAGGGTGCACGCACATGTTCATGCCGTACTGGTCGCACACCGGCATAATCTGTTCGAGGAAGTACTTCCAGTTCTCACGCAGTTTATCCTCAGTAATACCATCATAGAGAGCAAGCAAGTCCTTGAAGAGTTTCACAGGATTCTTGTCGTTCTCGCTGATGTTGCCATTCACAAAGCCTTGTGTCTTAACGATGATTGTATCAACAAGAGCATCACGATCGGCATCGGTCATAGTCTTGTCCATCTCAGCAGCCTGTGCCAGTTCCTCTGGCGAATAGTCAGTCTCGCATCCTTCACGCTTGAGGATGTACTTGTCGAAATAGACAAACTTCGCCTTGTTGAAGTAGAGCGAAGTAGAGCCATCAGCCCATGCATGCTCCAGTTCGGTGCGTGCCCAGTCGAGCACAGGCATGAAATTGTAGCAGATGGTGTGAATGCCACATTTTCCGAGATTAGCAAGGCTCACCTTGTAGTTCTCAATCAGGCGGTCACGGTCAGCACCACCGTACTTTATTGCTTCGCACACTGGCAGGCTTTCAACCACTGACCAGCGCAGTCCGTAACTTTCAATGTAGGTTTTGAGGTCGTTTATAGCCTCCACGGTCCATACATCACCATTCTTAACCTCATGCAGAGCGGTAACAATGCCCTCTACTCCAATCTGACGGAGCATGCTCAGGGTTATCTTGTCGTTCTTACCGAACCATCTCCATGTCTTTTCCATAATCGTGAGTTTAATAGATTGAATTAAATAATTTCAGTGCAAAGGTACGATATTTATTTAATATAAGGTGTCGCCAACAGAATAAATTGCCGAGTTACATTAACAAAAGACCACAAACGAGCCACATCTGCGCCTCACACCAGCAGTAAGGCACAGCAAACCGACTGACTCCATGCCACATTTCAAGTGTCAGGAGTGATGATTTTGCTCAGAAGCGACCTCAGGTGCCAGCGTAAACTGACAATTAACCATAAACTCAGCAGCCGATATGTGAACAAATGTTAAATATATCGTTTTACGATAATATTTTCTCGTTTTTATTTGGTAATTATCGAGAAACGATATATCTTTGCAACCACAAAAACAAAGATAAGTAAAAAAAGAAAGACATGATAGTAGTTAATGTAGATGTAATGATGGCACGCCGCAAGATGTCGCTCAACGAACTGGCTGAGAAGATTGGCATCACCCCTGCGAATCTGTCCATCCTGAAAACAGGCAAGGCAAAGGCTGTGCGATTTACCACACTCGATGCCATTTGCCACGCACTCAACTGCACCCCTGGCGATGTACTCGAATACAATGCCGACATCAATGATGAACAAGACGGCGGCAGCATCAGGGCAGAGAGTTGAAGCACACAATGGCGCGCCTGTGTCTGGAACCAACCTCAACGGCATAAGAAGACACTTCGCAACGCAAGAGGCTGCCAAGCAGGTGCAACAGACAACCTAAATGAAACAATCACAATAAATAATAAGAAAGCAAAATGGAAGAGTTATTTTCAATGTACCAAGAACTGGACCCAATGATGAAAGTGTTCTGGGGATGTGCAATTGTTGCGTCAGTGGTATTCCTCATTCAGTTCATCCTCACTATGTTTGGCATGGACCATTCCGACATGGATGTTGATTTCGATGGCGACGGCACAATGGATCTTGGCGACGGCATCAACCTGTTTACCATGAAGAATTTCATCAACTTCTTCATCGGATTCGGATGGGCAGGAGTATGTCTGCGCGACAGCATCAGCAGCAACACACTGCTGATTTTGGTGGCAGTTCTTGTCGGTGTGCTGTTTGTGGCAATGTTCGTACTGATCTACAAACAAATGCGCAAGTTTGAAAAGAATGGAGCCTACAAAATTGAAGACTGTCTCGACAAGTCTGCCACTGTCTATCTTCGCATCCCAGCAGGCTGTCAGGGCAAAGGCAAGATTCAGATCAGCCTCAACGGTTCTGTTCTGGAAATCGATGCACTGACCGATGAAGACGAAATCGCATCTGGGCAGAAAGTCAAGGTCGTGGAAATCATCGACGGAGAAACAGTAAAAGTAGTCAACACACAATACAATCTGGTCATTTAGGAGACAAGTGAAACAGAAGAACTGTAATTCGTCCTACCTAAACAACTAAATAACTAAATAACAAAACAACCAAACAACAAAATCATGGCAATCATCGCAGTAGCATCAGCAGTATTAACAGTGACAATACTCATCAATTAACAATCATTATTAATCAATAACAAAACATCAAGAATCATGTACTTAATCGTAATTGCATCAATCGTGGCAATCGTGCTCATCATTTCGATTATCAATCGTTACCGCCGTTGCCCATCTGACAAAGTTCTCGTAGTTTATGGAACTACAGGTGACCGTGGCTCAGCCAAGTGTATCCATGGAGGTGGCACATTCGTATGGCCAATCATTCAGGACTATGCATACCTCAGCCTGACCCCTATCTCAATCGATGCCAACCTGACCAACGCACTGTCACGCCAGAACATCCGCGTCGATGTGCCAAGCCGCTTCACAGTCGGTATCAGCACCGACCACGACTACATGAACGCAGCAGCAGAGCGTCTGCTCGGCCTCACTCCTGGTCAGATTCAGGAACTTGCACGCGACATTCTCTTCGGTCAGCTCCGTCTGGTCATCGCTACCATGTCAATTGAGGAACTCAACAACGACCGTGACAAATTCCTTGAAGCCATATCAGCAAATGTCGAAGTGGAACTCAAGAAGATCGGTCTCCGACTCATCAATGTGAATGTAACCGACATCAAGGACGAGTCAGGCTATATCGAAGCACTCGGTCGCGAAGCAGCAGCAAAGGCCATCAACGAAGCCAAGGTCCGTGTTGCAGAACAGGAGAAGGTCGGTGAAATCGGTAAGGCTGACGCCATGCGAGAGACTCGTATCCGTACTTCTGAAGCAAACGCACTCGCTG
This sequence comes from Candidatus Colivivens caballi, assembly GCA_018065565.1. GTDB lineage: Bacteria > Bacteroidota > Bacteroidia > Bacteroidales > Bacteroidaceae > Colivivens > Colivivens caballi. The sequence continues at coordinate 8,470 of JAGHSZ010000093.1, forward strand.
TTCAGGGTGAAAACCAGGCAAAGATTGAGATTGCAAACTCTGACTCTGCACGCCGTGAAGCAGAAGCAGAAGCACAGCGCAAGGCCAACGCAGCAGAAAAGGTTGCAGAGGCTCGTGCTCTCGAAGAGGCATACGCAGCAGAAAAAGACGCTGAAATGGCACGCGCCGAACGCGAGCGCTCAACTCAGACAGCGAATGTCATCGTTGCACAGGAAATTGAGAAGAAGCGTAAGATTATCGAGGCAGAGGCAGAAGCAGAGCGTGCTCGTGTCCGTGCAAAAGGTGAAGCCGACGCAATCTTCGCAAAGATGGAAGCAGAAGCAAAGGGTTACTACGAAGTACTCACAAAGCAGGCTGCTGGTTACGACAAGATGGTTCAAGCTGCTGGTGGCGATGCCGACAAGGCTTATCAGCTGCTCCTCATCGAAAAACTCCCTCAACTCGTCAGCACTCAGGTTGAAGCCATCAAGGGCATCAACATCGACCATGTCACTGTATGGGACAGCGGCAACGGCACCGACGGCAAGAGTTCTACTGCAAACTTTCTCTCTGGCCTCATGAAGAGCGTACCTCCATTGACTGACCTCTTCGACCAGGCAGGCCTCAACCTCCCTTCATACCTCGGGCAGAAGAAGGAAGCAGCAGAGGCAGTCAAGGCTGAAACCGTTGAGACAGAAGAATAAATGAAACCATTTCTCATCATACTCTCTATGCTTGCAACGACTGGGCTTCATGCTCAGTCGTTTGGCGTGGAAGGCAGTGTCAGCATTGAAGGCAGTGTCATAAACGGCTGGAATCAGCCCAAGTCGGCAGTTCCCGTGGTCATCAATTTGAAGGACAGGGAGACGACAGTGGCATCAGCAGAAGTCATCATCGGCAACCAGCAAGTGGCTTATCAGTTAGACGATCTCGACGGCGACACCCACGCCGACGAGCTCGTCTTTCTTGTTGACCTTGCCGCAAAGGAAAGCAAGAAATTCAAGGTGACGCTGTCCAGTCAACCACAGCAGCAGTCATTCGAGGCAAAAGTCTATGCCGACATGATGCTCGACGACCGCAAGTCGAAGCACCCACTCATCACATCACTCGAAGCACCGGGCGACAGCTACCTCTACAATGACCTTTACCACCACGGAGCAGCATTCGAGAATGAACTTGTGGCATATCGCATCTACTTCGACCAGCGACAGAACATCGACATCTTCGGCAAGAAACTGCGTCGCCTCGAACTGGCAGACACACACTTCTACACCACTCCCGAACAGATGCAGCAGGACTATGGCAACGATGTGCTATGGGCAGGCAACTCTGTCGGATGCGGCAGTTTCAAAGGATGGAACGGCACCGCCCCTGCCAACATCGAGCCAGTCGGCATCCGTGGTCAGCGCATCATCGCAGCAGGACCGCTGCGCACCATCGTCGAAGTGAAGGACATGGGCTGGATGGGCAAGTACAACATGACACAGCGCTATACCCTCTATGCAGGGCATCGCGAATGTGAAGTGAGCATCAGTTTCGACCGCCCACTCGCCGACGACACATTCTGCACTGGTGTCCAGAAGATTGGACCGACCAACAGCACAGTCAAGGCAGAGGGTTGGGTACACAATGATGGTGTAGCAGCATCATGGGGCAGCGACTATCCCGAAATGGGCAAGAAAGAACAGTTCCCGCCCGAGACAGTAGGTCTGGCAGTTTATGTGCCAACTGAATACATCAAAGACATCACGACCGACGAACTCAACTATCTGTTCCTTATCGGCGCAGCGGGACAGCAACGCCTTCACTACTATGTGAGTTTCTGCGCCGATAAAGAGAATGAAGGGTATCATTCTGCCAATGAGTGGTTCAAGTCGCTCGACACATGGAAGGAGGGAATTGACCATCCTGCCGTTGTGAAGTACAATGACAGGCCATAATTGCAGTAAGACATTTAACCCAAATCAACATGAAGCAACTATTTACAATAATGGCTCTTGCCACAGCAACTCTGTTGGGCAGTTGCGACAAAGACGAGAAAATAATAGAGAAGGAGGTAGAAGTAAAGGTTGAGAAGCAACTGACACAGATTGACTTGAACATTGCTGTGCCTATTCACAAGTCGTCGCTTACAAAGTTTCAGTATGTCATCGAAAGCACTATTAACAACGATGTGGTCACTGACACAGTGGGCTTCATTGCCGACTCCATCTTTGTCCATTCATCAAATGAAGGCAGCACCCGTGCTGATGCCATCATCGAGCCCGAGACAGAAGTAATTTATGAATTCAACATCGTTGGCGGCCGACGCACCGTTGTCAGCGATGTGGTCTATGTGCTGAAAAGCCTCACATTCGACCGTCTGCCAATAGAATGTCAGACCAATGTCAACCTTTCGGTTCTGCCTGAGGCTGTGGCTGACTCGTTCAAATATGTAGTCCCGAAGCCTTACATCTTCGCATCACTATACTACGACAATGCCGAGCCTGTCGAAGCAGGCATATCACTCGACGGCAAAGAGCCAATCATCAAAAGCAACGGAACGGACCTGGCTGGATTCCTCGCCACATACGGCAGCAAATACACTTCAACATTCAGCATCACAAACAAGAATGGAGGAATGCGCATCAAGTTCAATTAACGCAAGCGTTTAGTTCAGGCAACAACGGGGGTTTAGTTTGCATAGTTCAGACTACATAGACTAAACATAAAGAACTAATACATACAAGTCCATAAATTGTAAAAAAATACGAAAGGCAGCACATGCAACCTTTCGTATTTTTTATTCAGGTGAAGATATCAAACTATTCAGTCATTCATCACTATCGACAACATGCCCTTGCAGAGTTTGGCCTGAAAGCCATGTGGATTGCCACAGACAAGTTCTTTTTCATCGTCGCCATATCGCTCATAGAGTCGCATTGCAGCCACTCCCATGTTCATTCTGAAATTAAGTTCTACACAAGGATGGACAAGGTGGTTCTCGACCACCATCATGTCAATGCCCACAATGCCGCGGTATCGCCCTGCCACTTCGTGCATAAGCAGTTGCCGGTGCATTTCTGCAAGTTCATGTATGACGGCATGGCTGACACCGGCATCAGTCACCATCTGCATCAAATCAGCCTGACTACGGACATAGTTGAAAGCATACTTGCCATCGGCGGATGCCTCAAACACGGATAGTCCCAGATAATCGACCGATGTCTCGCTGACGCAGAACTCCATGGCAAAGTCGAGTCGTTTCACATAGAAGCGGTCAAGCAAGAAGGGAGGTTTCGGAAACTTGCCGTCGCGGACAATGCGGATGCCACGACCACTTGACGACCAGAGAGTCTTGGTGATGTAGTCCTGCTCTGGGACGGCCGCTGGCAGTTGCGCCGTGTCAGCAATCATCTGCATCGCATTGCCGACAACCGATGTGATGCAACTGCACTGTTGCTGGCGTAGGAAAGAATAAAAACGGTGTGCATACTCTACGGCATATTCACGAGACGCCAGTCGGCGTATTTCATCAATCTGTTCGTCAGTCGGCAGCAGTGATGCATCGATGCCCTGTCGCAAGAGTCTTGCCTTCAATGCCTTGTTCCATCCCCACACATGTATGTCGTCATCGTCAGTGGCAAACATTTTCGAAAAATCGCACAAGTCGTCCTCCATACGCTGTACCATACGCGGAGGAGTGTATTGCACGGTGTTTGCCGCTAATGCAAGTTCGTGGGATGGATTGAATATAAGCACAATGCTGTGAATAAAAAGAGTATCTATGAATCAGCATTGCCAGCGGTCAGTGTCTCCAACAGAGCAGGCAATTCTGAAATTGTGTCGATGGTAAATCGTTTAGGATGAGTGTATTCGTCCAGATGTTCATAAGCCCACATCCGTTTGAACGGGATGTGAATGCCATAGCCGCCGATGCGCAACACGGGGTCGATGTCGGACTTGAACGAATTGCCAACCATCACAAAGTGCGAAGCATCAGTGCCATAACGCTGACAAAGCGACACATAGACATCGGGAGTCTTTTCGGAGACGACCTCCACATGGTCAAAATACTGCATCAGTCCCGACCGTTGCAGTTTGTTTTCCTGATCGAGCAAGTCACCCTTGGTCAGGCAGACCAGTGCATGGCGACGAGCCAGCAGACTGAGTGTAGCAGTCACACCGTCGAACGGAGTGGCAGGCATCGACAGCAGCCATGTGCTGAAATCATAGATGCGCTGCAATTCAGATGCGGGGATGGTGCAGGCAGACAGTTTCAGTGCAGTCTCAATCAGCGACAGACAGAATGCCTTCGTGCCATAGCCCATAGTAGGCATGTTCTTCTTCTCCACCTTGAAGAGTTCATCATGGAGAAACTGCTCAGTCCCATAGGGGCGCATCACTTCCAGCCATTGTTCTTCGACACGGTCGTAGTGGGTTTGGTTGTCCCACAAGGTGTCGTCGGCGTCAAAACATATTAGCCACTTGCTGTTCATATACACTTCCGGATGGAGAATCAATACTTGAACGAACTGCCACCAAGGAACTCACGCATGATGCTGGTTGGCGGTATTTCCTTGTCGCTCACTGGTGAAAAATAGTGTATGAATTTCAGCAAGCGGTGTGCCTCGCTGTATTCGTGGCAGTTCTTTGGCACTGTCGAAAGGATTGGTTCGGCATGGTTGCGAAGTACGGCAAACTCAATGAGGAGTGCCGAATTGAACATCACATCGGCTTGTTCCTGATACGGATATATCCACTGTTCCTCAGCCTCCTGCACATTCTGCCACTGGCTGATGGTCTGCCGGGCAGTAAATGCGCCCTTATTGTAGTCGCGGATGATGCGTCGGAGCAGACGGTTGTCGCTCGTCGGTATGGCATTGTGGTTGTCCAGGTTGATGGATGTCAGTGTGGAAATGAAAATGCGGTATTTGGCAGAAGGGGCGACACGGTCGGTAAGCCGAGGATTGAGTGCATGGATGCCCTCGATGAGCAGAATGCTGCCCGGTGTCAGTTGCATCTTCTTGCCATTATATTCACGGATGCCAGTAACGAAGTTGTATTCTGGCACTTCCACCTCTTCGCCATCGAGCATACGCAGCACATCATTTTGCAGTGCCTCATGGTCAACGGTGTCGAAATTGTCAAAGTCGTAGCTGCCATCAGGAAGTTTCGGAGTGTCAACCCTGTTTACGAAATAGTCATCGGTTGACATTGATATTGGGCGGAGTCCACATGCCTTCAACTGGATGCTGATACGCTTGCAGAATGTGGTCTTTCCACTCGATGAAGGTCCAGTAATCAGAATCAGGCGCACAGGGTTGTCGCTGTGGTAACGGTGCTCAATCTCTTCTGCAATCTGCACAATTTTCTTCTCTTGCAATGCCTCGCTCACCTGTATCAGTTCGCTGGCAGCACCACGCTGGCAGGCATGATTGACATCGCCCACATTGCTCAGGTTCATGATTTCGTTCCATCGCAGCGTTTCGCTGAACATATTCAGGGTCTTGGGCTGATCAACCGCAGGTGCCAGTTGTCCAGGGTGTTTCTGGTCAGGCAAACGCAGCAGCAGCCCGTGATGATAGGTTTCAAGTCCCCAAACCTTGATGTATCCGGCAGTTGGCAGCAGACGGTTGTAGTAGTAGTCAACAGTGTCGCCAAGTGTGTAATAGTCAACATAGACCTGTCCACTTGTCTCCAACAACTTCACCTTGTCGTCGTACCCCCTCTCGCTGAAAATGCGTATAGCCTCCTCCGTCAGCACCTCGTTGCGGCGGAACGGCATGTCCTTGTCGATGATGTCCTGCATACGGGTCTTCACTGCGGCAAGTTCTTTGTCGGAAAATCCCTTGCCATCAGGTTTCTTCACTTCGCAGAACAGTCCACCAGTGATTGGGTGTTCGACATAGACACTGTAATCAGGATAGAGGTCGTGCACCGCCTTGCACATGATGAAGCAAAGCGAACGGCTATATACACGCATGGCACTGGCATCGCGGATGTCAAGAAACTCCACGGTACGATTCTGATATACACGGAATTTCAGTCCCTGACTGACATTGTTGACCTTTGCCGAGACAATGGCATAGGGTTGTTCAAACTGGAACTCCTGAAGCAGGTCGAGAAGTGTCGTTCCCTCAGGTACACTCTGCGAGGTCTTTGTGTTGTTGCAATAAATCTGTATCATCGATAATCTGTTTTACGGCACAAAGTTACGCAAAACATTTCACAAATGCAAGCCAGAGGGATTAAAAAAAGCGCACAGGGCAACCGCCCTATGCACCCGATGTAAAAGTAAAGACTAAATGATAATCGTCATCTGTAAGAGTACCATCACTCATTGCCAATGCCGACTCTATTCGCCGGTCTCTGAACCATGCAGAATGATGTTTGCCAGAATCGCTATGTCTGTCACATCCACCACTCCGTCACCATTCATGTCACCTTTCAGAGGCTTCGGATCATCTGGTGAATCATCCGAATACTCCATTATATTTTCAAAATTCATCCATTCAGGAATTGCCATATACAGCATCGATGTTCCCTTTGGAACATATAATGTGGCAGATGAAAAGACTTCATCAAAAGCACCATCTACATCAGTGATAGGTCGAGCCCATGCCACCTTGATGGATGACAGATTTGGACATTCAGCAAGCACACTCTTTCCGATGCTTGTCACCGAATTAGGAATTACAATGTCAGCAAGCTCTGAGCAGGAACGGAATGCCCCTTCTTCGATACTGGTTACAGAATTAGGCATCTCAACTTTGCTCAGCCCCGCACATCCAGCAAATGCATACTTTGCGACAGTGGTCACTGTGTTTGGAATAATGGTGCCCTGGCATCCTGCAATCAGCGCATTATTTCCAGTTTCAATAATGGCATTGCAATCTTTACGGCTGTCATACACAGCATTGCCGGCATCCACCTTGATGCTGGTCAGGCTCGAACACATTTCAAAGATACGACTGCCAACATGTGTCACCGACCCAGGAATGGAAATGCCAGTCAGGCTGGTGCAGCCTGAAAGCATAAAGTCGCCAAGACTTCTCACCGTGCCAGGAAGGGCTATCTCCTCCAGACTTGAACAACCGGAGAATGCATGTTCACCAATTATTTGCACCGTATTAGGAATCTCAACACTGGCGAGACTCGAACAGCCATCAAACATATAATCGCTGATAACATTCACTGAATTAGGAATTACGACGCTGGCGAGGCTGGAACAGCCCTTAAACGCCATCTTTTCGATGCTTGTCACCGAATTAGGGATGCTGACGCTTTTCAAGTTGGAGCAACGAGAAAATGCAGATGCACAAATTGTCTGCACTGAATTTGGTATAGTTACACTGCTGAAAGCCTTGCAGTCCTCAAACGCACTGATGCCGATACGCGTCACCGAATTTGGTATGTCAATGCTTTCAAGGCTTGTGCAACCACGGAATGTATCAGACTCAATACCTGTCAACGATTCAGGAATGTTGATGCTTGTAAGTCCGTAGCACAAATAAAATGCGCCCTTGCCAATGGTGGTAACAGAATTAGGGATGTTAAGGCTGGTGATGCCGAGACAGCCAGAAAATGCATAACCACCGATATATGTCACTGAACTCGGTATGTCCACTCCTGTAAGTTTGGCACAACCCTGAAAGGCTGCATATCCCAACCTGGTCACCGAATTAGGGATGTCGATGCTTGGCAGTGCTGTACAACCATCAAAAGCATTGCCACCGATACTTGTCACCGAATTAGGGATGCTGACACTTGCCAGGCTCGAACAACCATGAAACAGCAAGCTGTCAATGCTTGTTACGGAATTCGGGATTGTGACGCTGCTCAGGCTGCTGCAATCCATGAAAGCACCTTCTCCGAGACTTGTTACGGAATTTGGGATGTTGACACTTTCAAGTTTTGAACAGCCAGAAAATGCATTCTGGCCTATGCTTTTCACTGAATTAGGAATGTCAATGTCGGCAAGACTTGTACACTGGTTAAACGCACTGTTGCCTATGCTGGTCAGTGCATTTGGGAGTGACACACTTGCAAGTTTGGAGCAATAATGGAACACATAAGTGCCAATGCTGGTGACTCCATCAGGAATGTCAACACTGGAAAGACCTGAACAGTAGCTCAAAGCACAATTGCCAATGCTCTGCAAAGAATTTGGCAGAGTGATGCTTGTCATGCTGGTGCTGAAATAGAATGCATAACTGCCGATACTTGTCAAATCGCCATTGAAAGTGATGACACCTTTACCATCATTAAACTCGTGAGACACAATCGACTTATTAAATGCATTGATGTGCAAGCCCCGTCCTGAATAATTGCTGCTACTCGTCTCTTCCAACTTCACATGCGACTCATACCAGATCTGGTTGTTTGGAATGTCTTCGGCAAAGATTCCCATTGAGTACATTAGCGCCATCAGGCTAACGACACACTTAAAAGATATTGCTGTTTTCATAATTTAATTGTTTTATATGATTAAATACTAATTGGTGGTTTCAAAAGTAAAGTGTTCACATTCTGATATGTAAAAAGTTTGTGCAAGTAGTGTTGGTTCAGTGCCATAAATATGGAACGATTGCAAATATATGAATTTTCACTGGCACCATCACCATCTTCGATTGATATAAATATATGATTATGTGGCGACATCAGTTTGCTAAGCGATATTCGGTATTTTGACATCTTGAATTAGCAATGCATCATGCCTGTTCGTTCTACGGGATTCCTCTAACCCGAAGTTCCTTTATCAGGTCTTTTGTGAATTCATCTGCTCCGGTAGCATTAAGATGTGTCCCGTCGGTGAAATAGTGGTTATTGTGAACATATTTTTGATTATTGGAAAAATCAATAAATGCAATTTTCTGATTGTGACATATATCCTGCAAGGGTAAAGTTTTATTTGTGTCCATTCCATACCACATGGGCGAGACAACAAATATCAGTTTTGCACCCTTGGATTGCTCTATGAAATTGTTGATGAAACGAAGTTTTACAGGGTCAAAATCATACTGCTTTGATTCATCGTTCTTTTTGCTAATCTTCATGGTGTCCATATCCGAATGCAATGGCCTAAAACCGTTTACACCTGTATCTGTGGCAGTCTTGGTAAGGTAAACAAACAGATTTAGAAGAAATTTTGAATTATATCTGTACATTTGGCTGTACATCTTGTACCGTTCGGTTTTGTCAATCACATCAAAAATCTCTTTAATACCTTTTTGGTCATATCTGTTTTTCAGCCAACCAAGATATTTATGATTGTCGTTTGCAAAAAGGTCGAATTCGGGTGAAACATCATGTATGATCACCTTTGGCATATGCCTTGGTTTAGCCATAACCAAACGACCATAACTTAGTATTATGCCATTTCCGTCATCGCCACAATTGTAACACGACATATCAAGAGAGTCTTCCAGAATCAGGGGATTGTAATGATGTACAGCCCGTGATGAACCAAAAATCAGTATGTCCTCTTTTGCAGTATTACAGATGTAGTTATCACGACCCTGTCCACCTATGTCAATACTGTTCACTACATTCTCCATGCAAAACCCAAACACCCTGTCACAGATGAGGATTATGGCAAATAGTAATATGATTTTAGCAACGAATCGTTTCATAAGGCTTAAAATTTAGCATAAATAAACTGGTCAGAACTAAAAACACCGGTAACAAGAATAATGATAATAAGTGCAATGTACGTGGTCCATCTGACCCATGTTGCACGGGCATCCATCAAAGCAGCTCGATTAGGGAGAAATTCATCATGCAAGTCTTTTAGCAGCAACAGAGTTGTTCCCATTGCAATAAGAGGCAAGGTTGGCATTGGCGGAATGTAAATCTGCTTTGGAAGTGAAGGGTCAAACATGCGTGCTATTACCGCACAGGCATCTGCAAGTGTTGGCATACGGAAAAATATCCATATGAAATTGACAGTTATGAATGTCAACGATATTTTTATTGTCTTGCCTACCCATCCATAATTGCACTTTTGTTGCCCGGTCATCTTTTCCACAATCTGGAAAAAGCCATGCAACACTCCCCATACAATGAAAGTCCAGTTGGCTCCATGCCAGATTCCACTAATCAGGAATGTGACAAAGATGTTCCAGTAATTGCGCACCTTTGAGCATCTGCTTCCTCCCATTGGGATATAGATGTAATCTTTGAGCCATGTAGAAAGCGAAATGTGCCAACGGTGCCAGAAATCGGTGACGCTGACCGCAAAGTAAGGACGACGGAAGTTCTCTGTAAGTTCAAAACCCAGGGTTTTCCCCACTCCAATGGCCATAAGTGAGTAGCCAGCAAAATCTGTGTAGATCTGAATCGTATAAAGTAAACTTGCAATAAAGCACGATGTCCCAGTGTAGTTTTCATAGTTTAGCAGCACCGTATCAACATATAGTGCAGCACGGTCTGCAACTACAACTTTCATAAACATGCCCCATAGCAGCATTTTTAGTCCTTCCACAGCTTTTGCATAATCAAAATATACTCGTAGATTTTTCAACTGTGGTATCACCAACGACGCCTTGTTTATTGGACCTGAAAGGATGCAAGGAAAAAATGAAACGAACAGTGCATACATCATGAAGTCGTGTTCTGCATTCAGTTTCTTATAATATACATCCAGCACATAACCGATGGCCTGGAAAGTAAAAAACGAAATTCCTATTGGGATAGCCCAGTTAAGTCCTGATATGCTGCATTGAACACCAAACATCGAGAATAAGTCGCAGATGCTGTTGTTGATGAAATCAGCATACTTAAACATGAAAAGTGGCAGCAAAATGATGATAAGGCATATCGAGAGCTTTGGCTTTGAGGGCTTTTGGCTCTCGATATACAAGGCGGTATAGTATGTGGCAACAGTTATCCCTAGCAAGACAAGGGCATATATTGGCTTCCATTGCATATAAAGCAAATAACTCACAATTAGAAGAAACAAGTTCCTCACTTTTGTAAGCTTTTCTGGTATTACATAATACAGCAGAAAAATGAATGGAAATAGTACGATGAATTGAAACGAGTTAAAAATCATTGCAATTTATGTTTAAGTCTGTAACTTGGTGTCATTATGTTGCTATTATCCTCTTTGGAACAATCAGGCATGTTTCAGCCATTATTATTTTCGTATAAGGAAAGTTTGTACAAACCGTTTGGGGTTCGTTCCATATAGTTTTCGCTGTTGCAAATATAAGTAAATTATAATTACCACCAAAATATCTCTTAATCAAATAGTTCACACGCCACACTTATACTATATATATGGGGGGGGGGGGGGGGGAGCGCCGTGAAATTTTTTGGGTAACATAAAATTTTTAAATTT
>JAGHSZ010000036.1 GCA_018065565.1 Candidatus Colivivens caballi
TACTGTTTCTATGACAACAAGCCTGACGCCCTGCCTGTACATGTAGAAGACGAACTGCAACTGTCATTATTTTGAGGTTGCTTATCCCGAACTCGCGTAAATGTTAGAAAATTCGGGGGGGGGTACTGTATGATTATACAATTATAATGCTCCGCTCGCGTTGTTGATATATGCGTTGAAATCGCTGATTCTTAACACTTCTTTCCGTTCGAGTGTTCGTCCATACCTATGAAATGCCTGAATTTGCAATGTCTATTACTCAAAAATCAGCAATAAATGCGGTTTTTTAAAAGTTTTTTGCTGATTTTGCATAAAAAGTGCTAAAAAGATTTGTTAGTATCGGAAATAAGTCTTACCTTTGCATCAGCTATAAGAAATTATAGTTTTGCTATAAGGTAAAGACTTTTTCATAGTAGGGGACTTGCTGGGAAGTGTCGCCCCCTCTTTTTGTATATGTACCCTTCCTCGTCCCTTGTAGCATCGCTTTCGCACTTGGTTCAGCCCAGAATCGTTTAACCCAAATCGTTCATTAGCGTTATGGTGATAACAGACTTAGCTTTTGAACAGATGTATTGCCGATTTGAGGGAGCAATGGGGTTCCATTGTAACCGAGAAGCGACATTACAGATGACAAAAAGGAGGCTTGTCAGCGCGTAACAGCCTAATGGCCGATCTGGGTTAAAGTAAGAGCGCTGTAAAATATTCATGGTCTCTCTGATATCTCCATCTCTAAATCTCGGTTTACCTGTTTCCGAGTTCCATGTTCTGGGTGTCCGTTTGTCCATTAATTGTCTCATGAGCGCTCAATAATTGTCTCACGACCGCTCGTAAATTGTCACACGAGCGCTCGAAGATTCAAAAAGGTGTACACCTTCCTGCGAAAAGGTGTACAGCAAACGCCGGAAAGGTGTACACCAAAATTCAGAAAGGTGTACACCTTTTTATAGTTTATGAGCGGTCGTGAGAGAAAACATGAGCGCTCGTGAAGGAAAACATGTACGCTCGTGAAGGAAAACATGAGCGGTCCTTCTCTCATCCTCTTCCTTTCAGGACGAGGAGCAGATTCAGCACCCTCATTGAAATGGCGACTTCCAGTCGCACAAATACTGTTTGCAAAATAATGTTTCACATAGGATGAGCTGGCTTAATTCGTATTTACGATTTGCGCCGTACATAAACAAAAAAAAGGATGGTACCCTCACGGGCTCCATCCTTCAAATCATTATAAAAATCTAACTATTAATTACTAACATACTTATTCTTAGTATTGGTGTATCTTTTTTCGGGTCAGCATTCCTTTCTTATCTTAATGCCATTGCCTATTGGTGTTTATTTACATCAAGGTGTTCATGGTGAAAGTAAACATCGATGGCGGTGTTTCTTTATATAAGGTTGTTCGTAGTGGACATTTGGCTTGTCCAGATGCTTCATTCAATTTTTCGGTTGCAAAGATAGACCAATAATCGTGCACTTTTCTACCAAACAGTACTTATTGACTGTATCATGTACATTTATACATATATTTGTACATTATTACATGTAATATTGTTCGATATTTGTACTAATATGTGACGATTTGATGGGAAAAATTGATGAAATGTGTGTAGTGAAGTAGTTGGCAAGTGATGCTGACAGCCAAAAAAGAAGTGGGAAACAACATCAACTGGTGCTGTTTCCCACTTATGGAATTGACAGAAAAGGTGTCTTGTGTTTATTTGCGGTTCATCTTCTGATTGATGACTTCATCGAGGATTGTTGACATTTCGAGTCCGTCGGCGCGTGCCTGCTGAGGGATGAAACTGGTGGCGGTCATGCCAGGGGTGGCATTGATTTCAAGCAGGTTGATGATGTCCTGCTGTGTGCCGTCGTCGGCAGTCTGGTGTCCGATGATGTAATCCACGCGCATGATGCCTTCGCCGCCGAGTATTGTGTAGATGGCGCGTGTGAGTGCTTTGACGCGTGCTGTGGTGTCGTCGCTGAGGCGTGCAGGTGTGATTTCTGTGACTTGTCCGTTGTATTTTGCGTCATAGTCGAAGAATTCGTTTTCGCTTGCCACTTCGGTGATGGGCAGTACATGCACTTCGCCGTTTGCCTTGCGGAACACGCCGTTTGCGATTTCTGTACCTTTGATTTCTGACTCGATCATCACTTCTGGACATTCTTCGCGTGCCTTGATGATTGCCTGCTGTATGTCGTCGGCTGTCTTGCATCGTGTCACACCGAAACTGCTGCCTGCGCCGTTAGGTTTGATGAAGCATGGAAGACCAATTTTTTCGATGACTTCGGCAGTTTCTATGTCTTGTCCACCTCGGAGAAGCATTGAGTCAGCTATCTTTACGCCGAATCCTTTGAGGTACTGGTTGAGGGTGAACTTGTCGAATGTCATGGCTGCTACGAGCAGGTTGCATGATGAGTATGGGATGTGCAGAAGGTCGAAGTAGCCTTGAAGGATGCCGTTTTCGCCTGGTGTACCATGGATGGTGATATAGGCAAAGTCTGGACGGATGACCTTACCCATGCTGTAAATTGATGTTCTTGGGAGCTCGAATGAGAAATCGTGACGGTTGACCGATGCTGTGGTTCCGTCTTCGAAACATACATTCCAGTCGAGTCCTCTTACTTCGATGGTATAGACTTCGTATTTGTTGCGGTCTAACCATGAACTGATGCCAGCGGCGCTGCGCATCGATACATCATGTTCTGATGAATCACCTCCTGCGATGATTGCAATGATTGTCTTTTTCATTTATGGTTGTTTTGAGTTATGGGACTAATGGGGCTGATGGGACTAATGGGACTGATGGGGCTGCTAAATCTTGTAGGAGTTCCATTTGTTGATGAGTGCCTGCATGTCGTCGGGGAGTTCAGAGGTGAACATCATCTCTTTGCCGGTGCGTGGGTGTACGAAACCGAGTGTCTTGGCGTGCAGTGCCTGTCGTGGGCAGATCTGGAAGCAGTTGTGGATGAACTGCCGGTAGCTTGCCGATGTGGTTCCTTTGAGTATCTGGTCGCCGCCGTAGCGTTCGTCGTTGAACAGTACATGGCCAATGTGCTTCATGTGTGCTCGGATCTGATGTGTGCGTCCTGTCTCCAGTATGCACTTCACGAGTGTGGTGTAGCCAAATCGCTGCAATGGATAGTAGTGTGTGACTGCATGTTTACCCATGTCGCTGTCGGGTGGAAACACGGTCATCTGCATACGGTCCTTTGGGTTGCGTCCTATGTTGCCCTCGATGCGTCCTTCGTCTTCTGCAATATGTCCCCACACCAGTGCGTTGTATTCGCGCTTGGTGGTCTTGTTGAAGAACTGCCGTCCGAGGTTGGTCTTGGCTTCCGCAGTCTTGGCAATGACCAGCAGTCCGCTTGTGTCCTTGTCGATGCGGTGTACAAGTCCTATTTCAGGGTTGTTGATGTCGTATTCGGGGAAATCTTTGAGATGCCAGGCGAGGGCATTGAGCAGTGTGCCGTGCCAGTTGCCGTGTCCTGGGTGTACGACTAGTCCGGCTTGCTTGTTGACGACAATGAGGTCGTCGTCTTCATAAACAATGTTGATTGGAATTTCTTCGGGGACGATGGCATTGTCGTAGTGCGGACGGTCGAGCATCACTCTGATGATGTCGAATGGCTTGACCTTGTAACTGCGTTTGACAGCGCGGTCGTTGCAGAGGATGAATCCTGCATCGGCAGCACGCTGAATGCGGTTGCGGCTGGTGTTGGACAGGTGTTCCTGTATGAACTGATCGACTCGCATCAGTTTCTGGCCACGGTCGGCTACAAATCGGTAGTGCTCATACAGTCCGGTCGATTCTTCGTCGTCGAGTTCGGTGTCGTCAAGTTCGTTGTCATCGAGTGTGCTGTCGCCAGTGACGGTACTGTGGAGTGTGTTGCTGCCGATTTCCTTGCTACCTGTATCGGCTTCATTCAGGATGCCTTGTGTCTGTATTTCGGTCTCTTCCATTCTTTATGCAGTTGTAGTGCGTCGATGTTTACTTGATTGCAGAAAAATGCTTACAACTGCACGTCGAAGTTGCTTTCGTGAACTTCGAGGTCCTTGTCGATGTCAATGTCGCTGCTGATTTCGTCGTCAAACACGATGGTGTCGTTTTCTTCCTCGCCTGCACCGACATAGAGCGTCAGTGCGCGTTCCTTTGAAACCATTTCGCCACCCTTGATTTCGCGCTTGCCTTGTCGGACTTGCAGCACCATGTCCTTGTCCTGACCGATGACATACTGTGGTGGTGTGAGTTTGAAGCCTAATGACTTCAACTTGATTTCAGCCTCTCGCATCGAGCAGTTGTGTGCGAGGTCGGGCACCTGCACGAGTGGTTCGCCAAAGAGGTTGATGGTCAGATAGACCAGTCGTCCTGGCTTGATCATCTCTCCTGCCTTTGGGTGCTGCTCGAGCACGGCTCCCGGTTGGGCTGACTTCTTGTATGTTGAGTCGGAAATGACTGCCACAAATCCTTTTTCGTCAAGAATCTTCTCTGCTTCGTATGCACTTTTGCCAACGATTGCCGGAACACTGGCTTTCTTGCCGTGATTGGTGTAGGTGTCGAGCGAATTGAACAGCAGTGTCGGTATGAGTACGACTACGCCCGCTGCCAAGATGACATTTATCCAGAATGCAACTCCTGTCTTTCCAGTAAAATATTTTTTCAGTCCCATAATGTAACTGTGTTGATTGTTTTGCTGCAATGTACTGCTGACATTGCTGTGTTAAACCGAATTAATGTGCAAAGATAGTCGTTTTAAGTGACATGATAAACTAAAAAAGCATAAATTAATGCCAAAGTAAGTTAATTCTTTCACTTTTATAGTGATTTCATAAAATATTCTTTCTAATTTTGCACCGTGAAATTTATGTACAAGTACATACTGACCTCACTTTTGCTGCTGTTTGCAGCATCGGGCTTCATGCGGGCTCAGGTGATTGTTGCCAACACGGACATGGACCGTGCCATGGCTGGTTCACCTATTTTCAGTCATTTCGCGGGCCGCGCTCCCGATGTGCTCTACGAAGGCGAGATGATTCCGTCGGTGGTTCTTGGCGATGTGTTTATTTTTGCTCCTTTGAAGTTCAAGTCGCAGCGCGAGGCGAAGAAGTACTATAAGATTGCCAACAACATCAAGAAGGTCTATCCCATTGCTGTGGAGATTCAGCACCGCATCGAAGCGCAGATGGCTCACATCGATTCGCTGCCAAACAAACGGGCGAAGGATGAATACATCAAGAAGATGGAGAAGGAACTGAGGGCTGAATACACTCCACGCATGAAGAAACTGACTTTGTCGCAAGGCAAACTGCTCATCAAACTCATTGACCGCCAGCTCAATCAACCTGCATTCCAGCTGATAAAGACATATATGGGCGGTCTTCGTGCTGGTGCTTGGCAGTTTTTTGCATGGATGGCAGGTGCAAGCCTCAAAAAGGAATACGACCCTGAGGTTGATGACCGACTTACGGAGCGATGCATTCTGCTGATTGAGTCAGGGCAGATGTAACAGAAATAACAGAAGCAATAGATGTAATAGAAGCAATAGAAGTAATAGAAGTATTAGAAGCGATGCTTCTCTTTCTAATGCCATGACATGAAACAACAACGGCAGTCGTCTGAGCAAATGAGCCAGATGACTGCCGTTGTTATGTTTATCACTTTGAATGCTACTTGATGTTTGGAACCCAGCGGAACAGACGGTTCCATCGGATGGTGCTGGCTGCCGGATTGGTGTCAGGGCAGACCGACCACCAGATGAACAGAGGGGTGCCCACGATGTGGTCTTCTGGCACGAAACCCCAGTAGCGGCTGTCGGCGCTGTTGTGGCGGTTGTCGCCCATCATCCAGTAATAGTCCATCTTGAAGGTATATTTCGTCGTTTCCTGTCCGTTGATGAATATCTTGCCGTCGCGAATCTGGAGGTCGTTCTGCTCATAGATGCGGATTGGACGCTCGTAGATGGCGATGTTGTCGATGGTGAGGTCAACTGACTTGCCCTTGGCAGGAATCCACACTGGGCCATAGTCGTCGCGTGTCCAGCCGTAGTCGTGGTCGAGTGGGTAGAGGAAGTCGTTGGCAGTAGCCTTGACTGCCACGATGCTGTCGATGAGTTCGGTGTGCTCTTCCAGTACTGCCTTTGCTGCCTTGGTGAGTGGCATGCCAAACCGGTGAGTGTCGGCCTGTGGGTGATCGGGACGGTCGTTCCACTGACGGTAGTCTTCATCGGTGATGTTGAGTTCGGCACGCAGTTGTTCGCTTGCCTCGCCGCGTGCATATATCCAGTAGCGGAACTGTGCTTCGGTTGGTGTTGGCTGTTCTTTGCCGTTGAGATACACCACCTTGTCTTTGATTTGCAGTGTCTGTCCTGGCAGACCTACGCAGCGCTTCACATAGTTCTCACGGCGGTCAACAGGGCGACTGACAATCTTGCCGTAGAGGTTTGACTGCATCTGCATCACCTGCTTGCCCACTGCTGATATTTCGTTGAACATCTGCATCTGATCTTCTGCTGGGAGTGACTTCATTTCGGGCAGTGTGATGCCTTGGTTGACATATTCGCGTATTCCGAGTTCGAGACATGCTGAATAGTAGTCACCATTGAACTGCACTGCTGCTGTGTCGCCTGCTGGATAGTTGAATACGACGATGTCGCCGAGTTTCACCTTGCCAAGACCTTTCACACGACGGTATTCCCAGTGTGGCCAGTCGAGGTAGGACTTGCAGTTGAATCCAGGGATGGTGTGTTGTGTGAGTGGCAGTGTGAGCGGTGTCTGAGGAATGCGTGGTCCGTAGTGTACCTTGCTGACCAGCAGATAGTCGCCTGTGAGGAGTGACTTTTCAAGTGAAGAACTTGGTATCTGATAGTTCTGGAAGAAGAACTGGTTGACAAAATAGACTGCCACCAGTGCAAAGACCAGTGCATCGACCCAACTCATCAGAGTGCGGCCGACTGGGCTGTCGATGTCCTTCCACCATGTCCACTTTATCTTTTTGGTGATGTAGATGTCGAAGATGAATGGTACGACAATCAGTCCCCACCATGATTCCACCCAGTAGAGGAAGAGAAGATAGAGGGCTGTGACGATGATGAACTTGATCCATCCGTTCACTTTGTTCTTTTTTTCTACATTCTTGGCATTGGCAAGTTCTGCCTTTACCTGTTTGCTGCTTTTGTACTTTCCCATTTATTCCTTGAAGGTTTGTTGTCGGTTTGGTGGTGCTATGTAGCGCCTTTGTGGTGGTGCTGTATAGACTGCCTTTTGCTTGTTAATGTCCTGCTGTCTGTTTGATGTACGGGGCACGGTGAGGGGAATGGATGTTTTCCCTCGGTGGTAGTATGTGTCAGAATTTGAACAGGTCGCTTGTGGTGAGGAGTCCCTGGTGCTGTGCGGTGTATTCGGCTGCGAGTACTGCACCGAGTGCAAATCCCTTGCGCGAGTGAGCATCGTGGGTGATGGTTATCTTGTCGGCATCGCTGTCGTAGGTCACACTGTGTATGCCAGGTACTTCGCCTTCGCGGATGGATGTAATCGGAACGGATTTTTCCGATGGATTCGCTGTCTCTTCCGTTGAAACCGCATTGCCTGTAAGTTCATCGTACCGAATGGTCTGCGTGAGTTCCCACTTGTCTTTTCGCCCGATTTCATCGATGATTTGCTCTGCCAAAGTGATGGCTGTGCCGCTTGGCGCATCGAGTTTGTGGATGTGGTGGGTTTCTGACATGGTGACATCGTATGTGTCAAACTGGTTCATGATTCGTGCCAGATAGCGGTTGACTGCCGAGAAGATGGCTACGCCGAGGCTGAAGTTGCTTGCCCAGAAGAGTGTCTTCCCTTCTTGGGTGCAAGCGCGGCGCACATCGTCGCCGTGGTCCTTGAGCCAGCCAGTGCTGCCGCTCACGACCTTCACTCCCTGTTGCCAGGCTTTGAGGTAGTTGCTGTATGCCACTTGTGGGGCGGTGAATTCGATGGCTACATCGGCACTGCGGAATGCGTCGGTGTCGTAGTCGTTCGGGTTGTCGATGTCGATGATGCTTACAATTTTGTGTCCACGGCTGAGGGCAATCTGCTCAATCATCTTGCCCATTTTGCCGTAGCCGATAAGTGCTATGTTCATTGTGGTGGGTGTTATGGGGCCGATGGGTGATTCCTCGCGAAAAATCGCGAGGCACGGTGGCCATGGGTGGAAATTTTAGTTGGTGGGACGATGGGGCTGTGCGGAGCCTATTTGAGGTTGAAGGCTTGCTTGATGTCGTCCACGCGGTCGAGTTTTTCCCAGGTGAAGAGCTCCACTTCGATGGTCTTTTCACCTCCTGACATGTAAGGCGAGAAGAAGTGCTTGGTGACTACTTCTGGTTTACGTCCCATGTGGCCATAGGCTGCGGTCTCGCTGTAAATTGGGTTGCGGAGTTTGAGGTCGCGTTCAATGGCGAATGGACGGAGGTCGAAGAGTTCGGATATTTTTGTTGCGATTTCACCATCGGTCATGCTGACATTGGAGTGTCCGTAGGTGTTGACATAGATGCTGACAGGCTGTGCCACACCGATGGCATAACTCAACTGTACGAGCATTTCATTTGCAACTCCTGCTGCTACCATGTTCTTGGCAATGTGGCGTGCTGCATAGGCTGCTGAACGGTCCACTTTCGATGGATCCTTTCCACTGAATGCACCGCCTCCGTGTGCGCCTTTGCCTCCGTAGGTGTCAACGATGATTTTGCGGCCTGTGAGTCCGGTGTCGCCGTGAGGTCCACCGATGACAAACTTGCCTGTTGGGTTGATGAAGTATTTGATGTCGGGGGTGAACAGTGCCTTGATGCGTGGGTCGCTGATTTCGCTGATGACGCGCGGTATGAGAATCTGCTTCACATCGTCGCTGATCTGTTTGAGCATTGCTTCGTCGTCGTCGTCGAGGAACTCGTCGTGCTGGGTGCTGACCACGATGGTGTCGATGCGTACCGGACGGTCGTTGTCGTCGTACTCGATGGTCACCTGGCTCTTTGAGTCTGGGCGCAGGTATGTCATGACCTTGCCTTCGCGGCGTATGTCAGCCAGTGTGTGGAGAATGTGGTGGCTGAGGTCGAGCGACAGCGGCATGTAGTTTTCGCTCTCGTTGGTGGCATAGCCAAACATCATGCCCTGGTCGCCTGCACCTTGGTCTTCGGGACGCTCGCGGACGACTCCCTGGTTGATGTCGGCACTTTGTTCGTGAATGGCAGACAGCAGTCCACAGCTCTCTGCTTCAAATTTGTATTCAGCCTTGGTGTAACCGATGCGGCTGATGGTCTTTCGTGCTACTTCTTGAAGGTCGGCGTATGCCTTCGACTTCACTTCGCCTGCGATGACTACAAGTCCTGTGGTGACGAGGGTTTCGCATGCCACTTTTGAGTCTGGGTCGAAAGCAATAAGCTGGTCGAGCACAGCATCGCTGATTTGGTCGGCCACCTTGTCAGGATGACCTTCACTTACTGATTCTGATGTGAATAAATACATATGTTTTTGTGTGATTTTGCTCTTAATGTTGTTGGGCACTGGCATCAGCCACGGCTGGCCGTGGCACTATCGTGTGCCTTGGTGCATGTACATTCAAGGTGCAAAGTTACGGCAAATTTTTCACATTACCATGTTATTGGTGTTAAAAATAGTTGCTGGGGTGGTTGTTTAGTTGTTTGGTTGTTGGGGGATTAAGAAAATGACTGCAATCGTTTGCCCGTGTTAATTCTTTTGCCTATCTTTGCATCACAGAAAATTCGAATGGCTATGGAGATGATGCTTCACTATGTGTGGCAACACAAGATTTTCCCTTTGAAGGAACTGACGACTATTGACGGCATGAGCGTCGAGGTCATCAGTCCGGGTATGCACAACACTGACGCGGGTCCCGACTTCCTGAATGCAAAAGTGAAGATTGGGGGGATGCTGTGGGTCGGCAGTGTGGAGGTACATCTGAAATCGAGCGACTGGTTTCGTCATCACCACGACACCGATGAGGCTTACAATTCTGTTGTGCTCCATGTCACTGCTGACGCCGATTGCAGCGTGACCTGCCAGAGTGGTGCTGTTCCCCACCAGCTGGTGCTTGCCATTCCTGACTATGTCCGTCAGAACTACAACCATCTTCAACAGAGCGACCAGATGCCTCCATGCCACGATGTGGTGGGTGAACTGCCTCGGCTGACTGTGCACAACTGGATGTCGCGTTTGTTCGTGGAGCGCCTTGAGATGCGAACCGAGCAGATAATGCAACGACGAGAACTGTGTAACAAGAACTGGGAAGACACCATGTTTGTGACCATGGCTCGCAATTTTGGTTTCGGCATCAACGGACAGGCATTTGAGCAATGGGCATACAGCATCCCGATGAGCGCTGTTGCCAAGCACCGCAATGACTTGATGCAGGTTGAGGCGATATTCTTCGGACAGGCAGGACTGCTCAGCGATGAGGTTTTTTCCGATGAAATGGGGGAAAAAGTGTCGAAAGACATGTATTTTCAACAACTGAAAAACGAATATACATATCTGCAACATAAGTTTTCGCTGCATCCGATCAGTCCGACTCTGTGGCGCTTCTTGCGTCTGCGTCCGCAGAACTTTCCACATGTGCGCATTGCCCAACTTGCAATGCTCTATCACGAGGGCAGGGTTACTATGTCGTCGCTGATGAATGCAACCGACATCGGCGACCTGTTTTCGCTCCTCACTCCCCATGTCAGTCCTTACTGGCGCACCCACTACACCTTTGCTCACGAATCGACCGCCACTGCCGATAAGCAACTGACCAAGTCGTCGAAGTCGCTGCTGGTCATCAACAGTGTGGCACCGATGTTGTTTGCCTATGGAAAATATAAGTCTGATGAGAAGATGCAGGAGCATGCCCTTTCGCTTTTTGAGCATCTGCCTTCCGAAAACAACCGCTTCATACGCGACTGGTGTGCTGCCGGTGTGGCGTGCGAATCGGCAGCCGACAGCCAGGCAATTATTCACTTGACACGCGAATACTGCCAGAAGCACAACTGTCTGCGATGCCGTTTCGGCTACGAATACATCAGTCGTACTCCTGGATTTCTAAAAGAAGAACAAGATTTGTAGGGCTTTGCAAAAGAATGTGTGTGGATAAAGCTAAATGCATGGGGTTGTAATGAAAAGGATGATACCCTCATGAAAAATCATGGTATTGCACCATGAGATGGTTGTTTCAAGCCGCAATATCGTCATTTCATGCCATGATACCATCATTTCATGCTGCGATGCATCTGCAACATCTGTAATGATAACATCATGAAGTATGTACGATTGAGCGATGACGCATACAGATACAAGAGTTAATTTGTATCAATAACTATCACTGCAAACTATTGGCACGGGTTTGCAGTTGTTTATGTCAACAGGGATTGAACTGACACGCAGTGTGTCTGCCTTTACTGTGATTTTTGCTATAAGTGCTTTCTTTGCTAATGGATTGTGCTGGTCGAAAACGAAGTTGCCAAGGCTGTACATCACAGTCCGTCCGGCGATGGTGTCAACTGACTGAATGACATGGGGATGATGCCCGATGATTGCATCGGCTCCGGCACTGATAAGTTGACGGGCTTGCAGCCGTTGTGTGAATGATGGCGATGACTGAAACTCTGTTCCCCAGTGCAGTACAACCACAATGTGCTCGCGTTCATTCTTCTGCCGATATTCCCTGACAGCCTTTGCCAGTGTAGCAGCATCAGTCTCACACACAATCATGTTGCCGTCGCTGACGGGTGTCCAGTTTTCAAGATTCAGCAGCACAGCATTGAATACAGCGACTCTGATGTCGCCTTTCTCAATGATGACAGGAGTGAAGCGTTCAGCCACAGTCTTGCCACATCCCAATGGGGTGATGCCCGCCTCGCCGAGGCACTTCACGGTTGAAGCAATGCCCTGCAACCCTTGGTCGTTGGTGTGGTTGTTGGCAAGGGCTGCATGTGTAATGCCAGCGGCATTCAGCTGATGTGCCCAGCGTGTATCTGCACGGAAAATGTATTGTTTGCCGATTGGAGTCGAAATGTCGGTGAGTGGACATTCAAGGTTGATGACTGTGGCATCGCTGTCATGAAACAAGTCTGCGACATCGTCAAAAAGCCATGCCACTCCGTGACGGTCAATCTGTTGACGCACACCTCTGTCGAGCAAAACATCGCCAGTGAAAATCAGCGTCAACGAATCGTCGTTGGCAGTCTGTTCAACTGAGGACGGCGAGGTGCAGCAACTGAGTAACAGCAAGATTACAATGCATGATGTGTATCGCATAATTGATAACTGAATGCCCTTTCCCCTTCCAGATAGATTCTGAGGATGGGGAAAGGGCATTATTAAATTAGCAGCCGGTGCTATAAACGAAACGCTGATCATGGTCAACTGATGTACCTATTACCAACGGAGCAAACCAGTCGGGTTGAGCAGGGGCTTCTGACTTTTCAATCATCTCCTGCCACTGTTCGTCGGTCAACCTGTCGCCGAGCGGACGGACAAATTCATAATAACTGTACGTGGCGCCACGGGTCAGATAGCACAAACCATTGATTTCCACGATGACATATATTGCGTTTGCGAGTCCGGTGGCTTCGTACAGAATGCCGTCCTTGTTGCAGTTGGTTATGTTTCGTGTAAAGACATCTGCAACCTGGGCTATGCAGCGGTCGGCTCCCTTGATGTCGCTCCAGTCGGAATAATTGTCCTCCGGGTCGATGACTGACAGTGTGAACCATTCGATGCTGGAACCGATGTGCTGGATGCAGTCAGCATCCGCCTTGTCAAGTGGTTCACCTGCAAGTTCCTTTTCGGAACATCTGATACACAGGTCAATGTAACCTTCCAATTGTTCGCTTTTCTCTTTCAAGTCGTCGGTTGCAATCTGGTTGTCTTCCAGCATGTCACGCAGCAAACCAATCATCTCTTTCATTTGTTTCCAGAAGGGCATGTTTGGCTCGACATAACCAACGATTGAAGGATCGGGCAGACCTGCACCTCCACATTCGGCAGCCATAGGTTGTTCGGCATAGAGAATGGCATCGTGTTTGAGCAGTGCCCACGACCCCAGTGCTGTATTCAGGTTTTTGAGTGCCCATGTATGAGTCTTCATGAATCCTGGCTGAGTCTTCTCTTGCTTCTGCATTTCCACAAGGCTTTTTAACCATTTGTTGTAGAGTGTCTTGTCCCATGAGTCGAACTGGCTTGTAATCTTCATCAACTTCTTGTGTTCCTTGTCGTAGTCCTTCCACGGCTGTTGTCTGTTGTCGTCGGCAAGCAGTTCGGTGGCAGCTTTCACTCCGAATGCATCCATCATGTCAAGGCCAGTAGGGAAAGCTCTGTCGGCATTTGGTTTAGGGTCATAGATGGTTGCCAGCACTTTGTTGTCAATTTCATAACGCTGCGGCATCAGATTCAACTGATCCTGATTGCCCACCTTCACCTTCGGGCTGATGTTGTTGCGGCCCTTGAACACTTCCTTCAACCACTTGTCCACTCGGTTCAACTGGGCAGTTGAAATGTTGATGTCGTTCATGTTCTCCGCTTCCATCCAGTCAGCAAGTTCCATTATCGACACATTGTCGGGTTCGCCCATCAGGAATGTCAGGGCATTGTCCATGCGTATGAGCTTTTTCTTGGCCAACGGTACTGAATTGATGAGTCGCGCCATGCTGACTGCCTGTTTCAGCTGACTCCTGTCTTCTCTCATGAAGCACCCTTTTTGCAGCCACATCATGGCACGGAACCAGCGCTGTGTCTCTTCCTTTCGTGTGTAATGTCCCCGTGGCTTGAACAGGCTGTAACCGAAGTATGTGGAAGTCTTGAACAATGGTGACAGGTTGTCTTCCATCTCAGCAATAAGCTGAATCTCGCTGTCAACCACCTGCATGATGTCTTGCCCCAGAACTGCTGCAAGGTTTCCTCCTTCAATCAACTGATTGGGGTCTTCATCCAACAGTTTCAGTGCAACAATGAAGAAGGCAGCGTTCCATCGTTCAGTTTCCAGAGTTTGACCTGAACTGCCTTGAATGTTTGAACAGCTCTGCTGCAACAGTTCTGCCATCGACTCTTTTAACAGCACAGAGAGTTCCTGCTGTTCAATGCATTTCAGTACATAACTGAAATACATGTGGTAAGCCTGAAGCATCAAGTCGGTAGTCACGAAACTTGGCATAGCCAAGTATTCATTGTTCTCATAGACATTGAACAACTGCTGGTAGTCGGTAGAACTGAACGCAACATTGTTTTTATAGAGCATACCGAGCAACTTGTCGTCGGGCTTGTAGAGCTGAAACCAGTTTGCTGCCAGATGGGCATTCGTCAGTTCGACGCCTTCGGCATTCTTGACACTCTTGTGTTTCATCAGTTCCTCCATCCTTGCATCAATCTTTGCTACAAAGTCTTCCTCGGCTTTCGACAGTTTTATGTACTTGAAGGCACTCTCATAGTCGTCAACAAGGGCATCGCAGTATTGCATGACTTGTGTGTTGCCGTCATCGTCTTCATACCATGAATTCCACAGGCTGTCGCACAGTGACCGATACCAGTCAGTGTGGCTGCTAAAAAAACAGTTGAGTTCACCCTCCATGAACCAATGTCCGTGGGTGGCATAGACATAGCTTCGCAGCAGACGGAGGTTTTGATAACTCAACTGGCTGACATCCTGTGTGAGATCGACCTTGCAAGGCAATTTTTCATCGTTCAGCATGAAAAAGTCGTCGTTCACATTTTCTTCAATCTCATCACTTACAACATCATCGTCAAGGGTTGCAGTCTGATTGCTTCCCTTGCATCCTATGAGCAGCATGGCTGCACACAACAGTCCAAAGCATTTTGTTTTCATGAGCGCTGTATATTGGTTGTTTGTAGATATTGAGCTTCGCGAAATATCGATTCGTAGGAGGAAACTCCTTTGTCGGCATAAACGCCGAGTCGTCGCAAACCTCATGACATTCAGTCATTCGGTCGTCGCATGCAGAATGACATTCAGTCATTCCGCCGTACAAGTTGAGCTTGCGCAACTTGTGTTACTGTAATTCTTCATTGAGAATCCGTAATCCGAATCCGCGCAATGTGTATTTCTGATGAATCACGACACTGTCGTTCAACAGTTCATCGGTCAGCACGATGGCGGGTGAGGAGGTCCTATCCACGCGAAAGTCTTCAAGCCTGTGTCCCACCCTCGAACCAAGCCACAGCGGGCGCAGATACCTGCCGTGATACAATCGGTAGATGAACAGCCGACGAGCTGCATCTTTCCAGTATTTTGTGGATTTCACCACTCCGATGCATATCTCTGGAATGCCGTCACCGTCAAGGTCGCCACCGTCGAGCCGATAGACAGGAAACGGCAGCAACAGTGAATCGGCTGATACGCCGTCAACGCTCAGTCTCACGATGTTTGTTGAGTCGTTGACGCTTTCCATCCACACTTGCCAGTGGCCGGATGTGAATTTATTGTTCTCCGAATGCTCATTCGTGCAGGACAAGAGCACGAGTGTGAACAGTCCGTATATGATACTTTCTATCTTCAAGATTATTCCATTTGGCATTAGCTCTCGACTGATTGCTAACCATTATGAAATTTAGTAAATCAGCAAACCCGCAATGCCACAGAGTATGATGATGACGATGGGGTGGACTTTGTATTTTATCGTGCCGAAAAAGGCAAAGAGCGCCAGCAGCACACTGGTGATGAACTTGAATGTGTCGGTGGTGGGACTGCCGAAATTGTCGGCAGACATGAGCAGAATGGCAGCGGCAGCAATAAGGCCTACGATGGCTGGGCGCAACACAGAAAACATTGTTGTGACAACTGTCGATTTGCTGTATCGTAACAATAACTTGCTTATGGTCAGCATCAGCAGGAACGGCAGCCACAACACACTCAGCGATGCGAGAATGGCTCCGATGACTGCTGCCCATTGTGGGTATCCGTCGTTGAGCACGGCTGTGTAACCGGCATATGTGGCACAGTTTATTCCGATTGGTCCTGGGGTGGACTGGCTGATGGCTACGATGTCGGTAAACTCCGCAGGCGAGAGCCAGTGGTTCTTTTCCACAATCTCGTTGTGGATGAGCGACAGCATGGCATAACCACCGCCGAAGTTGAATATGCCTATCTTGGAGAATACTAAAAATAATCGGAGAAAAATCATAGGTTGGTGGTTTGGTTGTTTAGGGGTTTGGTTGTTTGGTTGTGGATGGGGGAGTTGTTTGGTGGTCTGGTTGTTTAGTCGTGGATGGGGGAGTTGTTTAGGGGTTGAGCTGACTGCCCTTATTTTTCTTCGCTTTTAGCCTTGCCATAGATGAATCCGCACAGGCCAGCTATGAGGATAATCCATATAGGTGACACTCCGAAACTGGCGATGAGGATGCAGCAGACTACTGGTATCCAGATGTTGTAGCGAGTGATATGGGCTGTGCGTACCATTGAAAGGCATGGGGCTGCAATGAGCGCCACCACTGCTGGTCGGATGCCAAGGAATATCTTTTCAATGATGCTGTTGCCCTTGAAAGCATTAAAGAACATGGCTATGAGCAGAATGATGAGTATGCTTGGTGCTGCCACTCCGAGCGAACAGACTATGCCACGGCGCACGCCTCCGTACTTGATGCCTATGTAACTTGCCATATTGATGGCGAAGAGACCGGGAGTGCTCTGTGCCACGGCCAGCACATCCAGAAACTCCTCATGGCTGAGCCAGTGGTGCTTGTCCACCACCTCTCGCTCCATGATGGGAATCATGGCATAACCACCACCAAGGGTGAATGCTCCAATCTTGCTGAATATCAGAAACTGCAACAGGCTGCTGTCGTGGCGTGTTGGTGGGTTGCTGGTTGGTTGTTCGTTGATATAGTCTGTCATTAATGATGCTTGTGTTATTATTGTTTTTGTCGTCGTTCCCATTCCTCCTTGGTGCGGCTCCATCGTTTGTGTGTCCATAGCCACAGATGCGGTGCTGCCTTGATGTCGGACTCAAGCTGACGGAAGAAACGGTCGGTGAGTTCGTAGTCGTTTACTTCCTTCGGATTGTATTCCATCGGTTGGAACTGGCAATGATAGTAGCCACGGCGGGGCTGTGTGACATGAGCATAGAAAATCATGGCATCCATGCGCTTGCCCAGTTGTTCGGTACCGATAAAAACGGCTGTGTCGTGGTTGAGGAAGGGGGTGAAGTGGTGGATGGCATTCCATTTGGGCTGCTGGTCGCTGATGAAGCCGCATACGATGTGTTCGCCTGCTTGATGTAGTTGTACCAGGCGGCGCAGGCTGGTTTTCATTGGAATGCATTCACCTCCATATTGTTGACGAATGTTGAGGAAAATGCGGTCAAAAACTTTGTTGTAAAGTGGGTGGTAAATCTGACAACAGTGGCATTCAGGCAACCAGTATTGCAATGATGCAATCCATTCCCAGTTACCGAAGTGTCCAAGATAAGAGAAGAAGGTCTCTTTGCCTAAATCGTTGAATCCGTGGCGGATGTCGTCCATGCCGCTAAAAGTCATGCGCTCCATCAGTTCTTCTTTCGTGATGGAGAAGAGCTTGACGGTCTCCACAATGTAGTCGCACAACTGGTGGTAGAATCGGCGTTCAATTGCGCGGCGCTCTTTAACGCTGAGATCGGGAAATGACTCGTCGAGATTCTGCCGTGTCACCTTGCGCCTGTACAGACGGGCAATGGGATAGAGCAATATGTCGGAAATGACATACAGTACTCGCATCGGCAGAAGCGAGATGAGATAAAACAATCCGTAGGTGATTCGGTATAACATATAAATGAATAATGATTGCAGTTGTGCAGCGAAATGCTGGAATCAGCCGTTCACTACTTTCTCGACAATTTGTTCGGGAGTGATGCCTGTCATGCAACGGTAGTCGCCATACTTACATTTCTTGTTGCCATAGATGGAGCAAGGACGGCAGTCCAGTGGCAACTGTATGGTTGAGTCTTCCTTCTGTCCCCATGCCATAAATCCAGCCTTGGGATGTGTTGCACCCCAGATGGACAGTGTGGGCGTCCCCATCATGGCAGCCATGTGCATATTGCTCGAATCCATCGAAATCATCAAGTCCAGTGTGCCCATCAGTTCGAGTTCGTGCCCCAGGCCTCCGAGTCGTCCTGCCACAGAACGGATGTTTTCGCGTTCCCATGATTCCAGTGTTGCCTGTTCTTCTTTGCCAGCGCCGAAGAGGAAGACTTGATAACCTCGGTCGGCAAGCATGTCTGCCACTTGGTGCATCTTGTCGAGTGGATAGATTTTCCCTTCGTGGGCTGCAAATGGAGCGATGCCGATTTGCTTTGTGTCTTTGGGCGAATTTGAGAATTGGGGCATAGAACTGACGAGTGGGAAGTCTATGCCAAGCCGCATGAATACATCGCGGTAGCGTTCGATGGTTGGTTTCAGGAATGGTGATGTCATCCCGTTGCCGAGGATGGCTTTCTTTTCAGCGCGTCCTTTGTCGATGACCACTACTTTCTTGCCCGACAGACGGAAGCGCAGACGCAGATACTGAGTGCGCAACACATCGTGGATGTCGGCAACGGCATCGAAGTCCATCGCCTTCAACTCTTTGTATAACCGACCTAAACCACTGATGCCGTCATAGTCTTTCAGATTGACTCCGAGACACTTCACATTGTCGGGCATCCATTGGAACAATGGCGTGAGATGCTTGCGGGTGAGCATAGTTATCTGAATTTCGGGATGGCTGACTGCCAGAGAATAGAGTACTGGGACTGTCATTGCCACATCGCCCATGGCTGAAAAACGAATGACGAGAAGGTGCATGTTGGCTGTCTGGTGGTTTTGTGTTTTATGGGTTTAGTCGTCTGGTGGTTTGTGGTTTGGTCATCTTTTTTATAAGAACCTATTTGGTGTACGACCAAACCACAATCCCCGAATTTATGGCTTTTCCCCTGAATATTACTTGTTTTTGTAAAGAATTGGGTTGGTGCTTGGGTCGTTGTACATCTTCATCTGACGATAGACCTTCATGTACTTGCGACCAGCCTGGATGTCGTCGAGCAACTGGTCGATGGCGAGTGAGAGGTCGCGCTGCTGTTCGAGCAGGATGGCGAGTTTTGCCTCGCAGCGTTGGCGGTGCTCGGCAGTGGCGTCAGTACGGCTCACTTGTTCCTGCATGTGGTAGATTTTGAGTGCAAGGATGCTGAGGCGGTCGATGGCCCATGCCGGACTTTCAGTGTTGATAGTAGCCTCGGGCAGTGGAGTCACCTGATGATAGAGTTCGAGGAAATAAGAGTCGATACGCTCGACGAGGTCGGTGCGATCCTGGTTGCTCTTGTCGATGCGGCGCTTGAGCTCGAGAGCTTCGATTGGGTTGATGTGTGGGTCGCGGATGATGTCCTCCAGATGCCACTGAACGGTGTCAATCCAGTTCTTGACATAGAGGTCGTACTCAATTGTGCCACGCTCGTATGGATTGTGAATGTCCTGATCGACATTGTCAATCAAGTGATAGTCGTTGATGACTTTAACGAAGATGGAATTGCTTATTTGTGTGAATGTCATAATGCTGATATGTTTTTTTGCTTTTTTACTTAATTCTTTATTCTTATATTCAGTGTTTTCAATTTTTATTTTGTACCTTTGCACCCATGATATGAGCCTTCATAGTTCAATGGATAGAACAAATCTCTCCTAAAGATTAGATCTGAGTTCGATTCTCAGTGGAGGTACTTTCTTCTTGAAAATGAATATTTGACGATTGAGAGGTGCATCGCTGGATGCACTTCTCAATTGTTTTTTAACGGATTAAAGCAGACGAACCACCGACTTTGTCACCATTTTCCATGTGTCGCCTTCGCGTACTGCTGTACCAGGACCTTCTGTGACGATTTCCAGTGGGTTTGGAACGGTGTTGATGATTTTGCACACTGGCTTTACCATTTCAGACAGTGAGATGAGTGCTGTCTTGATGGCTTCAGGAGTGTTGAGGATGGTGAATGTGGCATTCTGTCCGTCGCTGGTGCGCAGCATGTAGAGTGACTTGCCGATTTCGATTTCGTCAGTTCCGTTGGCAAACACACCGTTCACAGGAACTGGGAAGAACATGATGGCCTGTGTGCGGCTTGGCTTGATGCTTGACGGAGTTTCTGTTGGCTGGATGATAGGTGTGACTGTTGCGTCGGGTTTGTCGTCAAACAGGCTCTGTTCTGTGTGCTTTGGTTCCTCTTTCTTTGGTTCAGCAACAATGGAAATAGGTTTTTCAACTGATGGCTGAGGTTTCTGGATTGCAGGTTGTGGCTGCTGCGGTTTCTGAGTAGTCTGCTGTGGCTGCTGTGGCTGTTGAGGCTTCTGAACTGACTGCTGAGGCTGTGCAGGTTTCTGTGCATTGTTGCCTTGTTTTACTCCTGCTCGTTTCAGATTGTCCAGTTCGATTTCAAGTCCCTTGATGCGTTCCATCAGGCGCAGACGGTCGCTGCGATACTGTTCCTGGCTGATGGTGTCTTCGTCATTGGTAGCGATGGTGTTCTGGCGTGAGCGGCGGAACAACAGCAGACAAATGGTGAGGACGATGTAAACAATTACGGATGTGAGGATAACGCCCCAGATACCCATTCCGCTTTTGTTCTCGGTCTCTTCCTCTTCTTCCTGGAGCAATGCGCTTTCAGTCACTTCTTCCTCTTCCTTTTCCACAGGAGTAACTGCTGCTTCAGTAGGTTTGTCCACATCGACTTCGACTACCTCAGGAGTCTGTTCTTCGGCTGAATCCTGGTTCTCGGCATTTTCTTCCTGTGCAGGAGCGACACTCTTAATCTTTTCGATGTCGCCCTGATATTCTTTTGATGCACCGTTTGGCACCTTGATTTCATCGCTTGTTTTGGCATTGATGATGTTGTCGATGCGTCGCTTGTCAGTGGCATCGCTGACTCTCTTGATGAGTTTGCTTACCAATTCGTTTTTCTTGAATTCATCGAAAGATTTGAACTCGGTGACATCAATATGCGCCATCTGCTGACCTTCTGCCTTGTTGTAGAAAGTCTGCTGAAGAGTCCATTTGAGAGCACAGATCTTTTTTTGTTCCAGTGTCTGGGCACTGATGCAGCCAAGGGCGAATACCCATAAGCCAATGGCCAAAGTTAAGAATTTTTTCATAGGTCTTTTTCTTTTATATTATCTATTAAATTGTTTCTGATTGAACCGATGATTGGATAGAAGAACAGTGCGTCAGGCACTGGGTCGCTGTCGTTGAGCATTGCCTGGTCTTTGTTGACGAAGTTCCAACCCTGGATGAAATGGTGTTCAAGGTCGCGGTTGACATTCTCCTTGAATGTGTTCCATGCTTCTCCATCGACGAGGAAACGGTCGGACACGCGGATGTCGTCGCAGAGGCTGATAAAGAATTCGTTGTACTGGCGTACCTGTTCGATGATTTCTTCAATGACCTTGTGGTCCTTGATGTCGCCATATTGAAGCACAGGCTTGGAAATCATTGAATAATTTGATTTTAGTGGTGCCTTGAAGTCGTCCATTCGTCGGTTGATTTCGTTGATGGCCTGGCATCCAGTCTCCGACTTTACTTGCAACAGGGCTCCGCGGCAGGTGATCTGCTTTGGTTCGTTCTCTTCAATCACGACTGAGAACCCGTCGTAACTGTTGTATTCCTTGCCATAAATGCGCTCAATGACAATTTGTGTCAAGTTGTTCAGTTCGCGCATTCCACCGACGATTTTCAGCACTTTCGAACCTGTACCGCTGAACATGATGCAGCGTGGCATTTCGAGTCCTTTGTGCTTCATCAGTGTTGCCACATAGTAAATCATTGTCACATAGAAGTAGATGAATATGATTTTGCGGCAACTGTCCTGACTGAGTCGCTGATTGAACGAGAACACATCGTTGCCCTTGGTCACCTTGTTCTTTTCGACAGAGAAGAGGAATGCGCTGATGTCCTCCGACTTGTTCTTGTCAACGATGTCCTCCAATATGCCGAGCAGTTCGCCGTAGAGGTCTTCGTCGGAATTGAATATCTTGCGGAAATAGTCTATGTACTTGATGAGCATTGGGTTGTGACGGCCTTGTGGCACTTCTGAGAATGCATCACCGAAGAGTGTGTTTGCTGCGAAACGGAAGGATGTTACCACATTTGGCACCTTGGTCTCGGTCTCGCGCTGATAGACCACAACATCGCTCGAACCGCCACCGATGTCGATTGAAGCCACTGTCGATGCTGCTCCCTTGAACTGTGATGTGTTCTTATAATAATAGTATGGAGCAACGGACTCTGGCATTTCAATGAGGTTTACGCCTTCGATGACAGGCATGCCAAACACATTTTGGAATGTCTTTGCCCATATCTGCCGTAACTGGCTGATTTTGCCTATCTCCATGCTGAGAGGGTAGAACCACACGAGTCGGGTGTTGCGTATGTTGCCCTGCTCTAACAGCACCTTTGAGCGCATCAGCAGTGCAATTTCCATCAGGTAGCAACTGATTCGCTTGCTGTTGGCTGCATCTGATGACCATTTGAGGTTTGGAATGATGCGGTTGCCGTAGCCGATGGATTCTTTTTCGTAGATGAATGGTATGTTGGCATCGCCAAGAGCGACGATTTCATCGATGTTTGGTGCATCTATGCGTTCGCATTCTGACAGCACGGTGCGCTGAGGGAAACCATAGTCAACTGCGATGGTGCGAGGGGCAAATTCCTGCTTGATGATGACATCGTACAAGATGTTTGACCCATTATAGAGTGTTGCCACCAGGCGTGCCCGTTGCTGTGGGTCAATCTTCAAAGGTTCAGGCGAACTGTCGCCCTTCATCACTTCGATATGTGTGTTGGTGGTACCGAAATCGACTGCAAAGGTGTATGCGTCAGCACCTTGTACTTCGTCTTCCCATCGTGGGCAGATGATGCCTTCGCCATATTTTGCTCCGACTTCGTTCTCAACAATCACTTTGGTGTAGTCGAAATCGCTGTTGAGGCTGTAATAACTTGAACCTACTTGCTTCTGCGATTTCAGGCTGCGTTCGCGGCGTTTCAGGAGACTGTCAGCAATCTTGTTGTCGAAACCATCCTTGTAGAACTCTAACTTGATTCGGTAGTTGATGAATTGTCCGAGTGCTCGGTCAATGAGCTGTACTTTGTACTGGTTGTAGCCTTCGGTTCTGACGAATGGGAAGATGGCCATTGCGAACGAGATGGTGACGAATGTGCCCTGCCCTGTTTCCTTGTTGTAGGTGAGTTGGCCGTCTTTTGCTTCGACATAAGTGCGGCTGAGGGTGATGAACTTTCCCGTCTTCTGCACAGGGATGCGCAGGATGACCTTCACGGAGCGGCTCTGTCCTTGGCGGGTGGTCTGGATTTCCATTCGTGGTTTTCCTGCGATGGTGCCCCAAAGGTCGCGTGTGTCGAAGTACTTGAAGAATATAGGTTTCAGTGGCAAGAGGAAGTGGCGGCCATTGGTGTCGCTGCCGTTTGCCTTCATATTGCCATCGAAGAAGCAGTCCTTCTCGATTGGGTAGTCGAGTTGTATGAGCGATGGTTGCAGGAAGTCGTCGTCAGTGAGCCACGGATACTGGTGTGTGGTGGCAGGCAGTATGCGCTGTTCTGGCTTTACTGCATAGTCCTCTGGGCGAATCTTGATGGAGTCGTCCCAGTTGTAGGTGATGTACTTGAACGGTTCGGTTGCCGGTGCGTTCAGGTTATTCTGCAAAACGAGTGGCAGCGGTTCGCCCTCTGGCACTTTGCGTGTTGGAAGGATAACGAAGTCGCTCGTGCCGATGCTTGCCATAACATCTTCGGTACGGCTCTGATAGAGAGGCACTCCGAGCACCTCCATCCCTTCTTCCGTCGTTTCGTAGTTTGATTCCAAATAGTTGCGTGCCTTATCTACATCAGCCTCGTTGATGCCCTGTGGATTGCCTATTTCTTGCAGAATTTCTCGTTGCTGTGCGATGTTCAGTATGAGGAAGTTTGTAATGAGGTACTTGTTGACTGCTTCGAGTCGCTGTTTGAGTACAGGGTAGGCAGTGAACAGTGCATATATATACTTCACAAACTTGATGTCGCGTTTGTAGAGTGGTCGCCACTGGTCGAAAAGGTTGATGCCCTGTTCGATTGGAATGTCAAACTTGCCTGCTTCGGCATTTGGCGATGCCATAAACATTGAAGCAGGTGATGTACATCCTAAGATGTGGCTGTTGAAGGCAATGAAGAACAGACGGTTCATCAGGTCGAAGTTGTATGCCTCACTGTCCTGGCGCATGTACATTTCGAGAGTCTCACCCAGTTGCTGATGCTCTGGTGATGTGATGAGTTGGTCCAGATTGACGGCGCGGTTCCATTCGATGATGTGTAGTTTTTCCTTCAATTCGCTGTAATTGAAGAACAACTGTGCAATGTCGAGTGCCTGTGACACCAGTCGTTCATCCTGTTGCTGGCCTTTGAGAATTGCGTTGTAGGACAAACGCAAGAATGCGTTCTTCACGAGGTCCATTTGTGCGAACGGACTTGGGATGGCTGTTCGTGGATTCTCGGTAAGTCCGGCTGATGGGTCGCTGATGGAGTCAATTTCGTCGCGGCTATACTGGCGGTTGATGTCGAACCAGTCTTCTCCGTTACTTTTCTTGTTGTAAGATAATATCTTGCTCATTTACTTCGTTATCAAGATTTTCTGTACTCTGTTTGCTGCTTGCAGTCAGTCAGCCATTGGCATGGCGTGTGCTGATTGGCGGCTTGATGCATCATTATTTAATCGAACTGAACTTGTCTTCGATGAGTTTGTCGCTCACACGGTCGAAGAGGTCCATGAGTTTCAGTGGCAGTTGCTGGTCGGTGTAGCGCTGCTGTGCCTTCTTCGACTCGCTGTTCATTGCTGCAAGTATGGTTTTGTAGTCAATGATGCTGGTGAAGAAACCTTTCTTCGGTTGCACACCATTGATGCAGTTGTCGAGTTTCAGCGTCATGGTGTTGAACGGCATGAATGAGCGGTTGTTGCCCTGCATCTCAATCAGCCAGTCATAGTATGAATGGAAGAAGTCGTTGGTCAGTGTGCGATAGAACGATGTTGATGTGAATGCCTGACGGAGTTCTGGCTGGTCGAGTGTGTAGCCGTGACCGATGTCGTCGGTGAACTGGTGAACCAGATACATGTAGAGCAGATGGAACTTTACCATTCTGGTGTTTATGAGTTCGCGTGTCTGTTGCCCGAATGTCATCAGGTTCAGGTTTGACTCGTCGCTTTTCAGTCCGTATTCGCGGAACAGAGGGTTTTGTGCCCTGCCATCGACTGTGTGCAGTTTGTCGTCTGGCAGCGAAAGGAAATTGAGTATGGAGAGGGCACCTACATGTTCGATGAAATGTGCATCGTTGCGCTGTCCGTCACCACCTGGGTCGTTGACATATGGCACAGATGCCTCTTCGTCGCCGAGATAGTAGCAGGCATTGAGTGACAGGCTCTTCGGACCTGTGAGGTTCTCTTGGTAGTAGTAGAGTGCCGACTTGGTCTTGATGACAAAGTCGGAGCGGCTGATAGGACTGTCTTCGTCGCTTGCCACATTGAAGTAAGGGAGTACGGTCAGTGCTCCTATTTTTGCATCTCGCAGGTCCCCTCGGTTGGTCAGCAGTGGGTTGTTGGCTGCATCGCGGATGTTCTTCACGATGATAGGGAATCCGGCTGCACCTGTTCCACCGAAGATGGAACTGACGATGAACACCCTGTCCTCCTTCTTGTAGAGGTTGGCAAATTCACGGAACTCCACGGAGTCCTTGAACTGGTTGAGTGCCACGGCTCCAATGTTCGGACTGCCAACAAATCCGATATCCATCTTTGTGTTGAGATGTTCGTTGCTGAACAGCATGCTGCACAGAGCCTGGTTCTGCTCGTTCATGGTGTCGAAGGCAATGTAGTCCTTGAACTCCTTTTCAGCAATGCTGCCGAGGTTGAAGATGAATGTGTCGGTCAGCCCGTGTTGAGGTGCCAGGTCGGCGAGTGTGGCAATCTTCACATTGAAGAACCCCTGATTCACATCGGTGCGATCGCCATAGAGGCTTTTGCGTATCTCCTTATACCAGCGGAGCAGGTCGTCGGTGCGTTTGAGGTCTTCATTGGCATGGTGCGGGTCCATGATGATTGGCACGATTTGCAGGTCGGCAATTGGTGCGCCTGTGCGTTCGTCACAAGGATGTACACCCGCTGCCAGTTGCATGAGCAGGGGTTTCAGTACTCGTGACCCAGTGCCTCCTACGAGAAAAAGATAAAGGTTCATGTTCTATGTTTTAACTCTTTGTTTGCAATTAAGTTTCTTTGTGTACAGCCCCCCGTCTGTCGGTTGCTGCCAGTGTTTCTGCTGCTGTTGGCACTATCACCACTGCTGCTGCTTGCATAGTCACCACTGTCTGTGTCACTGTGGCGTGACGCATCCGTTGTGGACTGCGATGAAGTGATGGCAGACTGTTCCTCAACTATTCAGGGATAGGGGTATGGCGGCAGTTGCTGCTCCACCATCTGACTGAAAATGAAACGATGATGAACAGCAGGATGGTGAGTACCACATTAAGAATGTTGAACTGTATGAGCTGGCGCATATAGTCCTTTCCTGCTTCTGTGAATTCGGAGTAAGGGAAATAGAACGATATGCTTGGTGCGATGAGCACTGCTGCCACCATCATGATGAGCCAGTGGTACCACCGGCTGAACCTGACGGAATTGATGACATAATAGTAGATGATAGCCATCACCCACACAGTTATTGCAGTGCTGGATGCAATGGTTGAATACATCTGTGCGTTGTACATCTCATCCATAAATGCTGCATCGAACAAGTTGGTCGATTCGTACATCTCAGTTGGGAACAGCATATACGCAACGGTAATGATGATTCCGACAGCGAGAAATATGAAATTCTTGTATTTCATTATTAAGTCACTAAATTTTAATTAAGTTGAAAGTATTTTATTTGTTTATAGACAATTTGATGGTGAAGTAGTTGAGTTCATCTTTTTTCTGGTTGGCATAACTGTCGTAGATGCCTTGCATCAGATAGCGCAGTGAGAATGTGGTCGATGCAAACTGTGGATTGCCAGCGTCGGGATGTGAGTCGTCGTCGCTGCTTGATTCGATGATCCACTGCTGGAACTGATTGCGTAGGCTGATGGTAATCTCCTGGTCGTGAGTGAACTTCTCCATGTTCAGCACCATACGGTGTGTTGCCTTGTCCATCACATCCCGGTTGTTCTGTGTGATGTCGCTGTGCTGTATCGGTGCTATGCTGACAATGTCCACCTTGTCGTCAGCCTTGATTGAATAGTTTGCTGGATTTGACAGATAACTTTCTTCGATGAACATGTTGCCCATGTTGAGAGCCACCACCATTTGCAGTTCACCTGTGTTGCGGTCGGTTTCCACATCGGTCACTGCATGTATGCCTTCGCCTTCGTTGTGCTTGCGGTCAGTGCGCATCCGTCCTTTTGTATCACGGTCATTCTGCACCAGTGAGTAGTACGGACTGTAACAGTTGTCACCGCAGAAGAGCATCATCTGCTCATATCCGTTCAACTCAGTGAACTGTATGAATTTCTGGTATTTGCTTTCAGTCATCAGTCGGTTCATGCTGGCATCGCTGCCCACAATCATCAAGTAGTAAGGTCGTGTTCCATTGTAGTTTACTCCCGAAGGACGGTTGTATGGATAGTAAGTTCCGACGAATGACGCATTGAGTTTCACCAGCACCACCGACTTACCTTTGCCCGACTCCTTCATGATGGTCTGTGTCATGGCTTTTGCCTCGCTGAAAATCTTTTCAGTGTTGACCACTCCCACATCCTGGGTAGAGTAAATCATGTCGCTTGCCAGGATGCTGATGTCGTTGTCCTGTGCATGGCAGAAGAGTGAGTCGAGAATCTTGCCGAAATCGGTGAAACTTGCGTCACCGATGCCGCGTGTGGTCTCGAAGATGTTTTTGTCGGTAATGAATTCTCGGAAGGTTTTAGGGTATTCATACACACCATCGTTGACTACAAACAGTCTGACCCCGTCACAACCCGTGCTGTCGTTGTCCTGTGGCAGCACATTGAGCAGTGACATTATGGCATCTTTGAATTCACCTCGTCCCTTTGGCGAATCGTACGGAATCATGCTTCCACTGCGTTCCAGATAGAAGTTCACTGCAAGTGGAGCCTGGACGGAGTCGGCATCGGCCGTGTGCCGTGATGCGCGTCCGTGGCATCCTGCTGTTGCTAAGGTCATTGCCATTGCCGCAGTCATAATTGCTGATGAGAAGATGTGTCGTTTTTGCATAATTCCGCATTTTACCTTGCAAAGGTACAAATAAATATTCAATAAACGGCTTTATTCTTGAAATTTTATTTCAATCAATGCAAAATAACTGATATTGTAACATTTTGTCAGATAAATTCACTACTTTTGCAGTTTGTTAGCACATTGTCGTTATGAAAGGACAGGACTATACATTCAGAACTAAGGTCGAAACGCGCAGCGATGGTTTGGAAATCAGCCATCGCCATAAGGTCGTTATGCTTGGTTCTTGTTTCACTGACAACATTGGTCAGCGCATGCTCAACGCAGGGTTCCAGTGTCTGGTCAATCCTCTTGGCACACTTTATAACCCTCTGTCCATTCATGGCGTCATGCAGTCCAGTCCATCACTGTCATGGCTACATTCCAAAGTTGTCGATCCTGCTGCTTCATTGGCAGATTTACAACGGACGCTCCACACTGCCGATGTACTTATCGTCACATTTGGCACGGCTTATGTTTATTCGTTGAAATCGACGGGTGAAGTGGTTGCCAACTGTAAGAAAATGCCAGCGGACTTGTTCGACAGGAGGCGCGTTTCTTTCGATGAAATCGCCGATTTGTGGATTGACTTTCTCACAAAACCTGCTGAGAATGGCGGTGTTGACGGTAGCAGTATTCCTTCGGTCGTTTTCACTGTAAGCCCCATCCGACACTTGAAGGACGGCTTGCACGAAAACCAGTTGAGCAAGGCTACTCTGCTGATGGCAATCGACCACATCTGCCATGCTCTGCCCGGCCGTTGCCATTACTTCCCTGCTTACGAAATTATGCTTGACGAACTGCGCGATTATCGCTTCTATGCCGATGACATGATGCATCCGTCTGACCTTGCTGTCGATTACATCTGGACACGGTTCTGCCAAACATACATGAATGCAAAAACCATCGATTTCATCGAAAGATTCGAGCGTCTGAACCGCAACCTCCAACATCGTCCTTCGGATGCCGAATCGCCTGAATACATTGAATTTATCAACACTACGAATAACCAATTAAGAATACTGAAAGATGCAGTACAAAATCAGTGACATTGCCCGTATTATGGGTGCTGAACGACATGGGTGTGTCGATGCCAACATCAACTGGCTGCTCATTGACAGCCGTTCACTCTGTTTTCCAGAAGAGACACTTTTCTTTGCCATTAAGACATCAAGAAACGACGGACACAGATATATAGCTGAACTCTACAAGCGCGGGGTCAGAAACTTTGTTGTGGAACAGATGCCGAAAGACTTCGGCGATGCCAATTTCCTCGTTGTACACGACACATTGCAGGCACTTCAGCGGCTCGCTGCCCATCATCGTCAGCAATTCACTTTGCCTATTGTTGCCATAACAGGAAGTAACGGAAAAACCACGGTGAAGGAGTGGCTCTATCAGTTGCTGTCCCCCGACTTCAATGTGTGCCGTTCGCCTCGCAGTTACAACTCGCAGCTCGGTGTTCCACTTTCCCTCTGGTTGCTCAACGAACATCACAACCTGGCGATAATCGAAGCAGGTATATCCAACCCCAACGAGATGGACAACCTGAACCGTATGATTCGTCCCGATGTCAGCGTACTGACCAATATCGGTATGGCTCACCAGGAGAATTTCTACACGATGGAGGGCAAGTGCGACGAGAAACTCAAACTCTTCAAGGACTGTCACTCGGCTGTAATCAACTTGCAGTCAGAACTCATCAACCGTGTTGCCCGTCAAGAGGTGAAGGACAAGGTCAACGACTTCCCAATCATCCGCAATGTGGAGAAGGTTGGGTCGTCAGCCACCATTACCTATATGCTTGGCGGAACTGTTGGTCAGTACACCATTCCGTTCATTGACAATGCGTCGGTCGAGAACTCCGTCACCTGCCTGGCTGTGTGCAATGCTGTGCGTCAGTTGGAGGATGCTCACTTGCCTCAGTCAATCCGTCAGCCTGAATGGATTCAGACCATTTGCAAGCGCATGGCGCATCTCGAACCAGTTGCCATGCGACTTGAAGTGAAAGATGGCATCAACGGTTGTACCCTCATCAATGATACATACAACTCCGATATGCATTCGCTCGACATTGCTCTCGACTTCATGAGCCGTCGTTCCACTGACCAGCGTCGCACTCTCATTCTCAGTGATATACTACAAAGCGGTGAGGCACCTCGTTCGCTCTACAATCGCGTGGCACAGATGGCAGAGAACCGTGGCATTGACAAGGTAATCGGTGTCGGTGACGACAT
Organism: Candidatus Colivivens caballi; assembly: GCA_018065565.1. Taxonomy (GTDB): domain Bacteria; phylum Bacteroidota; class Bacteroidia; order Bacteroidales; family Bacteroidaceae; genus Colivivens; species Colivivens caballi. The sequence goes on from JAGHSZ010000036.1 coordinate 30,498, forward strand.
ATTTGCCTGTGCTGAGTACTTCCCGATGGAGCGCCATTTCTTCCGCTCCACTGACGAACTCATCGACAGTGAAGTGTTTGCAAGTCTTCGCAACGAATTCATATTGATAAAGGGTGCGCGTCAATATCATTTCGACCGCCTGTGCGACCTTTTGACGCTGAAAGTGCACCAGACTATCCTTGAAGTCAATCTCAATGCGCTTGTCGAGAATGTCCACTATTACCGTTCATTCATGCAACCAGAGACTAAGATGGTGTGCATGGTCAAGGCTTCGGCATACGGTGTGGGACCGATTGAAACCAGTAAGACTCTTCAAGCCAATGGTGTCGATTATCTTGCAGTGGCAGTTGCCGATGAAGGTGCCGACCTCCGTAAGGCAGGTGTCACGGCAAACATCATGATTATGAATCCCGAGATGACATCGTTCAAGATGCTTTTCGACTATCGTCTCGAACCTGAGGTCTATAATTTCCAGTTGCTGGATGCACTGATATATGCTGCCGAGAAAGAGGGAATCACTAACTTCCCAGTACATATCAAACTCGACACTGGTATGCATCGACTTGGCTTCAACCCAGAGACCGACATGCCACGGCTTATCGAACGCCTTCACAAGCAGTCTGCCCTTGTGCCATGCTCGGTTTTCAGTCATTTCGTTGGAAGCGACGACGATGTGTTCGATGAATTCTCGCATCAGCAGTTTGCCCTCTACGACAAGGCATCGCGCCAGTTGCAGGATGCGTTCAGCCACAAGATTTTGCGCCATATCTGCAATTCTGCCGGCATCGAACATTTCCCGAAGTATCATCTTGACATGGTTCGCCTTGGTCTCGGACTCTATGGCATCAACAGTCGAAACAATAATATAATAAATAATGTGGCAACGCTGAAAACCACAGTTCTCCAGATTCGCGACATCCCAGCCGATGACACTGTGGGTTACAGCCGTCGTGGCCATGTCAGCCGTCCGAGCCGTATTGCAGCCATTCCAATCGGATATGCCGACGGACTCAACCGCCGCCTTGGCAATGGCAACTGCTACTGTCTGGTTCACGGGCAAAAAGCACCTTATGTGGGCAACATCTGCATGGATGTGTGCATGATTGATGTCACTGGTATTGACTGCAAGCAGGGCGACCAGGTCATCATCTTTGGTGACGACCTCCCTGTCACAGTCCTCAGCGATGCACTTGGCACCATTCCTTACGAAGTGCTGACTGGCATTTCCCCTCGTGTGCAGCGTGTATATACCCAGGAGTAGCCCTACTGTTTGGCCCTCCTTAATTGCCCCACGCAGTTTATCTCTATTATAATAAAGGAGCAACCGTGGCCGCCTCAAAAGCAGAACCCTCGCGCAGCTAATAATAGCAGTTAATAATAAAGGAGCACCAGTGGCGGTTTTCTCACCCCTCCTCTCCTTCCAAGTCTCCGAATGCCCCCGTGCCTTCGGTGTCAGCCGAAGGTTCTCCCATTTCCATTCCCCCAAACACCCCATTAAAACCATGAGTGACGGACATTTCAACCGGCAACTATTGCCAAAAAACGAACTGACGGCAGGCATCCGTGCCGGCAAAGCACAGATGCGTGTAAAGGCAGAGAATGCTTTTGCCTCGACCCTCACTGCCTTTTATCCCGACATCACAGCAGAACAGCGCGAGCAGATGCTCAGGCATTTCAAGGAACAATTGGCTTAGTTCTGCCAAAAGGAGTGGCGACACTCCTTTTTTCCGTTATTTTTCAATGACATACCATCCGTTTGCACATTTTTTTGTACCTTTGCACGCGGAAACATTAACAACACATAAGACAAATGGACAAATTACAGACACAGTTTGCAGCAAAGCTGCTTGAAGTAAAAGCAATCAAACTCCAACCACAGGACCCGTTCACATGGGCATCAGGCTGGAAATCTCCGTTCTATTGCGACAACCGCAAGACACTCTCTTTCCCTGCTCTTCGCTCGTATGTGAAGACTGAACTCACTCGCCTCATCATGGAAGAGTTTCCAGAGGCAGAGGCCGTGGCAGGTGTTGCAACTGGTGCCATCGCACAAGGTGCGCTGGTAGCAGAAGAACTCAGCCTTCCGTTTGCCTATGTGCGTTCGAAACCAAAGGACCACGGACTGGAAAACCTCATCGAGGGTGAACTCCGTCAGGGCAGCAAGGTCGTTGTCGTTGAGGACCTCATCTCGACAGGTGGCAGCAGTCTGAAAGCAGTCGAGGCACTGCGCAAGGCTGGCATGGAGGTGGTAGGCATGGTTGCTTCCTACACTTATGGCTTCCCAGTTGCAGAACAGGCATTCAGTGAGGCAGGCGTACGCCTCATCACACTCACCAACTATGAGGCTGTGCTCGAAGTGGCAAAACAGATTGGCTACATCACCGAAGAGCAGATACCGACACTCAACGAATGGCGCCGTGATCCTGCCAACTGGATGAAATAATAGGAATACAAATAAGGTCTGTATTGAAAAGGACGGTGCCCTCATGAAAAATCATGGTATTGCACCATGAAATGATTGTTTCAAGCCGCAATATCGTCGTTTCATGCCATGATACCATCATTTCATGCTGCGATGCATTTATGACATCGTGGTGATAGCATCATGAAGTAGATGCGATTGTGCGATAACGCATATAGATGTAAAAGAGGACTTCCCCACACAGAAATCTTGTAAAAAACATAAGAATAACAGAAATTGAAGAACCAAACGAAGTAATGAGCAAATTTGAAAGTCAGATAAAGCAGGTGAACGCATCGCAGGATGTGGTGTATGCAAAACTCAGCGACCTCAACAACCTGTCGTCACTCAAGGAGAAGATGAACGACCCTACATTGCAGGAGCGCATCAAGGGACACATTCCCGAAGGAAAACTCGAAGATGTCAAGAAGCATCTGGAGTCGTTGGAGTGTGACACTGACACTGTAAGTATGAATGTGCCGCCAGTGGGCAAGATGGCAATCCAGATTGTCGAGCGTGAACCAGCCAAGTGCGTCAAGTTTTCTTCGGTGAAATCGCCACTTGGATTCACACTCTGGGTTCAGATTCTTCCCGTGACCGACACCACGAGCAAGATGAAACTCACTATTGAGGCCAACATCAACCCGTTCATGAAGGCCATGCTGGAGAAGCCGCTGCGCGAAGGCATCGACAAATTGGCTGATATGCTTTCGATGATTCCATATAACATGGCTTAGTGCTGTGGCGTGGCATCGGGGCTTTCTGCATAAGGCAAAATGCTTACCGGCCTCTTCCACCCTAAACCACCAATTCCCAAACACCCAACTCCCAATGGATAAACTGTGGACAAAGAATGCGCGAATGACCGATGAAATCGAGCGTTTCACTGTCGGACGCGACCGCGAGATGGATCTCTATCTGGCAAAATATGATGTGATGGGTTCGATGGCTCATGTCACTATGCTCGAGTCAATCGGACTGATTGCTTCCGAAGAACTTCCTGTGCTGCTCGATGCCTTGAAGACAATCTACCGCACTGCTGAGCGTGGTGAATTTGTCATTGAAGAAGGTGTGGAGGATGTACACTCACAAGTGGAACTGATGCTCACACGCCAGCTTGGCGACCTGGGCAAGAAGATACATTCAGGGCGCTCACGCAACGACCAGGTGCTGGTTGACCTCAAACTGTTCATCCGCGACCAACTGCGTGAGATTGCTGAACTCACCAAGACGCTTTTCGACGAACTCATCGAAAAAAGTGCACAATATAAGCATGTGCTGATGCCTGGCTACACCCATCTTCAAGTGGCTATGCCATCCAGTTTCGGACTGTGGTTTGGCGCCTATGCAGAGAGCCTTGTCGATGACATGCAGTATCTGCTTGCAGCATGGCGCATCACCAACCGCAACCCTCTTGGTTCGGCAGCAGGCTATGGTTCTTCATTCCCGCTCAATCGTCAGATGACCACCGACCTCCTCGGTTTCGACTCGATGGACTATAATGTGGTATATGCCCAGATGGGTCGAGGCAAGACCGAACGCAATGTGGCATTCTCAATGGCGAGTGTTGCCGGGACTCTTGCCAAACTGGCATTCGATGCCTGTATGTTCAACAGTCAGAACTTCGGTTTTGTGAAACTTCCTGACGACTGCACCACCGGTTCAAGCATCATGCCTCACAAGAAGAATCCAGATGTGTTCGAACTCACACGCGCCAAGTGCAACAAGATTCAGTCGCTGCCGCAGACAGTGATGATGATAATGAACAACCTGCCTTGTGGATATTTCCGCGACTTGCAAATCATCAAGGAGGTGTTCCTGCCTGCATTTGATGACCTCAAGGATTGTCTGCGTATGGCTGCATATATCATCAACAAGATAAAAGTGAACGAGCATCTGCTCGACAATCCGATATACGACCTTATGTTCTCGGTGGAGGAAGTGAACCGCCTTGCAGCCAGTGGCACTCCGTTCCGTGATGCTTACAAGCAGGTTGGTCTCGCCATCGAAGCAGGAAACTTCACTCCCGACAAGGACATACATCACACTCACGAGGGCAGTATCGGCAACCTCTGCAATGACAAGATTCAGACTTTGATGACCAAAATACTCGATGAATTCGACTTCTCTCGGCTCGACAAGGCGATTGCATCGCTCACTCAGTAGGATTAGTTGAGTCCAGTTCCTCCCACGAAGGAACATCCACTGCAACAAACTTGTCCGGCACACAGCCGGGCGCAATCGTCATAGTGCTTATGAAATACAAATATTGTGGCAATTCCGGCATACAGTTGCCAGTGCTTTCACTTGGACTCTGGCACAACTTTGGTGATGTCGATTCGTTCGACACAGCCACCCGTATGATTCTTCATGCCTTCGATTCCGGCATCTGCCATTTCGACCTTGCCAACAACTACGGGCCACCTCCTGGCAGTGCCGAGACAAACTTTGGCAAGATATTCCGCGACAATCTCAAGGCACACCGTGACGAGATGTTCATTTCGAGCAAGGCGGGTCATGATATGTGGCAGGGAGTGTATGGCACTGGTTCGTCGCGCAAGAACATCATTGCTTCGTGCGACCAGAGTTTGCGCCGCACTGGGCTCGATTATTTCGACATATTCTATTCTCATGTCTATGACGGAGTGACCCCGGTGGAGGAAACCATGCAGGCACTCATCGACCTTGTCCGACAGGGAAAGGCACTCTATGTGGGCATCTCTAAATATCCACCCGAGAAGCAGCAACTGGCATACGACATACTGCGCGAGGCACATGTGCCTTGCCTGTTGAGCCAATACCGTTGCTCAATGTTCGACCCGAAGGCACAGCGCGAGAACTTCCAGTTGGCACACGACAACGGCAGTGGCATCATCTGTTTCTCGCCGTTGGCTCAGGGAGTCCTGACCGACAAGTACCTAAACGGTATTCCTGATGAAAGTCGTGCTGCTCGTTCCACTGGATTCTTGCAGCGTTCACAAGTTACGAACGAACGCGTTGAGGCTGCAAGAAAGCTCGGTGAAATCGCCAAAAACCGTAATCAGTCGCTTGCCCAGATGGCACTTGCGTGGGTGCTTAGCGATGAACGGGTCACCTCATGCATCATCGGCACTTCATCGATGAAACAGTTGGAAAACAACCTTGGCACACTCAGCAATCTTGCCTTTTCTTCCGATGAAACCGAACAAATCAATCGGATTATCAATGACCCCGTACTGTTCTTCTGAACTTCTCCTTAACCCCTTCTCCCACTCGACACTTACAACCTCCCGAATATCTCTCCTCAGAATGTCACACTTTCACGACACATATTTCTCCTAAATGTCACACATCAATCGGCACATATCTCCCACCCAGTTGTTCAGCATCATGGCTGTTGCCCTGATGTGTCTTATTGTAGGGTGCAGCAAGGATGACCTGACGACCAACCGCTATTCCACAAAATACCCGGTACGATTCTATTTTGAGGTGATTACATCGCCCGAACTCTTCAATGCAGTAGGCAATCCTGGCCAGTTTGTCACCATTCGCCCGTTGATGGGCAAAGTCGCTATCGCCAATTCCCAGCAGGAGACGGAGTACCCTTTGTCACAGATAGGATATAAGGAATTCGAGTATGGACTGGGTGGTCTGATAGTCGGCACCAGTGCCACGCCAAATGTCAATGGAGGATTCGACCTCGTAGCCTACGACCTGTCATGTCCAAACTGCGACCGGCAGATGTTCCGTCTGACAGTACGCGACAACGGCACCGCCCTGTGTAAAAAATGTGGAATCACTTACGACCTTAACAATTTTGGCTGGATAATGTCCGTCCCTGAAAACTGTATTTTCGACCAGCCTCGTGGACTATATAATTATCGTGTTTATTATGGAAACGGTGCCACAGGTCCGACCATAAATGTGAATAATTATTAGTTTTTGAATTATCTTGTAGCCTTGATTGTGTATATTTATAAACATTAGTGTGCTTTCATTTTGTAAGCTCTTTGCGTGTATTTGTGTTCATTTGTCAAGCAATGCAAAGAATAATTTAAGATATTTTAGTTTTTCTTATAAAAAGTTGTGATTAAACGAAATTAATTCGTAACTTTGCGCTCTCAAATGCGCGTATAGCGCGTGTATGAGCGTGCGTTTATGCAAGCTTCAATAAGTTTTGTCAATATGCAATAAGTTTTGTCAATATGCAAGTTGTGAAAACTGATTGGATGCCATGATGAATAATTGAGCCTGTTGATGCATATAAAAGTGAAGAATTAAATGAAAAACTAAATCAATATTAAAAAACAAGTATTATGGTTAAAAGATTATCAATGCTTTCGGCTTTGCTGTTCGTGTTTACTGCAATAGCATTAGCCCAGGTAAAGGTTTCTGGAACTGTAATTGCTGCTGACACCAAGGAAGAGGTAATTGGTGCAACTATTCAGGTTGAAGGTCAGCCTTCAGTCGGAACTGTCACTGACTACAACGGTAATTTTACCCTGTCTGTGCCAGCAGGCAAGAAAATCATCATCAGCTACATTGGCTATGACAGCAAGACTGTCGCACCAAAAGCTAACATGAAGATTGTTCTGGAACAAAGTTCTGTAGCCGTTGACGAAGTCGTGGTTACGGGTATGCAACAAATGGACAAGCGTCTGTTTACAGGCGCCACTGCCAAGATTTCTGCCGACAAGGCAAAACTCGATGGTATCGCTGATGTCAGCCGTGCCCTTGAAGGCCGTATCGCCGGTGTCTCTGTACAGAATGTCTCTGGTACATTCGGTACTGCTCCAAAGATTCGTGTCCGTGGTGCAACATCAATCTACGGTAGTTCAAAGCCACTGTGGGTCATCGATGGTGTCATCCAGGAAGATGCTGTTGATGTAAGTGCTGACGACCTGTCATCAGGTGATGCTGTTACTTTGATTTCAAATGCAATCGCAGGTTTGAGTGCCGACGACATCGAGAGTTTCCAGGTACTGAAGGACGGTAGTGCAACATCAATCTATGGTGCTCGTGCAATGGCAGGTGTCGTAGTCATCACCACCAAGCGTGGTAAGGCTGGACGCTCAACAATCAACTATACAGGTGAGTTCACAATGCGTCTGAAACCATCATATAGCGACTACAACATCTGTAACTCTCAGGAGCAGATGGGTATCTACAAGGAAATGGCAGACAAGGGTTGGCTCGAGTTCTCAGCACTCGCTAACAGTTCTTCAAACGGTCTCTATGGCCGTATGTACAACGAAATGGTTACATACGATGAACTGACCGACTCTTACGGTCTCCCTCACACTGACGCTGCAATGGCTCGTTATCTTCAGGATGCAGAATTCAGAAATACTGACTGGTTCGACCTCCTCTTCGATTCAAGCGTAATGCAGAACCACTCTATCGGTATCTCAACAGGTACAGAGAAGGCTAACCTCTATGGTTCTGTCAGCGTGCTCACCGACCCAGGATGGACAAAGCAGAGCAAGGTGAGTCGTTACACTGCAAACATGAATGCAACTTTCAACCTCTCAGACAAACTCTCTGCATCAATCCTCACTAATGGTTCATACCGTGATCAGAGAGCTCCTGGTACACTTGCCCGTTCTACCGATGTTGTCAGTGGTGCTGTCCGTCGTGATTTCGATATCAACCCATTCAGCTATTCACTCAACACATCCCGTACACTTGACCCAGAAGGCATGTATCGTAGAAACTATGCTCCATTCAGCATCTTCGACGAACTTGACAACAACTACCTCCAGCTCAATGTTGCCGACATGAAGTTCCAGGGCGAGATTTCTTACAAGCCAATCCGTGGTCTCGAATTGAAGGCGATGGTTGCTTACCGCACTCAGCGCACTTCACAGGAACACTTCATCCTCAACGAAAGTAACCAGGCTGAAACTTACCGTGCTGGTGTTGGCAATCCAAACATCCAGAGCAGTAACCACTATCTCTACACAGACCCTGACAAACCAAACTCACTGCCAATCTCTGTAATGCCTAATGGTGGTATCTACACTCGCAACAACTACGGTGTTGACCAGTACGACTTCCGTGGAACTGCACAATATAATAAGGTGTGGAACGAAACTCACATCATGAACCTCTTTGCCGGTATTGAAGCAAACAAGACTGACAAGGACCAGACCTACAACTCAGAATATGGTGTTGACTACAACAACGCACGCCTTGTGAAGATCACTCCTGACTTCTTCAAGCAGGCAAGTGAGGAAGGTACAACCCTCAGCTCGTTCTCAAAGAGCTGGACACGCAACTTCGCTTACTTCTTCAATGGCAACTATTCTTACAAGGGACGCTACATCGCAAATGCAACACTGCGTTATGAAGGTTCTAACAAACTCGGTAAGGCTCGTTCAAGCCGCTGGCTCCCTACTTGGAATATGTCAGCAGGATGGAACGCACACGAAGAACAGTGGTTCCAGGACTTCATGATGGACCACAACAACTGGTTCTCACACTTTGCACTCCGTCTCTCTTACTCTCTGACTGCCGACCGTGGTCCATCTGCTGCATCAAATGCAATGGCCATCTTCGCTCCAGACCTCCTTTGGCGTCCACAGTCTGACATGCAGGAGACTGTCATCCGTCTGTCAAACATCGCCAACACAGAACTCACTTATGAAAAGAAGAAAGAGTTCAACCTCGGTTTTGACGCAGGTTTCCTTGACAACCGCATCAATGTGAACTTCGATATCTACTGGCGTAACAACTACGACCTGATTGGTTACACCCAGACACAGGGTTGCGGTGGTTTCATCCGCAAGCTTGCTAATGTGGCAACAATGAAGTCAGGTGGTGTTGAAGCAACAATCAGTTCTACAAACATCAGCACAAAGGATTTCAAGTGGACAACCGACTTGACATTCTCTTATGCTCACAATGAAATCACAGACCTCCAGTCAAAGTCAAGTGTGCTCGACCTCGTTTCTGGAACAAGTTCAACTCACTTCCGTGAAGGATATCCAGTGTCAGCACTCTTCTCAATCCCATTCAAGGGTCTGAACGACGAAGGTATTCCTACATTCATCAATGAAAACGGTGACCTCACATCAACCGAAATCTACTTCCAGGAATACGAGAAACTCGACTTCCTCAAGTATGAAGGCCCAACAGAACCACCTTACACAGGTGGTCTCAACAACCTCCTCACTTACAAGAACTGGCGTCTGAACCTCTTCTTGACTTACTCTTTCGGCAATGTAGTTCGTCTCGACCGCGTATTCTCTGCTTCTTATTCCGACCAGAGCGCTATGCCTAAGGAATTCAAGAACCGCTGGGTACAGTCAGGTGATGAAAATATAACTGACATTCCAGTTATCGCCAGCGTTCGTCAGTGCCGCGACATCGACCACATCGGTTATGCTTACAACGCATACAACTACTCTGACGCACGAGTTGCAAAGGGCGACTTCATCCGCCTCAAGGATGTGTCACTCACTTATGAAATCCCTTCAAAGCTTCTCAAGCGCATCGGCCTCAACAGCGCATCTCTCAAGATGGATGCAACCAACCTCTGTCTGCTCTACTCTGACAAGAAGCTCAACGGACAGGACCCTGAATTCGTTAACTCAGGTGGTGTTGCTTCTCCGCTCTCTCGACAGTTTACATTCACACTCCGCTTAGGTATGTAATTGGAAATTGGAACAAGTTATATATAATAATATAAATAAGGTATAAGATTATGACAAAGAAAAATATAAAGTCAATTGTAGCCGCACTCTTGCTGATGCCAGTCGTTGGCGCATTCACAAGTTGTGACGACTTCCTCGACCAGGTGCCAGATGAGCGCGTAGAAATCTCTACTGTGCCTCAGGTGCTCCAGTTGCTGACGAGCGCATACCCTACTTCCAATTACGGATGGTTGTGTGAACTTTCAAGCGACAACATGATTGACATCAATGCCAACTTCATGGCAACTCAGAACAGTGGTAACGAACTCCTCGTTCACTACAATCTGACATCCAGCGACCGTATGGACGATGAAATCTACAAGTTCGAACCAGTGAAGTCATCTACATCCAGCGATTCACCTTTCGACATCTGGGAGTCATTCTATTACAGTATCGCTACTGCCAACTTCGCACTTCAGTATCTTGATGAAATCAAGGAAGATGCAGGTCTGACAGACTCAACCATGTCGAACAACATGAAGGCAGCCTACGGTGAGGCTTACCTCATCCGTGCATACTGCCACTTCATCCTCGTCAACATCTTCTCACAGGCATACAAGAACGACGAAGCCAGCAAGGCCGATATCGGTATCCCTTATGTGACAGAGGTTGAAGACAAGGTCTTTGGCGACTACGACCGTAGCAATGTGACCGAGACTTACAACAAGATTGAGGCTGACCTTCTTAAAGGTCTTGAACTCATCAGCGACATCAACTTCGAGGTTGCTCCTAAGTATCACTTCAACACAAATGCTGCACATGCATTTGCTGCCCGCTTCTACCTCTTCAAGCGTCAGTACGAGAAGGTTATCGAACATGCTGACATCGTTCTTGGCACTGACCCTGAAATCCTCCCAACCAAGCTCATGAGCTATGCCGGACTCGACAGCTGTCAGTCAAGCAAGGACTTCGCTACTGTATGGCAGGGACCACAGGAAGCAAACAACCTGATGCTCTTCATCACTTATTCAACTCAGGGCCGTAATGCCGTAGGTAGCCGTTATGCAACTGCTGGTAAGGCACTCCGTGACATCGAATACCACCTCGGTCCAAACTGGCGCTGGTACATGATGCCATGTGCAAGTATCGGTGGTAACTTCTGGGACGGAACATCTGACCACGGTTATTTCAGTGGCCGTATCTGCGAACAGTTCGAATACACCGACAAGGTTGCCGGCATCGGTTACGCTCATGTCATCCGTCGTGAATTCACAGGCTGCGAACTTCTGCTCGAACGAATTGAAGCCAAGTTGCTCAAGGATGACCCTGACAAGGAAGGTGCCATTCAGGACATGATTGCTTACGAGGCAAGCCGTATGTCATTCACTCCTGAGACTTACGCATATCGTACAGCAGGTGGTGCTATGGAGCCACTTACAAAGGAACTCATCGACAAATGGTACGACCCAACCAAGGAAGCAAACCTCCGTCACTCAAATGTTCTCGCCGACTGGAGCTTCACCCAGAATGTCAGCCCAGAATTCAGAATTGCAGATTCACTTTATATCTACATGAACTGTCTGAACGACATGCGCCGTTATGAAGTTGCATGGTCTGGTCACCGTTTCTTCGACCTCAAGCGTATGGGTATCGAATACTCACATGTATATGGTGAAAAGGCTGAGACTGGTGTAGTGAACGACACCATTGTCATGACTGCCAACGACAAGCGCCGTGCCATCGAACTTCCACAGGAAGTACTCGTAGCAGGTATGCCTTCATCTTATGAGCCTGCAAAGGTGTCAATCCTCGACAACAGAGCCGTACTTGCTCCTGTAGTTGATGACAAGGCAGCAGCCACCAAGAAGAGATATTTCATCTTTAAATAAATAAAAGGAGGACATAGAAATGAATAAATTATTTAAGTTTACAGCATGCAGCTTTCTTGCCGTTGCACTGGCAGGCGTTGTAGCCACTTCATGTAGCAACGACGACATGGGTCCTTCTATCTTTGATACAACAGAGTACCCACTCGACCGCACAAAGCAGACATTCCCACTCGACACATTCTGCAAGGTCAACTTCCTCGAACCATACAACCTCAAGTACATGTACCTGATGGAGGACAAGGGTTCAAACATGGACTATAACCTCATCCCTTGCAGTTACGACCAGAGCATCACACTTGCAGTGCTCTGCAAGTACCTTTGGTATGATGTATATAAGGACAGCGTTGACAACGGACTCATCTTCCTCAAGAAGTACTCACCACGCATCATCCATGTCATCGGTTCACCAGCCTACAACCCAGTACAGGGCACCATGGAACTTGGTACAGCCGAAGGCGGCCTGAAGATTACGCTCTACAATGCCAACTCAATGTCGCCAAACGACATCAGCTACATGAATGAGTATTTCTTCAAGACCATGCACCATGAGTTCTCGCACATCCTTCACCAGAACATCAACTATCCAACCGATTTCAACCTCATCTCTCGTGGACGCTATGAAATCCAGACTTGGAACGACACACCTGACTCTGTATGTCTCGGTCGTGGTTTCGTATCTCCTTACGCATCATCACAGCCTCGTGAGGACTGGGTGGAAATCATTGCAAACTACATCGTAAAGGATACCATTACATGGAACCACATGCTCAACACAGCAAGTTTCGAATGGGAAATTGCCGACGATGTCGATGCTGCATACTGGAAGAAGCTGGATGCTCAGGCAAAGGCTGGCATGATCAACCGCGACTCTGTTGGCTACTACCTCAAGACATCATCAACTTCTGGAACTACAGATGCAACCTACTCAATTGTCCGCAAGTCAATCCAGCGTGACGCTGACAACAAGTATGCCGTTACTGACGAAGATGGCAACATCGTCTTTATCCACCCAAGTGGTCAGGACGGACGCACCACCATTCTCCAGAAACTTGCAATGGCTAAGGAATGGCTGCTTAAAAACTACAACTACGACCTCGACAAGGTCCGTATGGGTGTACAGCGTCGCCAGTGGCTCACCGATGCCAACGGTAACTTCGTATTCGATGCAAATGGTGACTTCATCAACAACTTGACTTACACGCGTGCCGATGGAACTACTGTTCTTGATTCACTTCGTCAGCAAGTACTTAAATTCAAAGAATTACAGAAATAACATTATAGGAATATGAAAAAGACAGTTTTATATAAAGGCCTCATGCTCACAGCACTCTCAGCACTGGCATTCTCAAGTTGCCAGCGCGAGGAGGACGACCTCTGGGACAAGAGTGCGGCAGAGCGTGTCAATGAGTCTATTTCAATCTATGAGCAGCGTTTTTCATCTTCTAAGGGTGGCTGGGTTATGGAGTACTATCCAACTAACTCAGGTGAAGATCCAACCGGCATCGGTTATCTTATCCTTGCTGACATCAAGGCTGACGGTTCAGTCCGTATGGCTATGAAAAACATCGTCTCAGATGGTGTTTATGTCGAGGATACATCACTCTGGCAGATTATTCGCGACACAGGTCCAGTCCTCTCGTTCAACTCTTACAACAAGTGCATCCACGAATTCTGCGACCCTTCTATTTATGACCTTGGAAATGGTTTGGGCGGCGACTACGAATTTGTCATCACTGACATGCAGGAGGACGCACAGATCGGTTTCGTCAAGGGAAAGAAGAGCCGTGCATACATCCGTATGATTCGTCTGGCAGAAGGAACCGACTATGAGCAGTACCTCGACAGTGTCAACAACTTCCAGGCAACTTATTTCTCATCATCAGCACCAAACAAACTGATAATGGACTTTGCCGGAGAACTCAAGTACATGGACGAGGCTTCAACAACCACTCCTAACATATATCCAGTCAATGGCGACCCAATTTCCGACGAAAACTATCAGGTGTTCATCATCAGCAAGCGCGACGGCAAAATGTATCTCCGCTTCAAGGATGCTCTCCCTGTTAATGACGAAATCGGTAAGGTTCAGGAGTTTGTCTGGGACGAAACTCTCGGACAGTTCAATGGAGTTGACAACCCAGCATGCACCATCAAGGGCGAAAACCCTGCACAGTTCTTTGCTGACCAGCTCAACAACAACGGTGCTGTATGGACATGGAACACCAAGTCTGAATTGTCTGACTCAATTGCAACTCTCTTCACCAACCTCGGCAACCAGCTCAAGAAGGTCAACAAGAACTATGCTTTCAGCAGCATGCAGTTAAAGAAGAATACCAAGAATCAGGTCGTTCTCGTTGTAAACTACACCAACAACCGCAAGGCCACTTCTTGTTCATACAATTTCAACTGCGAAGCACTCGAAAACGGCAATGTCAAGCTGACATACATCGAACCTGTTGACAATGGTTCAGCCAACATCAAGAATGCCATCGAAGGCATTTCACAGATGATTGACATCCTCGATGGAGAAGTCATCGTTGCATCAAACGGCAACAACTTCGACCTCACAAAGGTACGCATCACACCTTCTGATGCTCCTGACGCTTGGTTCGTTGCTTCAATGTAATATCAATCCTACACGACACACGGCTGGGGCATCCTTCCACTGAGGTTTGTTTCCAGAATGGCAGTAACCCCAGCCGATGTTTCCTCATTCTTCACATTTGTTTTAGTCAAACAGAAGATTTAGTTAAAGCAAGTAAACGCATATTTAATTAACATATTTTATTCACAACAAAATTAACGACTATGATTAAAAGATTACTTTTAGTTAGTGCCGCTGCTGTCATCGCAACAAGCAGTTTCGCACAGAAGAAGGCAGAAAAAGTGCATCATGCATTTGATGCACAGGCTGTAAGAGGTATTGAACTGTCAAAAGACTTTACGAAGAGTGTTGTCTCTACATCAGTGAAGTCAATATCTCCTCGCACAAGTTTCGCTACAGGCACATATTATGAAGTACCTTCAGGACTTTTGTATTATGGATTCAATGAAGAGGGCTCGGGCTATTATCCAACCTATTTCTGTGCTCCAGCTTGGTCAGATGTTAAGTTCCCTTATAACTACACAAAGAGCAAGTTTAAGCCAACTTGGAAGATTGCTTATCCTGCATCTACAACAAGTGACGCTCGTGAATACGGTATTGAATACTGGGGCGAGGACAATCAGACTGACTCAATCGTGACATTCTATGGTTTTGGCACAATGTCAATATATGCAATGCCAACAATGACTCTCGGCGTTCAGGATTTCCGCCAGGGTGATGATAATAAATATTATAAAAAAAATGATCAGATATTAAATGAGAATTATTACCCTCGCTTAAGGAACACTTATGAAATATCACCTCTGACTAACTTTGATGCTCACTCGGCTGAGGGGTATCGTTATTACGGTACTGGGGCATGTAATGGATATCTTTATGGTTCAGGAGAAATGAATGGCACTCTAATTTCTTCTGTTTTTCAGGAAATGGGAACTACATTGGCTCCTCTTTATATTGAAAGTGCATTCTGTTCGATTCTGTCACGCAGTGCAAATGCTCCTATGCCAGAGGGAACTCAACTGACGCTTACATACTACAACCCTGAAACCCTTGTTGAATATGGCAGCATGGCGCTCACAACAGATAATCTTCTGCCTTCAATATATAATGGAGAACAGGAAAGCGTAGATACAGATGAATATGGAACTTGGTATTATCATGATGCTCATTTTGCAAACTTAGTTGAAGATGAGTTTGGTAATATGTCAGAAGAACCAATAGTTATTGATGGCCCATGGGCAATCGAAGTTTCTGGCCTTGATCAGGAAGGAGTTGATGTAGGTTTCATCGGTGCAGGTAATAGTCAAGATAACATAATGCCAGAGGCTTATTTTGTTGTTGGTGAGCATGCATACCATTACACTAGTGAGCCTCTCTCAATGTTCTTCACATTCAACGCAATGTACGACAAGTCTGTCATCGTAACTGAAGCTCAGCTCAATGACGGTACAGAAATTAAGGATCTCAATGTATTCAAGGTATCTGACGACGGTCAGTCAATCTCTTGTGGCTCATTTGCAGACCTCGACTATGTATGGGTAAAGACTGCTGCTCCTTGGTATGGTTACGATTATGATGAAAACGATGAGTTCTTCATCTTCAACGAGACAAATGCTGACCAGGAATTCTACTACCTCGATGTTGCAGAAGGCGAAGAATATCCAGAATGGGTAACTTCTTATGCTGCTGATGTTCAGGACTGGGCTAACGACGATCTCGATGAATACGGTGCTGTTTATCTCACATTCCAGTGCGAACCACTTCCAGCAGGCGTTAAGGGTCGTAAGGCTGAACTCTATGTATATGGCCGTGGTTGCGTTTCTGATGAACCAATCGTTCTCATCCAGGGTGAAGTTGAAGAAGAAGAACCACTCGCAGGTGATGCTAACAGCGACGGTGCTGTAAATGTATCTGACATCTCTGCTGTTGCAAGCTATATCCTTGGCGATGCTCCAGAAGCATTCAATGAAGCAAATGCTGATGCTAACGGTGACAGCGAAATCAATGTAGGCGACATCAGCGCTATCGCTAATTTCATCCTCAACGGCAGTGAGTCAAATGCTAAGACTATCCTCGCATCTGAAATTAATTCTGCAACTCTCACACTCTCTGCTGACGAAGTTGTAGCAGGTCAGGAGTTCGAACTCAATGTTGACCTCAACAATGCAGAAGACCCAATCTGTGGTGTTCAGGCTGACATCTATCTCCCAGCAGGACTCGAATTCGTAACAGACGAATACGATGACCCAGTTATGGAAGGTGGTCGTTCAACTAAGATCACAACAAGTGGTGC
>JAGHSZ010000153.1 GCA_018065565.1 Candidatus Colivivens caballi
AACAGATGTATTGTCGATTTGAGGGCGCAATGGGGTTCCATTGTAACTGAAAAGCGACAAGACAGATGACAAAAAGAAGGCTTGTTAGCGCGTAACAGTCTTATGGACGATTTGGGTTAATGTTGAGGTGCATGGTTGTAGATGCTTTCGAGTGTGTAGTCAGCATCTTTGTTGTTCCATGCCTTGACCATCAAATTGACAATCTCTTCACCATTGTTGATGAACTTTCCGTCATCGTGTTCCATAAGTCCGAATCCGTCGTCACCTGCAAAGCGTGAACCATTGTCCCATACGAACACAGGCATCTTGTGGATGCTCAGTGCACGGATGGTGTATTCCAGATAGTACTTGCGGAATGCCTCTGCCTTTGAGTTGTTGCGATGAACGCATCCATATTCACCCAGATACACAGGTATGCCCTTTCGCACGAACTTGTTATACAGTGCATCGAGCGTTGCCACATACTCTTTTTCGCCCGACTTGTCAGGCACCACATTCACACCTGTATGTCCCCATTCGCTATACTGGGCTGAACCTGCATAGTCCCATGGATCGTACATGTGGACTGCGACCAACAGGCGGTCGGGAGTCTCATCTGTCGGCAGTACCAGTTGCTGGATGGTGAGCCATGGCTGACACACATAACCGGGGATGCCGATGAAGCGAGTCTTGTTTTCGCCACCTGTGCCACGAATGACATCGACACACAGTTGGTTCCATTCATTAAGTACACGATACTGTGCACCGCCATCAGTAAGGTTGCCACCACTACCCCACTTTCCATCATGTATTTCGTTGAGTGTCTCAAAAACGAGCCAATCGCCTTCATCCTTGAATCGTGATGCAATCTGCATCCAGAGCATTGCCAGTTTCTGCTTGATTTCCTGATTGCGGTTCTCGTCCTTTGCAGCTTCTTCCACATTGAGCCAGAAGTAGCCTTTGCGTGCAGGGTCGGTCTCTGCGCCAAAACCGTCGTGGTGGATGTTGATGATACATTTCAGACCTGCCTTCTTGGCATAACCTGCCACCTCGGCAACACGGTTCAGGAATGCGTTCTCAACATGGAATCCCGGTGCCTTGTCGATATGTCCCATCCAGGTAACAGGAATGCGGACACTGCTGAACCCTGCTTTTTTCAACGCATCAAACAGGCGCTGTGTGGCTTTCGGATTGCCCCACCCCGTTTCATTGCTTACACCGTCGATATGAGCATCGAAGTTGTTGCCGAGATTCCAGCCCATACCAAGCGACTGTGCAAATTCGATTGCACTCATGTTCTTATCCTCTCCCGATGTTTGAGAAGAATTTCCTTCGTCAGAACTACATGCTGCTGTGGATGTGAACGACAGCAACATACACAGAATGGTTAATAATGATTTAATTGAATTCATTAGGCCTATTTGTTTTTATGAATTATAATGTGACAGTCACTGTGTGTTCACCTGGTTCGTATGCGACGAATGTAGGCGTATCTGCCATTGATTTTCCATCGGGATTAAGCACCGTTATTGTATAAACTGCCTCACGGAAACGGCGGGTAACGGTGTATTGTTTCATCGACCGTGGAAGACATGGATTGACGGTCAGTCCGTCGTATTGTGGCTGAATGCCAAGTATGTGCTGTGTCACAGCAAGCCAGTTCCACGCTGCCGTACCCGTAAGCCATGAGTTTTTTGCCTCACCAGGGTTTGCCGACTCTTTACCCGCCAGACACTGGGCATAGACATACGGCTCGGTACAGTGAAGGTGCTGGTCTGTAATCCATGAAGGTGCAATCTTGGTGTAGTGTTCCCATGCATCATCACCGCGTCCACACAGGGTTTCACCGATGATGACCCAAGGATTGTTATGGCAGAAGATGCCTCCGTTCTCCTTGTAGCCCATAGGATATGACGACTGCTCACCCAGTTCAATATGATAACGCGAATAAGCAGGGAAATTCAGTACCATTCCGTATTCGCAGTCAAGCAGTCGCTTAACTGAATCAAGTGCTTTCTCTGGCATGTTCTTCTCTTTACCGATTTCAGCCATTGAGCACCATCCCTGACTTTCAATAAAGATTTTGCCCTCTGGGTTGTCGGCAGAACCTATCTTGTTGCCAAAGAAGTCGTAGGCACGCAGATACCATTCGCCATCCCATCCATATTGCTCTACTGCGCCGACCATGCGCTCTATGTGCCTCTGGGCGTCCTGCCTGTGAGCAGTCAAGCGGTCGGTGGTCAGGCTGTCAATATTCAGGTCTTTTCTGAGGATTGTATCGAGCAGTTCCACATACTGACGACCACAATAGACAAACAGTCCTGCTATCATCAGTGATTCTGCCCGTGACCCCTCGGTCTTGTTTTCCGTGGTCTGGAACGATTCATCGGGGTCGGTCGAAAAGCAGTTGAGATTGAGGCAGTCGTTCCAGTCGGCGCGACCGATAAGCGGGAGTCCGTGTGGTCCGAGATGTTCAACTACATGCATGAACGAAACTCTCAAATGCTGCATCAGCGTAACCTCTGAACCTTCGACATTGTCGAACGGTACTTTCTCGTTGAGGATGCTGAAATCGCCCGTTTCCTTGATATATGCAACAGTGCCAAAGATGAGCCACATGGGGTCGTCATTAAATCCACCACCAATGCCATTGTTTCCGCGCTTGGTCAATGGTTGATACTGGTGATAGCAGCCACCATCAGGGAACTGTGTTGAAGCAATGTCGATGATGCGCTGGCGTGCTCGTGACGGAATTTGATGAACAAATCCGAGCAGATCCTGATTGGAGTCACGGAAGCCCATGCCCCTGCCGATGCCTGATTCGAAGAAACTGGCAGAACGAGAGAAGCAGAATGTTATCATACACTGGTACTGGTTCCAGATGTTGACCATACGGTCCATACGCTCATCGTCACTTTTCACCGTGAATCGTCCGAGCAAATCGTCCCACATTGACTTCAACTGTGCAAATGCTTCATCGACAGCGTCAGTGGTTGCGAACCGTTT
This sequence comes from Candidatus Colivivens caballi, assembly GCA_018065565.1. Lineage (GTDB taxonomy): Bacteria > Bacteroidota > Bacteroidia > Bacteroidales > Bacteroidaceae > Colivivens > Colivivens caballi. Next base: position 2,986 of record JAGHSZ010000153.1, read on the forward strand.
GATAACATTTTCTGCATTCACCTTATTAATAATATATGGAGCGGCCCATTTCTCGCCTTCCTTGTTTTCTGCATATCCCAATATGAATACAAGTTCGCGTGTCTCGCCTGGTTTCAGAACCATGTCAACACAGTGGGATGCGACAGGACTCCATCCATGAGCCACACTGTTACGGCTCTCTCCATCAATGACAGCCTCTGGTGCTTCGAAACCATTGTAGAGTCCGATAAACGACTTGCGGTCGGTGTCGAATCCATCTGCTCTTGTGTTAACTGAATAGTATGCAAAATGGTTTCGACGCTCACGGTATTCTGTCTTGTGATAGAGCGTGGTGAAATCGGCATTATTCACGACTTCAACCTCGCCTGTGTTCAAGTTGCGCTGGAAATTCTCCATGTCGGTTGCTGCATTCCACAGGCACCATTCCACAAACGAGAACAGTTTCAGGTGCTTTGTCTCACCCGAATTGTTGCAGATGCTCACTTTCTGTATTTCTGCCCAAGTGTGTACAGGAACAAAATATAGCACCGAAACCTCTACCCCAGCCTTTTCACCAGTGATCCGTGTGTACCCCATTCCATGGCGGCACTCATAACGGTCAAGTGGAGTTTTGCAAGGTTTCCATCCTGGCGACCATATTGTTTCTCCATCTTTGATGTAGAAGTATTTGCCACCATTATCCATGGGCACACCGTTGTAGCGATAACGAGTGATACGCCTGAACTTGGCGTCTTTATAGAAAGAATAACCTCCTGCTGTATTGCTGATAAGTGAAAAGAAATCTTCGCAGCCAAGATAATTAATCCAAGGAAAAGGAGTGGCTGGATTAGTTATCACAAACTCGCGGTTGGAATCATCAAAATGTCCGTAAGAAAGTGTAGCCATATTTGAATGTTGATTAATTTAAGCACTGGTTAGTTATAAAACTGTTGCAAAGTTAATCAATATTTAATCTTACCCCCTACACTATTCTACCCGAAAATGCTACAATCTTTTCTGTTCTTATTTCATAATCCACATTTCAGTATGTTTTGGATAGAATAGTGTAAGGGTTCATATAGTAAAATACGGCAAAATCAAATCAAATATGCATTCTTTTTATAACTTTCCTTGAATTCAGTAGGTGTCAAACCTTTCACTGCCTTAAATGTACGATTGAAGTTAGAGATGGTGTTGAATCCGCATTTGTAACTTATTTCCACCACTGTACAGTTGCTGCTGACAAGCAACAGCGTGGCTTGGCCAATTCTCACCTCATTGATGTAATTTGATATAGAGCGATTTGTCCGTTGCTTGAAGAAGCGGCTCAGCGCATTAGGTGTCATGTTGACCATTGTGGAGAGAGTCTCCATTCGGATTTCTTCTGAATAATGAGTATCAATATATTCTTTCAGCACCTGAATTCTACGGCTCGTTACGGGTATTTCGGCATGTGAATAATGTGACGATGCCAGGTGATGGAAATCACCCGATGTGGCAAGGTCATAGAGTATGCTTACCATGTTCTGTACTGCGTAGAACGAAGGTTCGGACTTCGCCAAAGTGTTCAGGCGGTCATACACAGTCATTATGGCTTTCATGCCGAAGGCTATTCCCACCTGAGCACCATCAAACATGTCCTTGACGGGTTCCATCACCCTACGGCCGAACCACTGGTCAGAAAACAGGTTAGCAGGCATTTGTATGGTTATTTCGTGTATAGTTCCAGCCTTGCATTCATGCTGTTCCCACACATGTTCCAGATTACAACCAATGAATGCAAGGTCGTATTCGCCCAAGGTTTCGATGCTGTCACCGACTATGCGACGGGCACCAGCACAATGTTCTACAAAATTGAGTTCAAAGGCATCATGCTTATGCAGAGGATAATTGAAGCAAGGTTTATAGCGTTCTTGCATGTAATAGCAGTCCTTGTCGCTGATTGGAGGTATCTCTATGATTAGCTTTCCCATAACAATTGTAGTTATTCACGCGCCAAAGTTACAAAATTCTACCCAACAACAAAAGAAATATAGACAAAAGTTTTTAGAACCCACCTTAAACCCAAATCGTTCATTAGCGTTATGATGATAACAGACTTAGTTTTTGAACAGATGTATTGTCGATTTGAGGGCGCAATGGGGTTCCATTGTAACTGAAAA
>JAGHSZ010000144.1 GCA_018065565.1 Candidatus Colivivens caballi
AACCAATAATGCAAATAGTTTGAAAGAGGAGAAAGGTGTGCCGTGATGGTACGCCTTTCTTTATTTGAGTCATTGGTCATAAAGCAAACAGATTCCGTCCAATCAGCGTCAATCCATGCCAATCCATGTGAAAGAGATATTACAAAAGCAAGGGAAAAACACGAAAAATCAATGGGAAAGATAAAATATTTCGTATTTCGTAAATAGTAATTCGCATTTATTTCGTACCTTTGCATCCGTTATGCGCACATTTACACACATATGTTGTATCATGCGTGCATAATACGAAAGTACATAACATAATGTCTAACTTGTCAAAACCAAAAACAAAAAACAATTAACAATTATGGTAGAAACAAAAAACATCCAGCCATTAGCAGACTTCGACTGGGAGTCATTTGAGCTTAATGGCAAGAGCGCAGCAAATGTTGCTGAGCAGACAAAGGCTTACGAAGGTACGCTCAACAATGTCCAGGACAACGAAGTTGTCGATGGAACCGTAACCAGCCTCAACGACCGTGAAGTAGTCGTTAACATCGGTTACAAATCAGATGGTATCATCCCTCGTAGCGAATTCCGCTACAACCCAGAACTCGCAGTAGGCGACAAGGTAGAAGTCTATATCGAGAACCAGGAAGACAAGAAGGGCCAGCTCCTCCTTTCACACAAACGCGCACGCCAGGCACGCTCATGGGACCGCGTCAATGCAGCATGCGACGCTGACGAAATCGTAAAGGGATTCATCAAGTGCCGCACTAAGGGTGGTATGATTGTCGATATCTTCGGCACAGAAGCATTCCTCCCAGGAAGCCAGATTGATGTTAAGCCTATCCGCGACTATGATACATTTGTTGGTACAACAATGGACTTCAAGATTGTCAAGATCAATCAGGAATTCAAGAATGTTGTTGTTTCACACAAGGCTCTCATCGAAGCTGAAATCGAAGCACAGAAGAAGGAAATCATCGGTAAGCTCGAAAAGGGTCAGATTCTCGAAGGTGTTGTCAAGAACATCACATCTTATGGTGTATTCATCGACCTCGGCGGTGTTGACGGTCTCATCCACATCACTGACCTCTCTTGGGGCCGCGTAAGCGATCCAAAGGAAGTCGTAGAACTCGACCAGAAGATCAATGTCGTAATCATCGACTTCGACGAAGACAAGAAGCGCATCGCACTCGGTCTGAAGCAGCTCACTCCACATCCATGGGAAGCACTCTCTGCTGACCTCAAGGTTGGTGACGTCGTTAAGGGTAAAGTTGTCGTTATGGCTGACTATGGTGCATTCATCGAAATCGCTCCAGGTGTAGAAGGTCTTATCCATGTAAGCGAAATGAGCTGGTCTGCACACATCCACTCAGCAACCGACTTCATGAAGGTTGGTGACGAAGTTGAAGCAGTCATCCTCACCCTCGACCGCGACGAGCGCAAGATGTCACTCGGCATCAAGCAGCTCCGCGAAGATCCATGGGAGAAGATTGAAGAGAAGTACCCAGTAGGCAGCAACCACATGTCAAAGGTTCGCAACTTCACTAACTTCGGTGTGTTCGTAGAAATCGAAGAAGGAGTTGACGGTCTGATCCACATCTCTGACCTCTCTTGGACAAAGAAGATCAAGCACCCATCAGAGTTCACTCAGATTGGCGCAGAAATCGAAGTTCAGGTACTCGACATCGACAAGGAGAACCGTCGCCTCAGCCTCGGTCACAAGCAGATTGAAGAGAACCCTTGGGACAACTTCGAGACAGTGTTCACACAGGATTCAGTTCACGAAGGCAAGATTATCGAAGTTCTCGACAAGGGCGCAGTAGTTCAGCTCGAAATGGGCGTTGAAGGTTTCGCTACTCCTAAGCACCTCGTTAAGGAAGACGGCAGCCAGGCTCAGCTCGGTGAAACTCTCGAATTCAAGGTTATCGAATTCAACAAGGACGCTAAGCGTATCATCCTCTCTCACAGCCGCATCTTCGAAGATGTTCAGCGTGCAGCAGAACGCGCAGCAAAGAAGGAAGCAGCAAAGAAGGCACCTAAGGCTAAGAAGGAAGAAGCTCCTGCAATCCAGAACAAGGCAGCCAGCACCACTCTCGGCGACATCGACGCACTTGCAGCTCTCAAAGCCGAAATGACTAAGGGTGAAAGCGCTGAATAACTGCTGAACATAATCTCCACCGTTTTTACGGAAGGTTTTATATTTTCACAAAGGTGTGCGTTCCCCAAGAATGCACACCTTTCGTTTTTATTATTAACTGACCTTCTCCCAACCTTTTCCTTTCAGGACGAGGAGTGGTTACTTGTCAATCCCACATCCAGCATCATTCTGCCCCCGCCCTGAAAGGGAGGGATGGGGAGGGCCTCCCTTTTTACACTTTAAACTATGACACAATTCAAGCATCACTCTTCACTTTTGTCAATAGCCCTACCACTGCTGACAATCCTGTTAAGCATCGGCACAGCACAGGCAAAGCCAGACCCCAAGTTCCACATCTATCTCTGTTTCGGACAGTCAAACATGGAAGCAGGTGCCATCCCGACCGACAAGGACAAAGAATGGAACGACCCCCGTTTCCAATTTATGGCAGCAACCGACATGCCACGATACAACCGCACCAAAGGCAACTGGTACACAGCCATCCCACCAATATGCCGCGAGAACAACAACATGGGACCAGTCGATTTCTTTGGTCGCAAGATGATTGAAGCGATGCCAGCCGACTATCGTGTGGGCGTCATCAATGTCTCAGTTGCAGGAGCCAAGATTGAGTTGTGGGACAAAGACAACTACAAGCCATACATCGACAACGAGCGCGACTGGATGAAAGACATCGTCAAGAGTTATGACGGCAATCCATATCAACGCCTGGTCGAAATGGCACGCCTCGCACAGCGGGACGGAGTCATCAAAGGCATACTGGTACACCAGGGCGAATCGAACAGCGACGACCCAGAATGGCCCAACAAACTCAGCAAGATTTACCACGACCTGTGCAAGGACTTGAAACTGAAACCGAAAGATGTGCCACTGCTTGCAGGCGAACTAAAAAGCAAGGAGCAGGGAGGTGTGTGCTATGCCTTCAACGAAAAGATTTTGCCAAACCTGCCAAAGGTTCTGCCCAACTCATACATCATCTCATCACTCGGCTGCCAATCCACCGGCGACCAGTTTCATTTCAGCACAGAAGGAATGCGCCTCATGGGTTACCGCATGGCTGAAAAGATGCTGCAACTGAAAGGATTCGCCAAGGCAGAGCAGCGCAAAGTCACACTCAACACAGCACAGACGGGAATCAGCATCAGCCCTACCCTCAGCGGCATATTCTTCGAAGACATCAACCAGTCGCTCGACGGAGGCATCTGCGCCCAGCTCATCCAGAACAACTCGTTCCAGGCATACAATGTGCCACAGGGACCAGACGGAGAGTTCTCGAAGTCCGACACCATCTTCTTCGGCTGGACAGTGGTCAAAGGCGAAGGCAGCGAAGGTTCGGCAAAAGTCGTAAGCGACCACCCACTGCGCAAACTCACACGCTACTACGACTACGACCCAGACGACAAATACGACGACGAACTGCGATACATGCAGTATTGTGTGCGATTTGACATCAGCAATCCTGGTGCAGGATTCGGCATTGCCGCAAATGGCTACGGCATCGCTCCAAGTCCAGGTCGCTGGGGAGGTTCCTATTCCAACAACACACAGACACCATCCATACCGGCAGTTGAGAACACATCCTACGACTTGGGACTCTATCTGCAAGGAGAAAAATACACAGGCACCATCAAGGTCTATCTTGAAGATAAGGACGGCAAAGCAAACTCAAACACTGTCATATTCAACAACATCGGCGACGAATGGCAGAAATACGCAGGTCAGCTCAAAGCTGAGCGTTCGGTCGATAGCCGACTTGCCATCGTGGCTGACAGCAAAGGCGTGTTCTACCTCGACTTTGTGACACTCCTTCCCGAAGCCTCCACACTCTGGAATGAAGGCAAAAACGGTCCGTTCCGCAAAGACCTGCTCGAAGCCCTTGCCGCACTGCATCCAAAGTTCATGCGTTTCCCTGGCGGTTGTGCATCCGAAGGTCCAAACTATTTTGGGCAAGTATATTGGAAAAACAGTATCGGCGACCCAGAGGAACGCATCGGATTCCGCAATCACTGGGGCTACTGGTCATCACAGTATGTCGGATTCTATGAATATTTCCTTATGGCAGAAGCCCTTGGAGCATCGCCAATGCCAATCCTCAACAACGGAGTGACATGCCAGTTTGTCCGCCACGACTACATCGCCCCACTCGAAACCGAGGCCGACCGCAAGCGTTTCTACGACATATATGTGAAAGATGCACTCGACCTCATCGAGTTCTGCAACGGAGATGTATCGAGCGAATGGGGAAGCAAGCGTGCAAAAATGGGACATCCAGCACCATTCAACCTCAAATACCTTGGCATCGGAAACGAAAACCAGGGCAAGGAATTCTGGGAGCGGTTCGACATCATGTACAAAGCCATCAAGGCAAAATACCCTGACATCGTAATCATCTCGACTGCCGGAGCATCGGATGCAGGACGCGAACTTGATGCTAACTATGCTCAGATTGATGCGAACTATCCTGACACCTATGTCGATGAGCACTACTACAAGAACGACAAGTGGTTCTACACTCACCGCGACCGCTACGACAACGGTAAAGTGCGTGGCGGCGAAGGACACACATACGACCGTGCCCTCCCTACCCGCGTGTTTGTCGGTGAATTTGCCAACAACTCATCGAACAACAACTATGCATCAGCAATGGCAGAAGCAGCCTACTGGACCAGCCTCGAACGCAACTCCGACATGGTGGTCATGGCAGCATATGCGCCTCTGCTCTGCAAGAAGGGGTACAACAAATGGGGTTCAAACCTCATCTGGTTCGACAACCGCGGAATGTGGCACAGCTGCAACTATTATTATCAGCAGTTGTTCTCAGAAGCAGGCGACAAGGCATTTGCCATGTCTGACATAACAGACGAAGGTGCAACCGACACCCTCGTATTCACCTCGCCAACCATCGACAGCATGACAGGCGAAATCTTTGTCAAGATGGTCAATGCCGAGCAGGCTGACAAAGTTCTCAATGTGACACTTGACAACACAAGTGAATATGCCGCCACCTTCGAGTTTGTTTCATCACACGACACATCAGTCATCAACCAAGGCGACGCAAACCACTATTCCAGCTACGAAGCACCAAACGCCGACAGTCAGCGCCGCGGCAGAGGATTCCCAGATTTTGCCCCTCGATTCAGTTACGACGAGACAGTGGTGCCACACACCACCAACATAGGCAATGTGCAGAAGGCATTCACATTCACCTTGCCAGAGAACTCCATCGGCATACTGAAATTGCAACCTGTCAGCAAATAGACGGTTTCGTTGCCGAATAATGCCAATGTGAATATCTTTTCACCAGCAACACGAATGACGCACGCTGCACATCACAGCCTAACAGAATTTTGTTCTGACAAGCGCACATAAAGGCTCTCACAAGCGCAGACAAAGACCCTCACGAGCGCTCGTAAATGTCAAATCGTGCGGTCGATAATACAAAAAGGTGTACACCTTACGAAAAAAAGGTGTACAGCTTATTCAAGAAAGGTGTACACCAAACGCAAAGAAGGTGTACACCTTTTTATAGTTTATGAGCGCTCGAAAAGCAAAACACGAGTGCTCGAAAAGCAAAACACGAGCGTTCGAAAAGCAAAACACGAGCGCTCATGAATGAAAACATGAACGCTCGTGATGATTTATGGCAATTGCAGCCGATAGTCTGTACCTATTTGAAGTAGTAAAAACTCCTTTGTCGGCATAAACGCCGAGTCGTTGCAAGCCTCATGACATTCAGTCATTCGGCCATCAACCGTCGCCATTTCAGCCATCCATAAATGCCAAGGATGATATAGACCACAGCCATGATTGCCCAGAAATAGAGTTCCTTATAGAGATAGAGGGGAACGCAGATTAGGTCGTAGGTAATCCAGAACCACCAGTTTTCTATATACTTGCGTGCACAGGTCCACATACCGATGATGCACAAGGCGGTGTTGAGCGAATCAATCCAGACCACATCGCTGTCGGTCAGTGTCAGCAGATATGCCATCAGCAGCCAGCAGCCGACCAGCACGCCCATGACTGGCAGCCAGTAGCGGCGGGGCATATTTGTCACCGGAAGGGAGGCAACCTGGTGCGAGCCTTCGGTATCGACCACGCATCGCTTGCGCCGCCACATCAGGAAACCATAGACGGCGATGATGATGTAATAGAGCTGCATGCCGAAGTCGGCATATAGTCCAGAGTCGAAATCTACAAACAGTTTGATCAGCGGCATCACAGTGCCTGTTGCCCACATCCACGCACTGGTTTTCGACTGCTGAATCATGTAGATGATTCCGAGGATGGCTGAAAGAAGTTCCATCCAGTGCTGTGCCAGAAATTGAAGTGTATGTTCCATTTTTTAAGTGAAAAGTGAAGAGTAATGCTTCGCAAGTGAAAAGAGAAAAGTGAAGAGTGAAAAGTGGAGAGAAGCCAATGGCTAATGGCCAACGGCCAATTGCATAATTTTTAACTTTCTCAGAACTCCATGCTCAGATGAAGCAGGAAGTTGATGCCAGCCTGGGCAGCATATCCCGTGTATGGTCCGTCTGCCCATCCGTTGTTCTCATATTCTTCGTCGAAAAGGTTGTAAACGGTTGCGCCGACTGTCATCGACTTTGCAAGAAGATGCTTAAAGGTGTAGTTCACATTGAGGTTGCTGACGAAATAGGCATCGAGCCGGTGCCGTTCATCGTCGAGGTTGCTCATGTACTGCTTGCCCACATACTGACTGTGCAGACTGACATCGAGTCCACCAAAGCGGTGACCGATGTTGCTGTTGGCAATGATTTCAGGCGAGAATGAGAGGCGGTTCCATCGGTCGCCAATCTTGACTCGGTTGCGCGACAGTGTGGCATTCACATTCCAGTGAAAGTCGTGCCACTCGATGCCTGCCATCAGTTCGGCACCCATTCGGTAGCTGTCGGGCACATTCTCGCTTATGGCCTCGCCAATGTTGTTGAGCGCACCTGTCAGTGCCAGTTGGTCGCGATAGTCCATGTAATACAGGTTGATGCCCGCTGTCAGCCGTTCATCCGACTCGGGTGTCAGTTGCATGGCATAGCCCAGTTCATAGTCAGTGAGTCGTTCGCTGCGTGGCATTTCTGTGAGATAAGTGTCAGTATAGTTGTTGCGAGTTGGTTCCTTGTGTGCAATGCCGACCGAGGCATACAGCCGATGTGCAGGATTTATCTGCCAGTTCACACCTCCCTTGGGATTGAAGAAATGAAACGACTCGTCGATGTCGAAATGCTGCTGACCATCGTCGTACCAGTTGCTGCCAGTACCCACCAGGCGGTAATTCAGTCCGCGATACTGCATGTCGGCATAGAGCGACAGGTCGCTGCCGTCGTGAATCAACGAAGAGAACGGACGGATTTCAGCTTTCAGATACACATTGCCATCCAGTTTCTTGCCCTTGCTGCGGTAGAAGTCCTGCTGCGGATTCAGTCCAAACTGATTGGCCTCCTGCCACAGGTAGCGCCCATAGTGACGGCCTGTGTAATGATTGAGGGCACCGCCAAGGGTGAGTTTCACGCTGCTGAGCATTGCAGCAAGTGAGAACACACCTCCACCGAAACCGGAATCTGAATGTTTCCTTCGGATGTAATCAGGACTTTTCGCCTTGTACTCCTCATAGTAGCCACTGCCGTCGGTGTAGTGCAATGCCGCATTGAGATGGAGGCGCGAAGTGAGTGCGGTGGCAAAGTGGAGCTGATAGTGCAACTGAGTGTAGAGGTCAACCTGATTGTCATAAAAGTGCTGAACCCCAGTGCTGTCAGTGAACATATAGCCACATGAATTGTAAGTGCGTCCGTATTGCTGCATTTCTTCACGCGACGCATAGTTCCATGCGTGGTATGTCTTCTCCTTACCGCCAAAACTGATGAAACGAACCGACGAACTCCCTGCAAACCATCCGGCTTGCAGATAATATGAGTTGAGCGCTGAACTGGCACGGTCGATGTAGCCGTCCGAGCCGATGTCGCTCAGTCGGATGTCGAAAGTGAAATGGTCGGCAAGCATTCCGGTACCGGCACTGACCGTCTCCTTGTGGGTGTTGAACGAGCCCCACGACAAATCGATGCCAGCATAGGGTTCGGTGCGGCAGGCTGTGGTTTTCATGTTGATGCTTGCACCAAATGAACCTGCGCCATTGGTCGATGTCCCCACCCCACGCTGCACTTGCAGGTCGTTGGTTGACGAAGCCATGTCGGGCATATTCACCCAATAGACAGAGTGACTTTCAGCGTCATTGATCGGAATGCCGTTGGCTGTGATGTTGATTCTCGTGGCATCGGTGCCACGGATGCGCAGACTGGTGTAACCGATGCCTGCACCGCCATCGCTTGTGCTGACAGCACTCGGAGTCATGCCAAGCACATAAGGCATGTCCTGACCATAGTTCACCTGCTTCAAGTCCTTCTGAGTCATATTGGTGTATGCCACAGGGACAGAACTGCCCGCACGGACAGCCAGCACCTCTACCTCGTTGAGGTCAACAAGTTTCAAACTATCAGCATTTTCATTTGCAGCCATCAATGGATTAACTGCAAACAGAGTCATGCTGAGGACTCCTGCAAAAATTATTTTCATACGACATTCCTCCGCGGGCATTATCCCGATCAGGTTCTTAGGGTATGTTCTCAGCCACTGGCGTAGCACCCCTTTCATTTAGGTTCGCAGGGACAAAGTCCCGATGCGTCATTCGTTTTTTTCGTACAAGTTGAGCGAAACTTGAACTGATGTTCACTGACTCGCGCTATGAAATTGTCCACCCCGAGTCAGTGCCTTGTCTGTCATTTGACGGTGCAAAGTTAAGAAAAAAAGAGCGAATGGCAGCACGACTAACCCATATTTTCGTTCCAGCACTGCTCAAAACACTCGCGAAAATGGTTTTCGTCACGAATTATATGGCGCAGAGAGGCAAGCCGTTCACCATTTGGTGACTCGGAAATCCACAGCCGAAGGTAACCACCTTCTGCATATTTCTCGTGCATGTGTTCAAGTGCACGGCGGTAGTGTCCCTCTTTGTCGAGTTCTGGATAATTGGCAAGACCGTACTGGACAGTACGGCGGATAATGGTCAGCGGGTCGATGTATCGGTCGGCCTCTGCCACTATCATGCCATAGACAGAGCGAGGTGCCGACTTCGCCGACGCACGGTGGTCGGCGGCAGCATCTGCCATAATCTCAATCTGTTCGGCAGTAAACCACTGACGAAGACGACTGTCACTGCGAATTATGCGGGCAGACTCTGTGTGGTGGTTTTTGCGGTCAACAGTGAGACCCGTGTCGTGATAGGCAGCAATGGCATAGACCATGTCCTCGTCCACGCGAGTCTTCGTCCCATCTGGTTCCGTATAATCAGGCGACAGGTTGACAATGGCAGCAAGCCTCAGACTCTGCTCTATGACCATCATTGCATGGTCGAGACGATGAGCGGCATCAAAGCCGTCGTACATCGGCAGAATCTCCGTTTCGACATATTGCTTCAAGTCCCGATTCATGTTGTCACTTCGTCTGTGTATAGCCTTCTTGTTTGAGTATGTTCAGCAGCATTGGGCGTTTGTCACCCTGGATGATGATTTCGCCATCCTTTACAGCACCACCTACTCCGCATTTTTGTTTGAGGAGTTTGCACAATGCAGCCATATCCTCGTCAGTGCCAACAAACCCTCTGACGATGGTCACGGTTTTGCCACCACGGCCGGTGCGTTCCATACTCAGACGCAACTTCTGCTGATTCTTTGGCAAGGTGGCAGCCTGTGGCTGTGTGTCATCATCGTATGCATAGTCGGGATTAGTGGAATAGACCACCCCCACACGCTTATTCTTCTCGACAACAGTTTGTTCTGCTGGTTCGTCCGATGGCTGAACGCCAGTCAATGCGCTCAATGCCAGTTTCCAGTCTTCCATACGCTTCAATTCAGTTTTCGCAACTCGATGGTTTATTGATTTCTCCTGCAAGCACTATCCCTGCATTCTTCTCGCTGAACTCACGATTGATGTCAGCAAGTTCCTTTCGGCCAAAGATGTAGTCATCGTACAGGTCATCCATGTCAACACCTTCACACTCACCATCGCCAAAGTCAAGCGAACTCTTCACTATGTCAATTCGCTCTGACATAGTTGTGTCTTTTATAAGTAAACTTTTCATATTTTATTATTCTTTCTTAAGAAACAGTCTTCTTCCATATCTTTTTAATACAAAGGTAATTATCAATAAATTGAGAATAATTGATCCACAGAAGAAATACTTCCCTTCTTTCCAGTAATATTCATCACAGGTGCAGACTTTATTACGATCAATTTTATGCGTTATAGCATATTTGTCCCATAATGTTTTTGTTGACTTGGCAGAATCAAGTGCTAATGCCTCGTCTGCTTTAAGTTGATTCAAAACATAATAAGTAGAATCTGGTGAATATCCATTAATTTCGGACGTAAACACTAAAGTGTCGTTATGCGTCAGAATCTCTTGTATATGATAAAATGTTTTTTCGTCAGATTCTATTGTACCAATCTTCCAGTCGGGGATATCAATCCAATATAGATGATACTTATCGTTGATGTTGACGCTTGCATAATCGCCTATACCAACATCTGAATCTGTTATAATAGAGTGTAGAACATTTTCTGTGGCAAACAATAGTCCAAAACATCCAATCAAAATACCAGGCGCAAGATACCAAGCCAGCAGTCTTACTTTGATTTGCTTTTGTTTTTTAAGATAGACGGCAAGTATTAAACTAGGAATTCCAATCACTAAGGATAAAACTCCCAAACCTAATAAACAAAGTATCAACACGAATAATAGTCCCATATCCTTATGTATTGAAAGTGCTCATTATTATCTTTCGTTAGATGATTACTAATTTATAAAAGTACAATTTATCATATGTGAATCGTGTCTTTGATTAAAAGTGATTTTGCCATAATTGTTAGTTCCGGTTTATTTGGATAATGAATCTCATACAAATTGTGGGGGTTCATTCCACGAAGCAAACATCAGAACACTGAAAATGACATCTAATAACATAATCGCCAGTAAGGAGTATTTAGTATTCATAGCAGTGTCCTTTACCAATAAACCAAGTGTCCTTTATCAACAATCTAAAAGCAAAAGATTCCCAGTGACACGAAACCACTGGGAATCATTTCAGTTATCATTGTTTTATAAGCAATCGGTTATCAGTCTTCCTTGTCCTGAGAATCTACCACAGCAATTTTCTCCTTGATTTCCTTGAGGTCAGCACGGAGTTTGTCCATCTTGCGGTTGAGTTCATCAACGAGGGCATTACCGCTCTTTGACTTTGAAAGGTTGAGGAAACCGAGGTTGTTCTCGTATGTCTTGATTTCCTGTTGAAGGATTTCAGCCTGACGAGCAAGGCGGTCACGCAGATTGCTGCCGTTGCCGTTGCTGAGTTCGTTCTTGAAGCGTTCAACTCGACGGCGTGATGCGTTTTCACCAAGATAGCCATAGAGACGGTCCATCTGCTCGCGGAGAGCCTTGAACACCTTGTCCTTCTCCTTGAATGGAACATGTCCGATGGCATCCCATTCAGCCTGGGCATCACGAAGGTGCTGACGAAGGTTGTCGCCAAACTCTTCTGGCACGATGGCAGCAAGGCGTTCTACGATGGAGCGTTTCTTTTCCAGGTTCTCGTTCTGTTCAGTAAACTGACTTGAAGTATTTGCCTTCTTGTTCTCAAAGAATGCATCGCAAGCAGCATTGAAGCGTGCCCATACTTCGTCGCTCTGCTTCTTTGGCACTGCGCCGATGGTTCTCCACTCTTTTTGAAGAGCAACAAGCAGATCGGTAGTTGCCTTCCAGTCGGTGCTGTCCTTGAGAGCCTCAGCCTTCTCACAGAGTTCCTTCTTGCGACGAAGGTTCTCGTTGAGGTTGTCGCGTACACTCTTGAAGAATTCAGCCTTCGTCTGGAAGAACTTGTCGCATGCAGCACGGAAGCGGTCGTAAATCTTCTGGTTCATCTTCTGTGGAGCGAAACCGATGGTCTTCCATTCAGCCTGCAACTGTGTAATCTTTTCAGAAGCCTCATTCCAGTTTGCAAATGTTTTGAGCGCCTCAATGTCGATAGCTTCGATAGTCTCACAGATAACCGTCTTCTTGTCGAGGTTTTCCTGTTCCTGCTGCTTGCGTCCTTCAAAGAAGTCCTGATGACGCTTATTGATTACAGTTGAAGCCTCCTTGAAACGGTTCCAGATTTCTTCGCGGAGTTCCTTTGCCACTGGTCCGATTTCACGGAACTGCTGATGGAGTTGCTGCAACTTGCGGAAACTGCCAACAACATCGGTCTCAGCAGCAAGTGCCTCAGCCTTCTCGCAGAGTGCAGTCTTCATTTCGAGGTTTTTCTTGAAGTCGTATGCACGGAACTCATTGTTGAGTTTAAGTGTATCATAGAACTTCTCAACATTCACCTGATATGTTTTCCAGAGTTCAGTAGCCTTTTCAGCAGGCACCTCCTTGATTGTGTTCCACTCTTGCTGCAACTGGCGGAAGTCATTGTATGAACGGTTCACCTCGTCAGGAGTATCGAGAATCTGCTTAATCTTGTCGATTATCTGCACCTTCTTGAGATAATTCTCTTCCTTTGCCTTCTCCTGTGCCTCATGCAATGCTGCACGCTTTTCACGAACGATGTTCATCTGCTCCTTAAACACTTGTTCAAGTGGGTCGGGTGTTGGCATGTATGCCTCGGCCTCGCCACCACCGTCGGTGTAAGCCTTGAAAGCGGCCTCACTTTCGTTTTTCAGGATGCGATAGAAATGGCTTTTGAGAAGATCGACCTCCTGGCGTGAAATGTCGCCATCGCCCTCGGCAAGTTGCTTGATGCGTTCGACAATTCCCTCCTTTGTGTCAGGGATTGATACTTCAGAAGTACTTTCCTGTTCGTCTGTTACTTCTTGTTCGTCTGTTTCAACATCTGATGCAACTGGTGCAGTCTCAGGTGTTGCGTTCTCTACAGGAGTTTCCTCGGACATAGCAGCTGGCTGTGCAACTGTCTGTTCTTCGAGTGCGGGTGTTACATTGTTTTCTTCCATAATGTATTAAGTTAATTAGAGTGCCTTTTACAGCAAAAAATGGTTCAATGTGTAAATATAGACAGCAGCCATAGGAATGGCGATGAGCGAACTGTCAAAGCGGTCGAGAAGTCCACCGTGCCCTGGCAGTACAGTACCTGAATCTTTTATACCGAGCTTGCGCTTGATAAGCGACTCAACAAGGTCGCCCCAAGTGCCAAAGCCAACTACGACAAGAGCAAGTCCTGCCCAGGCAAGCCGGTTAAACAGTTGAGTGGTAGTAGTGAAATAAGGGAAATAAGTGGCAATAACCTGTGAGACAATTACTGCCATAACAAGTGCGCTGATGGTACCCTCCCACGATTTCTTCGGTGATATGCGTGGAAACAAACGGTGTTTGCCCAGCCATGAACCAAAGACATAGGCTGCTGAATCGCCAACCCATATAAAGATGAAGACTGAGAGAGTAAATACTGGATTATAGAATACATCGTGTGCCCCAACATCCATGCTTACATTGAAAAATGAAAGGAAGTTAAGCAGTGCGAAAGGCAAAGCGATGTAGAGCTGAGCCATCATTGTATATGCCCAGTTGAGAAGTGTGTTGTTCTCCTTATAATATAGTTCGCTAATGAACAAATATACAATTGTCAGCAAGTATGGGATGAACACTTCGGCACCAGTCACGCTCATGTTGAATGCCATCACAGCAGCAAAGAAATAAACGGATGCGGTGGTGGTTATCACCCGGTTTATCTGACAGTTCTGATGACGGTTCATAAGTGAACAGAACTCCCAAGTGGTCAGTCCTGTGATCAGTGCAAACAGCGTGGCATAAGCAAACGGATTCCACAGTATGCAGCCTATCACGACTACAACAAAGATGAGTCCAGTAATGCTTCGTATGGTTAGATTGTTCATTGTGATTAATTGTCCTTGTTCATTTCGAATTCATTTCGAAGATATCTATATGACGATGACGCTCATTGCATCACCAGCCAAACAGAGTGTATTCCTGTGGAGCATCGGCAGAGCGACTATTCACAACCGACTGCTTTGCGGCAGATTTCTTCTTGCTCTGCTTTGGTGCAGAAGGTGCTGGTTCGTCTGCAACAGCAGTCTGTACGGCAGTTGGGGAAGCAGTTGGGGAAGTCACATCGGTTGCAACAGTTTCAACGGATGCGGCAGCAGTGTCAATGGTTTCAGCTGTTGTAGCATCGGCAGAAGCAGCATCAACAGCAGCAGCATCATCAAATGTTTCTGTTGCTGATTCATTTGCAACTGATTCCACCGCCACCTGTTGTGTAGCAAGGGTTGCCTCTGCCACCTGAGATATGTCCTGGGCATAATCTTGCTGGAATTCAGATGTCTCTACGGCAGCATTTACAGGTGCATCGTCGGCTCCATCAAATGCAAATGGGTCATAAGGTGGGATTTCAGCATCCAGTTCGTCAGCAGCATCCACACCATCAGCACCACCAAGCTCATCAGCAGTGGCTGCAACTTCGGCTGGATTTTGCATTTCCAGTTCTGCTGCATCAGCGACATAAGTCTCCTCATAAGAGTTTTCAAATGTTGTCACTTTCAGCTCCTGAAATGGCTTTGGTTCTTCTGTTCTGACATAAGCGTCAGAGGGTGCAGACTGTGCAGGCTGAGATGACTGTACCGACTGTAATGGTTGCGACGGTTGTGCAAACTGTGATGGCTGCGCAGACTGCTCAGATTGAGTTGGTTGCAATGGAGGCACAGGCTGGGAAGACTGTGCTGATGTATGCTGTGCATCCGAATCGGCATTGGCAGCACCTGCATTGTCACCATTCTTCTGCTTTTCGAGAACGGCATCAATCACTTTCTTGCGAATGATTTCTGCATTTTCGTTTTCGTGGTTCATCTCGTCGTCTGTCATCTGAGGATTATCCTCGTTGGCAGCAAGAATTTCGTCTGTGCGTGAAATCCAAGGACGCTTGCCAAAGATGCGCTCAACATCCTCGGCATAGATAACTTCTCGGTCAATGAGCAACTGAGCCAACTGTTCATGACCATCCTTGTGTTCAAGCAGAATCTGCTTCGCACGGGCATACTGTTCAGCAATGAGTTTCTTGACTTCTTCGTCAATAAGTTCTGCTGTATGTTCGCTGTATGGTTTACTGAACGAATACTCGTCATTGTTGTAGTAGCAAAGGTTTGGCAGTGAGTCGCTCATACCAGCATAAGCAATCATGCCATAAGAACGCTTGGTCACAGTTTCCAAGTCGTTCATGGCACCAGTTGAGATGCGACCAGTGCAAAGTTCCTCGGCTGCACGACCACCAAGGGTTGCACAGATTTCATCCAGCATTTCTTCCTTTGTGGTGATTTGTCGTTCCTCTGGCATATACCATGCAGCACCAAGAGCCTGACCACGAGGCACAATAGTCACCTTGACAAGTGGGTTGGCGTATTGGCAGAACCAACTGATTGTAGCATGTCCTGCTTCGTGGAGTGCAATAGTACGTTTTTCGGCATCAGTCATCACCTTTGTCTTCTTTTCCAGACCACCGATGATGCGGTCAACGGCATCAAGGAAACACTGTTTATTCACCCACTGTGAGTTATTGCGGGCTGCAATCAGGGCTGCTTCGTTACAAACATTTGCTATGTCGGCACCCGAGAAGCCTGGGGTCTGGCGTGCAAGTGTATCAACATCGACCGTCTCGTCAATCTTGATTGGGCGAAGGTGAACATGGAAAATAGCCTTGCGCTCGTTGAGGTCGGGCAAGTCAACATGTATCTGACGGTCAAATCGTCCAGCACGGAGAAGTGCCTTATCAAGGATTTCAGCACGGTTGGTCGCAGCCAGGATGATGACACCACTGTTTGTGCCGAAACCGTCCATCTCAGTCAGAAGCTGGTTGAGAGTGTTCTCGCGTTCATCATTGCCTCCCATGCTGAGGTTCTTTCCACGGGCACGTCCGATGGCATCGATTTCGTCGATGAAGATGATGCATGGAGCCTTTGCCTTGGCTTGCTGGAAGAGGTCGCGCACACGGCTTGCACCGACACCGACAAACATCTCCACAAAGTCGCTACCCGACATTGAGAAGAATGGTACATCGGCTTCACCTGCCACTGCTTTTGCCAGCAGGGTCTTACCCGTTCCTGGAGGACCTACAAGCAGCGCGCCCTTTGGAATCTTTCCACCAAGTTCGGTGTATTTCTTTGGATTTTTGAGAAAATCGACTATTTCATGTACTTCGCGCTTTGCCTCGGTCTGCCCGGCAACATCCTTAAATGTTATCTTGGCATTCTTGTCGTCAGTGTTGTCAAACAGCTTTGCCTTCGACTTTCCAAAACTGAAAATGCCGCCACCGCCCATTGAGCCACCGCCCATTCGGTTCATGATGAAGAACCAGACAAAGACAATGAGCAGGATAGGACCAATTTGAAGAAGGAGGGTCCAGAAGAATGAGTTATCGCGCTCGTATGTAACCTTGCCGTCGAAGCGTCCGTTGTCCTTTGCAGCAGCAAGATGTTGTTCAAGGACATCTACCGAACCAAATTCGATTTCAGGGATGCGAGCTTTGCTCTTATCCTTCTGCACATCGCCATACACATAGCGTTCGCCCGTTTCATTCAGGGCAAAGCGCAATGTAAGGTCGTCCTTATTTACAAGTATCTCGTTCACATACCCACTGTCGAGACATGCCTGGAAGTCGGTATATGCAAGTTGCTTGCCACCATGTGACGATGAGCTGCCAAAGAAGATGTAGGCCAGCACACCAACCATAAGCAAGGTGTATATCCATGAGGTGTTGAACCGAGGTTTACGTCCTTTGGAATTCTTTGAGTTATTATCTTGTTCTTTTGACATTATATTCGTTTATTAGATGTTGCTTAGTTCAGATTCAGTTTCTTTTGGTTTTCAGATTGTAAACAGGTCTGTACTGGAATCAGTCACTGACCATATCTGGGGCAACGGCATCGACATCGGGCACATCCATGTGTGCTGCATCTTCCCACAGATTGTCGATGTCATAGAATTCACGGCAGTCAGGAACAAAGATGTGGACAATGACATCGGCATAGTCCATCGCCACCCACAGGTTGTTGCGTGTACCATCAACAGCCAAAGGATATTCACGGAGTGTCTCCCTCATCTTATCGCCCACGGAGCGTGTGATGGCACTGACCTGATTTGGAGTGCCTCCTTCACAGATTACCATATAATTAGTGAGGCTATAACCCGTCTTTCTGAGGTCAACTACACGAATCCGTCTGCCCTTCTTATCCTGAATGGCATCAACAACAACTTTCAGTTCCTTTGTCAGTTTCTTCATCCAAATATATATTTAGTGAGCAAAGTTAAGAAATAATTGGGAATGTCGAGCCTGTATTTCGTAATTTTATGCGAAAATCGCTTCTTTTTTATGCGCCAAGCCTTTCATTTTTTACAAACAAAGTAATAAATGGGTAAAAAAAGCCCAAGCCCTTTCCGTTTTCTCCCCGTTGCTGCTCAATCGTTCTGCACTGACGAAAGAAGCCATCGGGATGGATTCATCCCAAGGGGGGGGGAGAGGCGTGGAAAGGGCTATGGGCGGTTTATCACAGGTCGAGGGTTATCGGTTTCGACTTATCGACCTCGCCGGCAAGGATCATACGCGACAAGCGGTTGAGCAGATGCTGCTGGATGGCACGCTTGACAGGACGTGCACCATAGGCAGGGTCAAAGCCCTCGCGGGTGAGATAGTCGATGGTGTGGTCGGTGACAGTCAATGTGATGCCTTCATCGGCAAGCATCCTTATGACTCCGTCAACCTGCAAGCGGACAATCTGTCGTATCTCGTTCTCTGCAAGGGGTTTGAATGTGATGATTTCATCGATGCGGTTGAGGAATTCCGGACGCATCACCTGATGCAGTTGGTCATTCGACAGGTTGCTGGTCATGATGACGATTGTGTTCTTGAAGTTCACGGTTCTGCCCTTGTTGTCGGTCAGACGGCCATCATCAAGCACTTGCAACAGAGTGTTGAACACATCGGGATGTGCTTTTTCAATTTCATCGAACAGCACCACGCTGTATGGCTTTCTGCGTACTGCCTCGGTCAGCTGACCACCTTCTTCGTAGCCGACATATCCGGGAGGAGCACCAATGAGGCGGCTCACGCTGTATTTCTCCTGATACTCACTCATGTCGATGCGGGTCATCAGTCCCTCGTCATTGAAGAGATAGTCCGCCAGCGCCTTTGCCAGTTCGGTCTTGCCCACACCGGTAGGTCCCATAAAGATGAACGAACCGATCGGGCGGCGAGGGTCCTGCAATCCGGCACGACTACGGCGCACTGCATCGCTCACAGCGCCGATTGCCTCGTCCTGTCCGATTACTCTGCGGTGCAGTTCTTCCTCCAGATGCAGCAGTTTGTCCTTTTCGCTCTGCTGCATCTTACTGACTGGGATATGGGTCCATCGGCTCACCACATCGGCAATGTCGTCGGCAGTGACCTCTTCTCTCAACATTCGCGACTCATCAGCATCGGCTGCGAGCTCGTCGTTACGGATCTGTTCTTCAAGGTTCTTCATCTTGCCATAACGAATTTCTGCCACACGACCATAGTCGCCTTCACGCTCAGCACGGTCGGCCTCAAATCGAAGTTGCTCCATCTGGGCACGGGCATTCTGTATGCGGTCAACCACACGCTTCTCGTCCTGCCACTTTGAGTAAAGTGCATCATACTGTGACTGAATGGTTTTGATTTCATCCGACAGTTGTGCCAGTTTCTCCTTGTTACCCTCGCGCTTGATGGCTGCGCGTTCGATTTCCAGCTGTTTGAGGCGACGACTGATTTCATCGACTTCCTCGGGCACAGAGTCGCGTTCCATACGCAGACGGGCTGCCGCCTCGTCCATCAGGTCGATAGCCTTGTCGGGCAGAAAGCGGTCGGAAATGTAGCGGTTGCTGAGTTCCACTGCCGCAATAATGGCATCGTCCATGATTCGCACCTTGTGGTGGGTCTCATAGCGTTCTTTCAGTCCACGGAGGATGCTGATGGCACTCATCACATCAGGTTCATCCACCATCACAATCTGGAAGCGGCGTTCGAGCGCCTTGTCCTTCTCAAAGTATTTCTGGTACTCGTCGAGGGTTGTGGCACCGATGCTGCGCAGTTCGCCACGCGCCAACGCTGGTTTCAGGATGTTGGCTGCATCCATGGCGCCAGAAGTCTGACCTGCACCTACAAGGGTGTGGATTTCGTCAATGAAGAGGATGATGTCGCCCTGGCTCTCAACCACGGCATTGACCACTTTTTTCAGTCGTTCCTCAAATTCGCCCTGATATTTAGCGCCTGCAATCAGTGCACCCATATCGAGCGAATAGAGTTGTTTATGTTTCAGGTTTTCAGGAACATCACCACGAAGAATGCGATGGGCAAGTCCTTCGACGATGGCAGTCTTGCCAGTGCCTGGTTCACCTATCAGCACTGGATTGTTCTTTGTGCGGCGCGACAGTATCTGCAACACACGGCGTATTTCATCGTCGCGTCCAATCACGGGGTCGAGTTTTCCCTGACGGGCCTGCTCCACCAGATTGGTCGCAAACTTTTTCAGTGCTTCAAGATTGTCGTTTGCGCCATTACCCTGATTCATTTGCTGTCCATAATTATTCATATCAATAGTCCTCCTTTTTTATTTATTTGTTTTTTCAACCGCTAATCAGCAAAACACATTCCACAGCCACGGTACGCCAAAATGTCACAAAAACAACGGAAATACATGCTATATAGCAACAAAGCACATGCCAATATTACCGACTTTACTAATTGCTTCACGTGGACAAGCAGAATGAAAGGGAAACAATTCGTGTTCAAAAAATAAAGGTGTTCAACAGCAGAGAAGGTTTTCATTTATATTTTTTACAAACCTTTTCACAGAGTGCGCATGCGGCACATGGAGAGGACACAGAGTGTGGGTGTATAAAAAAGTCACGCAAATTGCGCTGATTTTTAGGATTTGTTTTTCCTTTCAATCTGCGCAATCTGCGTGAAAGAATTATCTATCTGCCTTGTATTCTTAAAGTTTCTCTTTAAGTTTTTCAGCTTCTTCGTGAGCCTTCTCGTGCTTTTCAAGAGCCTTTTCTGCAAGTTTGTTTTCCTTTACCGACTTCTTTTCTGCCTTGATTGCAGTGTCGATGGTTTTCTTCTGGCGCTTGAGTTCCTTAATCTGGGTTTTAGTTGTGGCAATCTGCGATTTGAGAGTGATGTTGTCAGGATCAGTTTTCTTCTGTGTTTCCTTCAATTTGAGTTCTGCCTTCATCACTTCGATTTTGTTGTCGAGTTCGTCGCTCACCAGTTCATTCGACTGTTCAGTCATCAGCAATGCGCTCTTCAATTTTTCAGCAGCCTTCGAAGCACTGTCGTTCTTCTTGCTTGCCTTTTCAGCAGCCTTGCTTGCCTTGACAGACTTCTTCTCTGCCTTGATTGCAGTGTCGATAGTCTTCTTTTGTGTCTTCATCTCCGCCAGCGAGTCCTCTTTGAGAGCCTTTTCGGTCAGAAGGTCAGTGTCGCGTGGAGTCAGTTTGAGTTTGGCTTTGATAGCCTTGATTTCAGCCTTTGCCACTTCAATTTTGTAACCGAGAGTTTTGCTGTGTTCTTCGTTTGTCATGTCTGACTGAGCAAATGCCATCACAGGAATGACAGCCAGCACAATAGCTGCAATAATGTTTTTAATCTTCATAGTCATTGATATTAATGTGTTAATGTATTATTGTTTTCTTAATCCACTTTCGCTTTCCGACTTAATCAGTTTTATCGATTAGAGGTTAGTGCACCATCCGGTTCGTTCTCTCAACTCTCCGCTATAAGTTCTAAGCCTCTCCACTCTAACACGATTTGGCTGCAAAGGTACAAATAATTAGCATAACAGCAAATAATACAGCAATAAATTTGGGTATTGACCTGCATTTAGTCGCTCAAACGGCTTTCAACACTGTGTGATTCGTGTTCGAAAAATGTAGCTATCATCAAGAGAAGGGAATGATAATCCTTGCACCTACAATCTATCCACCCCCGCCCTGCAAGGGAGGGATTGGGAGTGACCGGACGGAGAGGGGCATTATACCGCAACATATAATAATTAAGGTGTAAAGACAAGGAAAAAAGATGCGATTATTCGTTTTTATGTATGAAATGCTATCCTTTTTCAATTTCTTTTTATAATTTTGCACCGTCATCAATTCTAACTATCATAGTCACAATGAAAAGTCATGCAATCATTGCCGCTGCTTTTCTGCTAAGCACAGCGGCCAGTGCACAACAAGCACTTTTTAACCGACAGGACATCACATCACCACAAGTCAACAACGACGGAACAGTCACATTCCGGCTCTCTGCGCCAAAGGCATCGAATGTCACCGTAAGTGGAGACTTCCAGGCACATCCTGCCGTGATGCACAACGACAATGGGGTATGGACATACACCACAAGTGTACTCGAGCCCGAACTCTACTCCTACTCCTTCAAGGTTGACGGTCTGGAAATTCTCGACCCTGCCAACATCTACCGAAACCGCGACATTGCGTCCTACACCAACATGTTCATCATCAGCAAGCAGGAAGGCGACTTCGGCAATCTGTACTCCGTCAACGATGTGCCACATGGCAATGTCAGCAGGGTGTGGTACGACTCCCCTACTCTCGGCACAACACGCCGAATGACCATCTACACACCACCGACTTACGAAGATGGAGGGAAATACCCTGTGCTGTATCTGCTCCATGGTGCAGGTGGCGACGAAGAGGCATGGGTGTCACTCGGCCGAGCTGCTCAAATCATGGACAACCTCATAGCCCAGGGTAAGGCTGAGCCTATGATTGTCGTCATGACAAACGGCAACGCCAATGCCGATGCAGCACCTGGCGAATGGCACCGTGGCATGTACAAGCCTTCATTCATGGGACACAACGACTCACGCGCCAAGTCAACCACCGAGGCTGCATATCAGGATGTCATGAACTATGTCGAGAAGCACTACCGCGTGAAGAGAGGCAAATCAAACACAGCAATCTGCGGACTGTCAATGGGTGGTTTCCACACATTTGCCATCTCAAAGATGCATCCTGGCAAGTTCGGATATATCGGACTGTTCTCGGCTGCCATCAACATGGGCGGAAACGACAACCAGCCCATCGACCAGCGCATCGAGAACGACCAGACGACGCAGCAGCAATTCAAGGAACTGTTCTCGGGCAAGAACACGCCACAGCTCTACTGGATTGGCATCGGAAAGTCTGACTTTCTCTACACCCAGAACGAGGGACTCCGCAAATATCTCACACGCCACGGATATCCATACGAATACCATGAATCCGACGACGGCCACATTTGGAAAAACTGGCGTCACTATCTGATAATCTTCGCACAAAGACTGTTCAAATAGAGCATGATCGATTTGTTCACGCAGATTTATACACCTTATCCTTCACGCAGATTTCACAGAATTCACGGAGCGAACTGATTTCCTTTCATTCTGCGCAATCTGCGTGAGAGTTAGTCACAAGCACCATCATTCCGCTCCCCGTCCTGAAAGGAAGGGAACTGGGGAAGGACAGTGGAAAGGACAGTTACACGAAATGGCGACAAGTAACGAAGTGATTTGTAGAAAAGTTCGATAACATTTGGCAGTATTACCAAATGTTTGTATCTTTGCAGCGATTTATGAACACATTCTAAGACAAACAATTTAACAAACCACACTAACAATGAAGAAAATCTATTATTTCATGTTGGCCTTAATCCTGCCAACACTGGCTCTCGTTTCATGCGGAAGCGACGACGATGATGCATTAACCAAGTACAACTGGGGTATCTATCCTACCGAAGAAGTTCCTATCAAGACATGGATTCAGGATATGGTTGACGAATTCGCCAAGAACTACAACGGCAAAGGCAGTTTCGACACCGACGAACCAGCATTGGCAAAGTATGCTGAAGGTACCAGAGCATTGCAACAACTCAAGGAAGACTTCAACGATTATGTAGAAACGCACGACATTTCATCAAGTTCATTCAGTCTTGATTATGTTTTCCGTGTCTATAAAGATGGTGCAATTTTGAAAGAAAGCCCTGCATGCAAATTAGAATACGAAAATACCCGAGATGTAGATTTTCAAGTTGCTGCTGACAGGGATATCAATATTGACATTGATGACATCAAGGATCAAGCAGAGGCAAGCAGTGTCTATGAAGAAACAATCAAAGTCAGCGACCTGAAACTTCCAGAGTCAAACGCAGGTTATCAAATTAGGACTGATGATATTCTCTGGGTAAATGCCAATACCTTTGAATATGCCTATAACAATCCGTTTAAGACTTTTGAAATCATAGACGGTGACAAAGAAAAAGAACTCCGCATGATTACTTCCAATCTCGGTGAGCTCAAAATGTCAGAAATATCAGCGATGGTAGGCGATTGGTACATGCTTATTCCAATCACAGTTAACGGAGCAAAGGGCAGCGTCACTTACGATGTCAAGATCTTTATAACAATCAAATAACATTCGACCTTCACCCATCCCCTTCCTTCGTGGACGGGGAGAAGAACGATGAAGGATAATACATCTCACGCAGATAACGCAGATTGAAAGGAAAAACAATTCCTCGGAATCTGCGTTATCTGCGTGAATCACTTAATATTGTCCCCACGCCAGGCTCACACATTTCTTGCCGCTCAGACAAAAAAGAATGTGTTCAACTATTCATTTCCGAACAGTTGAACACATACCTTGTGCGCGTGACAGGACTCGAACCTGCAAGCCGTGAAGCACCAGATCCTAAGTCTGGCGTGTCTACCAATTTCACCACACGCGCGGTTTATTATTGGTTTGCGAGTGCAAAGGTAGCAAAAAATCGATAATTGACAATTGATTATCGATAATTATTTACAAAATAAGGGAGTGAAACGGGGTTTAGAGTCTCGTTTCACTCCCTTTATAAGTTGGTTTTGCATCATGGGGCAACTGGAATCAGCGTGTTGCCAGACTTGCTTCACTGCCCTTTATCCAAACTGAATGACGGGCAGCCTCACTTTCTGCAATATTGAAGAACACAGTCAAACTCTTCTGGAAAAGTTCTGGACAACGCATTGCATCAACCAACAGCAGCTGGCACATGATGATATATGATGTCATTTCGTAAAGACTGCGACCGCAATAGTCAAGCAAGTCTTGGTCGTTCTTGGATTTCACGAATTCAACACATTGTTCCAGCAGAGCCTTCATGTCGGCAATCCGTGAGCAGAATGCAGTAGCGTCGAAGCCCTCACAAGTGTCGAGTTGTGCAGCAATTGCATCCGAAAGTTCATTGATGACGGTGAAGTATGTTCCGTTGGTGATGTAGCGCAATGCTGCAACTACCTGCAACTGAGTTGTACCTTCATAGATGCTTGTTATTCGAGCATCACGGTAAAGCCGCTGGCAACGATATTCTTGCATGTAACCACTTCCGCCATGTATCTGGATACAGTCGTATGTGCTCTGATTGCAGTATTCCGAGTTCATACCCTTTGCCAAAGGAGTGAAAGCATCGGCAAGTCGCTGATACCGCTTCATGTCCTGTCGTTCTTCGGAAGTGAGAGGACGGCTGCGCTGAATGTCTTCCAGGCTCTTGTAAATGTCAACATAGCGGGCACACTGATAGAGCAGACTGCGACCAGCATCGAGTCGTGCCTTGATGGTTGCAACCATGTCATAGACAGCAGGGAAATTGATGACTTCCTTACCGTACTGACGGCGTGAGTTGGCGTATGCCACTGCCTCCTCGTAGGCTGCTTGCTGAATGCCGACAGCCTGTGCTGCAATACCAAGACGGGCGCCATTCATCAGTGACATGACATAGCGGATGAGTCCCAGTTTGCGGTCACCACAGAGTTCGGCACGCGCATTCTTGAATGTCAGTTCACAGGTTGGGCTGCCATGTATGCCAAGTTTGTTTTCGATTCGGCGAACATCCACTCCCCCATTCCTCTTGTCGTAGATGAACATGGAGAGTCCACGACCATCGTGGGTGCCTTCCTCGCTTCGAGCAAGGACAAGGTGTAGGTCGCTGTCGCCGTTAGTGATGAAACGCTTCACACCGTTGAGCCGCCAGCAGTCGTTTGCCTCGTCGTATGTTGCACGGAGAGTCACGGCTTGAAGGTCACTGCCCGCATCAGGTTCGGTGAGGTCCATCGACATTGTTTCACCCTCACAGATGCGTGGAATATACTTCTGCCGCTGTTCCTCTGTGCCATAGCAATAGAGTGTCTCAATACAGTTCTGCAAACTCCACACATTTTCGAAACTGGCATCACCTGCGCTGACAATCTCGCTGGCTATGGTATAGACAACAACTGGGAGCGACAGGCCACCATATCGGCGTGGCATGGTCATGCCATTGAGACCAGCCTTGTTGATGGCATCGAGGTTTTCATAAGTTTTCTGGGCATAGCGCACTCGTCCGTTCTCGCAATGAGCACCTTCGGCATCAACACTTTCGGCATTCGGTGCGATGATGTTGGCATTGATGTCGCCCACGATTTCAAGTACCTGTTCATACGAATCCATTGCATCGTCGAAGTCAACTGGTGCATAGTCGTATTTGCCAGCATCGGCATATCCTTGTTCCTTCAATTCTGCGATATGGCGCATTGCGTCATTGTGCAGATGGAATTTCAGTTCAGGTATATCAGTATATGAATTGGCCATAATATCTGTTCTTTCTATTGCTTATAGTACTTTATCATCTTTGGCAGGACTTCTTCGATGGTGCCACAGATGTTGTAATCGGCAATCTGGTTGATTGGAGCATCGGGGTCGTTGTTGATGCTGATGATGATGCCGGCATCCTTCATTCCCGCGATGTGCTGAATGGCACCACTGATGCCACAGGCTATATACACCTTGGGACGGACGGTGACTCCTGTCTGACCAATCTGACGGTCGTGGTCAATCCATCCGGCATCGACCGCTGCACGGCTTGCACCCACTTCTGCATGCAATTCGTGGGCAAGCTGGAACAAGAGGTCGAATCCTTCCTTCGAGCCCACTCCGTAGCCACCGGCAACGACGATGTTCGCACCTTTGAGATTGTGCCGTGCGGCTTCGACATGACGGTCGAGGACACGGACGACAAAAGCTGTCGAATCAATGTAGTCTTCGGCATTGTGGCGAACCACCCTACCCTTATATCCGGCATCAAATATCTCTTTTTTCATAACGCCATCGCGGACGGTTGCCATCTGCGGACGGTGTTCGGGATTGACAATGGTTGCAACGATAGAGCCACCAAATGCAGGTCGAATCTGCATCAGCTGGTTGTCATAGTGACGAGTGATGAATTCATCGCCCTGCTTCACCTTCATGTCGAAGTCGTCAATCTCGAGTTGTGTGCAGTCGGCAGTAAGTCCGGAATGCAAGGCTGATGACACGCGCGGACCGAGGTCACGACCAATCACAGTGGCTCCCATCAGACAAATCTGCGGCTGTGTCTCCTTGAACAGGTTGATGACGGCAGATGCATGTGGGAGAGTGGTGTAAGGGAACAGTCGGGGGTCATCAAAGACATGGACACAGTCAACACCATACGGCATCAACTGGTTTTCGATTCCGTCGAGTCCCGAACCAATGCATATACACTCCAACTGAACGCCCAACTGTGTGGCAAGCTGGCGTCCCTTTGTCAGAAGTTCCAGACTTACATCTGCCACCTTGTTGTGTTCAGAGATTTCTATATATACAAATACATTATTCATAATCAGATGGTGTTATTCTCTTTGAGTTCTTTGATTAGTGCGCTGATGTCGGCATCCGACGCTGTGAGCGTGCGGGTCTCCTTTGCCTTAAAGATGATGCTCTTCACTGCCTTCACATTTGTAGGACTGCCAGTCTTTCCAATCTGCGATGCATCGGCATCAATGTCAGCAACTCCCCATGTAGTAAATTCACGGTGCTTGTTAGCCATGACACGCTTCACATTTCGTGTGCGGCATGGTGCAGCCGAACCATTCACTGTAATAAGTGCAGGAAGCGGTGCCTCAACGGTTTCAACGCCTCCATCGATGTGACGACGGCACACAATGGTCTGTCCGTCACACGACAGGATTTCCTCGGTGTATGTAATCTGCGGCAGACCGAGTTTCTCAGCCACCTGCGGACCCACCTGGGCTGTATCGCCATCGATGGCCTGACGACCACACATTATTATATCGTATTCACCAATCTTGCGAATGGCCTGCGCCAGACTGTAACTGGTGGCAAGTGTGTCGGCTCCGCCAAGGGCGCGGTCAGTGAGAAGCACACCGTCGTCGGCGCCACGGAACACACCTTCCTTCAAGACCTCAACGGCCTTTGGCAGCCCCATGGTCAGCATGGTGATTGTCGAACCCGGATGCTGCTCTTTCAGCCGGATGGCTTGTTCGAGGGCATTCAGGTCTTCGGGATTGAACACAGTTGGCAGGGCAGAACGGTTGACAGTCCCCTCGGGAGTCATCGCCTCTGGACCAACATTATGGGTGTCTGGCACCTGTTTTGCCAATACAATTATCTTCATATCATATCAATTTATCAGCCCCAGTTCTCCTTGCGCTAAAAGATATTATAAGGATGTAAGGAGCAAGGGGCAACCGATGTTGCATTATTCGGTGCAAAGTTAATAATAAAAACCGAAAGGACAAACGCATAAAGGCAAAACTATGCGCACGAAAGCAAACCAAAGGACAATTCATCAAGAAAAACAGCACACCAATACATCACAAAGGCACACGAAGTCATGTGCGCCAAGCAGAACAAACACACGGCAATCAACTGCAAAAGAATGTTTTTTCATTGTTTCCACATTGCCGAATGCCAAATTATTATTAACTTTGCACTCTGGAAATAACAACTAAACTTATATAAACAAAAACAAGCAAACTATGAAGAAAGCATTTGCACTGATGACTGCACTGGCTGTTGCCGGATGCGTCTGCGCACAGGAGAAGAAGGACGAACCAAAAGAGAAGCCTATCTTCACTGTTGTAAAGGAAATCCCTATCACAAGCGTTAAGGACCAGGCTCACTCTGGTACTTGCTGGAACTACTCTACCCTCTCATTCTTCGAGGCAGAAATCTTGAAGAAGAGCGGAAAGACATACGACCTCTGCGAGATGTTCGTATGCAACAAGAACTACATGGACCGCGCAGTCGTAAAGGTTCGCATGCACGGCGACGCACAGTTCTCACAGGGTGGTTCAGCCTATGATGTTCTCTATGTATTGAAGAACTACGGAATCTGCCCAGAAGAGGCAATGCCACTGCCAGGTACAATGTACGGCGACACACTCAACAACTTCAACGAGTTTTTCAGTGTTCTCGAGCCTTATGTTGATGCAGTTGCAAAGAGCACAGCAAAGACCATCTCTCCAACATGGAAGAACGGTTTCCAGGGAATCCTCGACTCATATCTTGGCAAATGTCCAGAAGAGTTCAACTACGAAGGAAAGAAATACACTCCTAAGTCATTCGCAGCAAGCCTCGGCCTCGACTGGAACGACTACATCTCAATCACTTCTTACACTCACCATCCATTCTACGAGCAGTTCCCTGTTGAGGTACAGGACAACTGGCGTCAGCCAGGCAGCTGGAACCTTCCAATGGAAGAAATGGCACGCGTGATTGACAATGCAGTGATGAACGGTTACACTGTTGCCTGGGGCGGCGATGTTTCCGAAGACGGATTCACTCGTCAGGGTCTTGCTGTCCTCATCGACACAAAGAAGCCAGAAGGTCTCGAAGGCAGCGACATGGCACGCTGGCTCAAACTCACTGCTTCTGAGAAGAAGAGCAAAATCAGCGAAATCGCTGTAAATGCAAAGGAAATGACTCCTTCACAGGAACAGCGCCAGAAGGAATTCGACAACTGGGAACTTACTGATGACCACGGCATGCTCATCTACGGTATCGCAAAAGACCAGAACGGTCGCAAGTACTACATGGTCAAGAACTCATGGGGCAAGGCTGGTGAATACAACGGTACTTGGTACATGTCAGAAAACTTCATCGTTGCAAAGGCAATGGACTTCCTCGTAAACAAGAATGCCCTGCCTAAGGACATCGCAAAGAAGATTGGCATCAAATAATGCTCTGACCAGCACTTAACAGTTCAACCCAAATCGTTCATTAGCGTTATGATGATAACAGACTTAGTTTTTGAACAGATGTATTGTCGATTTGAGGGCGCAATGGGGTTCCATTGTAACTGAAAA
>JAGHSZ010000015.1 GCA_018065565.1 Candidatus Colivivens caballi
GTGCCGGTCAAGCCAATTATATGAGAGACCTTCCGTTACATCACTCTCAGCGTGAGACCGAACAAACCGATGAATACAGCATCTTTGAGCTGAACATCCGACCGACCTTTGATTTTCAGCAGGAAATACTTTGGAATGGTGAAGATGTGGAAGTAATTAAACCAATATGGCTACGCAAGGAAATAGCAGGTAAGATAAAACGAATGTGGAACAAATATAAAGAATAAGAAATGAAAGATTTTGCAGCAATAGACTTTGAGACCGCCAACTGCGAACGAAGCAGCGTTTGCAGCGTCGGCATTGTGATAGTGCGGAACGGAGAGATTGTTGATACATTCTATTCGCTCATCAATCCAGAACCTAACTATTATAACTACTGGTGTACCCAAGTGCATGGACTGACTGCCCAGGACACAGACAATGCTCCGATATTCCCTGACGTATGGAAACAGGTAGAACCACTCATAGAAGGGTTGCCACTCGTAGCTCACAACAAAGCTTTCGATGAGAGTTGCTTGAAAGCTGCATTCCGCACATATCAGATGGACTATCCCGACTATGAGTTCCATTGCACACTACTGAAGTCAAGAGAAGTCTGGCCAGAAGGTCATCACAACCTCGACATCATAGCCGAGCGTTGTGGTTATAATTTAGAGAATCATCATCACGCATTGGCAGACGCAGAAGCATGTGCTGCCATTGCATTAAAGATTTTATAAACCATTA
This sequence comes from Candidatus Colivivens caballi, assembly GCA_018065565.1. Taxonomy (GTDB): domain Bacteria; phylum Bacteroidota; class Bacteroidia; order Bacteroidales; family Bacteroidaceae; genus Colivivens; species Colivivens caballi. Next base: position 727 of record JAGHSZ010000015.1, read on the forward strand.
ATAATATTTTAAACCTATGGAAGAAAAAGTTAAAGATCTCATTAGAGAAAGTCTTAAAAAGCGTCTCAAAGGACATGACGCTATTGACACAATTATTCCGAATGATAGCCTTATTGAACATTGGGTTACAGCAATCATGGCTATTGCGTATAATGACAATAACCTGGAACTTGCTTCACAAGATATTAATGAAATTCAAGAAAAAATGTATGGACCAATATCTATAGAAGACACTCGTGCTTTCGTATTCCTATCATCCAGTCGTTTTCCTGACGAAATAACTGCTTTTGAAAAGTATATCGAACTCCGTGACAGAGAGTCAGAAGATGTCATAATATATGCAGTGAAAGAAGAATTATCATATGTTGAATCTGGAGATTTTATGCTAATTTAATTAAAAAATGGAACAAAATTCAATACAAAATTTCAAATGTCTATTAGAATACTATATCTCGCATTTGATTTATGTCCAAACCAATGATACCTCAATGAAAGGATATAACAAATACTTAGATAGAATAGTAAATACTAATAAATTTAAAGCTAGTGGACAGGGATATGCTGGCGATGCTATTCAAAATCAGATTTCACAATGGGAACGTTACGGTGATTATGTAATCTGTATCAACATCCAGTGTAGCTATGGCAATTATAATACAAAAAAATGTTATCTAAATTGGAAAGATACAGGTATTAATATTTTTGCAAAATGGAGTGGCAATACCATCGAATCTCTTGCCATTGGATATTGTTTTTGGTGGGAAAAAAATTATTATAACAAATATAAAGAAATCTATAACAAGACATTATCTGACTTGGGGCTTTATGAGGATAGAATAACAGAAAGCCTTGAACAATTTTTTAATTATTTTCTTAACAAAATACATGAATATGACAACTCATGTGGAGAATACTATTTGGAAGAAAATAAATATGAGCAAAAACAAAAACAAATCAAAATTATGGAAGAGAACAAACAATATATTAACCTGTTGACGAATAATCATAACATTATTCTTACTGGTGCCCCGGGCACAGGTAAAACATATCTTGCAAAGCAGATTGCTGCTCAAATGATTTTGGGTTGTGAGTATGACGAGAAAAACGAAGATCATAAGAAGAAAATGGACGAACAATTTGATTTCGTGCAGTTCCATCCTTCATACGACTATACCGATTTCATCGAAGGACTACGACCTTGGCAGGATGAGCATTGGCAGGATGAGCATATTGGTTTCAAGCGAGAGGACGGTGTTTTCATGGCATTCTGCCGAAAAGCACTGAAAGCCTACAATGCTGTTGAGAACAAAGAAGATGCCCCGAAGTACGTCTTCGTCATTGACGAGATAAATAGAGGGGAACTTTCCAAGATTTTTGGCGAACTGTTCTTTAGTATTGACCCTGGATACAGAGGTTCTAAAGGAAAGGTCAAAACACAATATGTTAACCTATGGAAGTCGGATTTGGATATGTTTGACGGAGGTAAAAGTTTCTTTATTCCCGAGAATGTATATATTATAGGAACGATGAATGACATTGATCGCAGCGTTGAAAGCATGGACTTTGCTATGCGTCGTCGTTTCGCATTCAAGGAAGTCTTTGCCTCCGAAAGATTTTCTATGATTGAAGAGAATTCAAAATTGTCAAATTATGCTGCCATGATTAAAAAGCGAATGGAAAATCTCAACGACTGCATTCTCACGATACAAGGTTTAAGCACTGCTTATCAAATAGGAGCATCTTATTTTCTCAAGCTTGAAAATTATCTGGACAACGGTCAATTAACTGATAGTTCATGGGAATCATTATGGGACAATCATCTTAAAGGATTATTGTTTGAGTATCTAAGAGGGCTTCCAAATGCAGACTCTGACTTGAAGAAATTAGAAGATGCTTATAATCTTGAACCGAAGGAAGCCAACGAGGAAATAATCAGTGATAACAACAATAATGAATAAAATTATTCACCTTACGGATAATTATTACGAAGGGAAAACAATACAGCCAGAGAACCTTTCCGATGTGATACGTATCGCAAATATCGGGAAGTTACGCAACGCTCCTGAATTGTTGGTGTTCCCCCATTCTTTTTCTGAACTTGAAGATGGAATAGAAGACCTATCAATTCTTTCATTAAAAGACTGCGAATACGAGAATGGAATATGCATGTCAGCAAAAGCTTGCACAGGCAATTTAATGGGCTTCGTAGGAATTAATGAAACATCAATTAGTATTCACTCGCGCTTCACCCACGGAAAGCACAATGGTATTGTTGATGCAGATGGAAAGGACTATTTCCTATATTACATGCTCCAGAAAGTATTCTCTATTAATGTCTTCAACTTAGAACACACATCTAATCAAGAAGACAAGATACTTGACTTCCTACTCTACTTATTTCCATACATGCTAAACAAAGCCCTTCAGCAAGGGATATACAAAGAATACCAATGTCACCATTATGATAATCCTCGTGTAAAAGGGACAATAGAGGTCGGTAAGTACATTCGAAATGATATTCCTTTCCGAGGCAATATCAGTTACCGTATGCGTGAATTTTGTTTTGATAATCCAATGACTCAACTCATTCGGCATACTATAGAACACATTAAACACAATCCAATTGGAGCATCAATTTTGTGTTCAGGTCAAGAGACAAGAGATAATGTAAGTAAAATCATTCAAGTTACATCTTCTTTCGATAAAAGGGATTTGGTAAAAATTATAAATGCAAACAGAAAACCTAAAATACACCCTTATTTTACAGCTTACAAAGATCTTCAACTGCTATGCATGCGTATTCTTTGCCATGATTCTCTAAAATATGGAGAAAACAAGGACAAGGTGTATGGCATTCTGTTTGAAGGTGCGTGGTTATGGGAAGAATATCTTTATACAATTCTAAAGGAACATGGTTTCAAACATCCAAAAAACAAAGCCAGCAAAGGTGGCATAAGGATGTTTGAGAAAACTAATGATGAAGATTATTTTGACAACAATAGCAGACGAATGTATCCTGACTTTTGGAAGGAAAACTATATCCTTGATGCCAAATATAAACATCTGAATGGAAAAGTCGGACGAGAGGATTTATACCAAGTAGTTAGCTACATGCATTGCATGAAAGCCGAAAATGGAGGCTATATTTACCCAAATGAAGGGGAATATAAAACAAGTAAATATCAATTGGGAGGGTATGGTGGCTTGTTAAAAGTTATTCCGTTTGAAGTCCCACAAGATGCTGATGAATGGGCTGTATTTATTGAAAAAATAAAACATAGTCAAGAAAAACTCATTTCGAACATAAAATGACACTGTTTATCTCTGATTCTATGCACTATTCCGAAGTCCTTGAACTTGCAATGAAAGCAAAAAAAACACTTTGGATAGGTACTGCCGACATCAAGGACTTGTATATCTCCAATGGAAAGGCCGAAAAGCCCTTCCTTGGAGTGTTGTCAGACCTGATTGGTAAGGGAGTGAATGTCCGTTTGATTCATGCGAAAGAACCAGGACAAGCATTCCGGGAAGACTTTGACAAATTCAAGCATCTGGCTATTGGATTGGAAAGAGTTCTCTGTCCTCGTGTCCATTTCAAAATCATTGTAATCGACTGCAAGACCGCATACATCGGTAGTGCCAACCTTACAGGTGCTGGGATGGGAATGAAGTCACCCAATCGAAGGAATTTTGAGGCAGGTATTCTAACTGATGATCCAGAACTTGTTGAAGCTGCGATGGAAGAGTTTGACAAAGTCTGGCGTGAAGAGATGTGCAAGAAGTGTCAGCGTAAGCAATATTGCGGAGATCCAATAAAGTGATTTTTGACGAAATATAATGATTTTAGCGACCTATGTCTTGTATGTGCACAGGTCGCTTTTAATTTTGTTGCCGAAATCATAATAAAGATTGGATTATGGCACGAATAAATGAAGAAAAGGGGATTGTCCCATGCGTTGAGAAAGAGAACGCAACAATGGCTGATGATACGATTATTGCTCATATTGAGCAGATAGTAAACATCGCCGTAAGTGAGAAATTAGGTGATGATGTTTTTCAAAAAGCCAGTGAGAGTTTGGAGTTTGTAGGAGATAAACTTGGCATAACTCATCGGCAGGCATTGCTCCTGTCACTGCTTGTGGAACTAAGCGACAGCCGAAGAATAGATACCAGTGACATTGCGAAGCTTACGAACTGTCGAAGGGTGCGTGTATTGTCACTGCTTTCAGACGACAAAGTGCTCATCGAGAAAGGGTTGGTTGTCAGAAAAAAGAACAATGGCAATATTGAGTATTGTGTCCCGAATGATGTTGTAAATGCCATCAAGAACAATGAACCATACGAGTTTCATCGGAAGCAACTCAATATAGATGATTTCTTTGCAGCCGTTGATGCAGTCTGTGAAAATGCAGAGGAAAACAATGATGGATTCCAAGAAAATGTTGACGATTTGGTAAACACCAACATTCATCTTGACTTTTGTAAGACATTCAGAAAGTATTTTGGAGAGAATGACTCTGACGGTGCTTTATTTATGATATTTGCTCATCGACTGATAAACAAAGACGACGATTGCATTGGCGAACATGATTGGGAGGACTATTTTTGTAAAGGAGTTGTGAGAAGATACCGAAGTAGATTCACCAGACACCAATCATCGTTGTTTGACAGACATCTGCTTGAAGAAGCAGGTTCGGATGGCATTCGTGACAATTATTACCATCGCATCACCAATCAGGCGAAAGAGGAATTCTTTGCGGGTATGGAAGGACTGAAACATGAAACAAAGAAACTGAAAAATACAAGGGAGCACACTTCGATTGCTGAAAAGACATTGTATTATAATGACAATGAGGGGCGACAGATGGTGCAGCTTACTTCTTTATTGACGGCACAGAATTTCAGGGATGTCCAGCAGCGTCTGGCTGACTGCGGAATGCGAAAGGGATTTGCTTGTCTTTTCTATGGGACACCTGGTACTGGCAAGACAGAATCAGTCTATCAGATAGCAAGAAAGACAGAGCGCGACTTGATTGTCATTGATGTGGCAAACATCAAGAGTTGCTGGGTGGGAGAGAGCGAGAAGAACATAACCGAAACTTTCTCTAAATACCGACAGTGTGTCGAGACATGCAGGGCAGAGGGACGAAATGAACCAATACTGCTGTTCAACGAGGCAGATGCCATACTTGGCATACGCATGGAAAATGCTCAGAGGGCAGTGGATAAATCGGAGAATTCTATCCAGAACATTATCCTTCAAGGCATGGAAAACCTGGATGGCATCATGATAGCGACAACCAACCTTACTACCAATCTTGACAAGGCGTTTGAGCGTCGTTTTATCTACAAGATTGAGTTCTGCAAACCAAACATAGATGTAAAGTGTGCAATCTGGAAATCGATGATGCCGAACCTGACCGAAGAAATGGCAATACAATTAGCAGAACAGTATGATTTCAGTGGTGGTCAGATTGAAAATGTAGCAAGGAAACAAGCTGTTGAGCATGTGTTGACTGGCAAAGAATCAACTGCTGAACAACTCAATGACTACTGCCGGCAAGAAATGCTCAACAATAAGAAATGTAACAAGATAGGTTTTTGACAGTGAGGCCTGACACTGGCGAAATGAAGTTCCACAGATACCTCACTTGCCGAGGTACTCTTTCAACTGACTGGCAAAATGCCTTGTGAAGACCTCTGCACCGTTGATATTGATGTGATAGTTGTCGAAGGCATATTCCTTGTTGTGGGTGAACCCTTCAAGGTGGCTGTCGTCGATGAATGTGATGCCGAGTTCCTGGCACAGCTGACTTGTTTCCCTTGTGTAGAAATTGTCCTGATTGTATTCGTCGTACATCGGTGAAATGACGATGAACAGTTTGCAGCCAGCATGCTTGATGCGACGGACTGTTGCCTTGAACTCACGGACAATGTCGGGGTCGAGTTCGCCATCCGTGATTTTGAAATCCTTTGGTGTCAGTGTTATGCGACGGTTGACAGGTCGGCCGCCAAATCCCAGTGTACTGCTCTGTGCTGCCGTTTGTGATGCAAAGACAGAACGGAGGATTCTGCCTGCCGTGGCATTGTACCGGTAGGTGTTGAGGTGCATGATGTATTTGAACGAAGAACCCTCGTGCCTGTCCAGCACTTGTCGTATGTATGAATTCGTCCAATAGTAAGGATATATCAGACTGAGGTTCTCTTTGGGAGGGATGCCCAGCTGGCGTTCCTTGAAGTCCCATACGATGACCTGTGGGGTGTAACGGTCGAGAATACAGTTGATGAGCGTGTTGCAGTAGTAGAATTCCTGACCGTCGCCACCGCAGTTGTACACACTCAGCCTTGGGAGCGAGTCCATGAGGATGCGGCTGTCGTATGCTGTCTCGGCTCGTGACGAACCGATGATGAGCATGTCGGCATTGACACGGTGCAGGGCAAAATATGACTTTGCCACTCGTTCACCATCGGGGGGCATGTGGCTGATTATCGTATCGAAGAACTTCCCAATGCCGAAGTCCAGCAGCCAGAAGGCTATGATTGTCGCAGTGATTGTCACTGCGATTTTTTGTATTTCTCTTTTCATGCTTGCTTGAATTTAGAACTGGAAATAAATGAACTGACTGCTGTCGAGAACTCCAAACAGGAGGATGTATGTGATGAGCACTGCTGTGGTAAGAACCGACACCACCTGATTGTCGGCATTTAGCATCTTCCAGCTTGGATGAAATTCATCTGCAAAGTCTTTGGCAAACAGTATGGCAAGTGAAAGACATCCCAACAGCATTGGCATAGCCTGAATGAACGGAGCCCCTGGTTGTGTGAGAATTTTTGTGACGATTGTGAATCCGTCTTGTATTGTTTCTGCTCGGAAAAATATCCATGCAATGCTAACTAACAAGAACACAATCATAATACTGATGAACCGTGGCATACTGTTGGTTGTGCTGGCGCCTCCTGTAAGTTTCCTTTTCACTGCTTCGACAATCTGATACAATCCATGAAGTGCTCCCCAGAACACAAATGTCCATGCCGCACCATGCCAAAGACCACTGACAAGGAACACAATCATGAGGTTGAGCAGATAATGCCAGTACTTCACACGGTTGCCACCAAGTGGAATGTAAAGGTAGTCGCCAAACCATGATGACAGCCCGATGTGCCACCTTTTCCAGAATTCTTTGATTGTAGTGGAAAAATAAGGGCGTAGGAAGTTGTCTGGCAAGCGAAAGCCCATCATTCTGGCACAACCCAGTGCCACAAGTGAGTAGCCTGCAAAGTCGCCGTAAATCTGTATGGAATAGAAGACTGATGCAATAGCAAGTGAAACACCATTGTGCTGCGGGATGTGGTCGAATACAGAATCGACATATGTCCCCAGGCGGTCAGCAACACAGAGTTTCATGAAATATCCCCAAAGCATCATCCTGAGTCCGGTAATGACATTGTCATATAAGATAGGATGTTGTGCTTTCAACTGTGGTATCAAATTCTTTGCTCGCTGAATTGGACCGGCAAGAATCACAGGGAAGAATGACACAAACAATGCATAGGTAAGAAAGTTTCGTTCGGCAGGAACTGTTTTACGATAGACATCAATAATGTAGCCGGCTGACTGAAATGTGAAAAATGATATGCCTACTGGCAATAGAACATCAAGATAGGGTACATCCCAGCGTATGCCCGCCAATGATAGCAGTGATTCCACTGAACCATTGATGAAATTATAGTATTTAAATATAAACAAAATACTGAAATTGAGAACTAAACAAACTGAGAGTGCGACTTTTTTTAGTTTCGTGTCCTCATGATATGTTTCAAGCAACCTTCCGCAAAAATAAGTGATTAGTGTTGATGCGATAAGGATTAGTGCATATGCAGGTTTGAGATTCATATAAAAATAGTAGCTGGCAATAAGGAGCCACAAATTGTTGAGGCGATTGTGATTTCTCAACAAATAGTAGATGAGGGCTACTATTGGGAAGAACACTATGAAATCGAGCGAATTGAACAGCATTGAATGGTTGTATTAATTGTTATCGATGGAAATAGTTCTATTGTTGTGCAAAGTTATACAAAATAAATGAATCGTACAAATGTTTGAACCCATAAACACTGATTCTTCGTAATAACACAGAGGAACGAGACTGTCCTTTCTATATGCGTCATAGCACAATCGTATATTCGTCATGGTGCTATCAACTGCACACTGCAAATGCATCACAGCATGAAATGATGGTTTCATGGCATGAAATGACGATATTGTGCCTTGAAATGACGATTTCATGGCTCAATACCATGAATTTTCTTTAAGGAATCGTCGTTTTCATTACATACCGATGGACTAAGCTTTATCCGCACACATTCTTGTAGAACCCTTGTTTTTATATGCATGTGTTTGCTTGAAAGTTAAATAAATTCATGATTATTTTGCTGTATCAACAAAAAAGTGTACCTTTGCATTTGCTTTTTGCATTTTTTATCGTAAATATGGATCAGGATTTAGTTTCAGTCATAATGCCAACATACAACTCCAGCAAGTTTCTTGCTGAGAGCATTGACTGTGTTTTGGCTCAGACCTATAAGAATTTGGAACTAATCATAACTGATGACTGCTCAACAGACGGTAAGACACAGGAAATCATCCGTTCCTATGCCGAAAAAGATAGTCGTGTAAAAGCATATTTCTTTAAGGAGAACCAGGGGCCAGGTTGTAGCCGAAACAAGTGTATTGAAATGGCAGCTGGGCGTTACATCGCATTCTGCGACAGTGATGACCGATGGCTGAAAGATAAACTTGAACGGCAGATAAAGTTCCTGAACGAAAAGGACGGTTGCCTCACATTTTCATCATATTGGGAGTGTAATGAGCAGAACGAAAAAATTGGCATAGTAGTTGCTCCTGAGAAACTGACACTGACAGACTTGAAGCATGATAATAAGATTGGCTGCTTGACTGCGCTTTATGACACAACAAAGTTTGGTAAGTATTATATGCCAACAATCCGCAAGCGCCAGGACTGGGCTCTTTTCCTGACAATCATGAAAGACTGCAAGGTGGCATATGCCATTACCGAACCTCTCGCATATTATCGGTTGACACCAGGTTCTGTTTCTCGCAGCAAATTCAAGTTGGTGAAATACAATGCCAAAGTATATCAGCAGGTCTTTGGCTATTCTACATTAACCTCTTATGCGTATCTGTTTTTCATGTTTATGCCGTCATACACATATAAGGTCGTTTCGAATAAAATGAAATTCAGGGAAATCGCATCATCGTTAACGAAAAAGTTTAAGCAAGTTTAATGAATTTGTGCAGATATCAGCATATTAATCGCTTTGCGATTGCTGCAGCAGTTTTGTTTGTATTGCTGCTTAGTTGTCTTGTTCTTTTTGCTTATGACAATATAAGCAATCAGTTACCAGACTCTCCGAAACAGAAATATAGGTTAATATTTAGGGAAGACTTTAATGGCGACACACTCGACCTAAAACATTGGCGCAAGATTCCAAGAAATGTCAAGGTTGCATGGAGCGCATGTCTTTCTGACCATTCCTCGTTATATGATATTTCTGATGGCCGTTTAAGACTTTATGCTCGTGAGAATACTGGCGTGAATAGTGGGGACACTGCTAAATATCTGCTTGGTGGGGTAGAGACTAAGAATATGGTTGGGTTTACCTATGGAAAGGTGGAAGTCCGTGCCCGCATGACGGGAGCACAGGGTGTTGTATCAGCCATTTGGCTGGTTGCGACTAAGCCTAAACCTTATCCCGACTATATGGAACTTGACATCCTTGAACATATAAATGAAAGAATGACTGCGGATCAGACTGTTCATAATAATTACATTGATAAATTGGGATTTAAGGACAAACCACTATATCAGGTAAAGCCTCAGGTCAATTATTTGAAATATAATACATATGCTGTGGAAGTGCTGCCTGACAGAGTAATATTCAGCATCAATGGTCGTAACACTTTGGTTTATCCTCGCATTGAAACACAGCACGCGGGTCAATTTCCGTTTGGTTCGGGAGAATTGTTCCTAAGACTTAATATGGAGGCAGGGTACAATAAGTGGCTGCGTGATGTTGATTTGAGCAAGTTCCCCGTGTATATGGACATTGACTGGGTCAAATTTTATGATGTTGCCCTTTAAGTCTGTTATTCACATCATTAATGCCAACGAATGATTGATGGGTTGATTGCTGTTAAAGGTATTTGGATAACACAGCCCATGCAGCATCGTCAGAGTATTTTTTTGCTTCTTCTTGCGCATTGTTTTTCATAAGTTGCAGTGTGTCACGATGCTGATTGATATATTCGATTTTTTGAGCAAGAGGCTCTGTACAGTTCTCGAATGGCACAATATATCCAGTTATTCCATCATTTACAAATTCATGTGAATATTTCCATTCTGTCACTATAACTGGAATTCCAGAAATGTATGCATCAAGTATGGTGCCAGGAAACCCTTCCGTATAGTATTGTGTCGGTAGCAGCATGACATCATAGTGACGGAGCCGCTCGTTAATATGTTTGGGGTCAATTGCTTCACAATAATGTGCATTGTCTTTGTGGCTTGAAATAAGTGACATGAAATCCTTTTTGTCTCGATCATATATCTGCCCATAAAAGTCGATGCTTACATCGATGTTTTTGGCTTTTAATATGTCCAGTGCTTTAAATATTGATGCATAGCCTTTCTCTGTGCGTATTCGTGCAAGATAGACCAATCGTAAAGTGCCAGAGTTTTCTGTGACTGGTGCTTGATAAAAGAACCGAAAATTCGGAAATACTTCTGAATTTCTGAACCCATAGTGGGTCGTAAGTTCGTTGTGTACACTAAGCATCTCGGGCAGGTGTGCTTTTATGTTCTTGCAACATTGCATTGCCAATTTGTGTGCTCGATAACCTTGTTTACCTGTGAAATACTCAATTTGCCATCCACCAACACAAATGACAATAATCTCGTATCTAAATAGTTTTGAGAGGCAGTATGCCACTGGCAAGAAATAGGCGAGATTGCCTCGGCATGGAACAAGTAAAAGTGTGTGACAATGGATTAGTCCTGAGAACAATTTAAAGATACCGAGTGGGTGCTTGCGAGTGGACAACGTGTCAAAAAACGACACCGTGCCTTGATACTTTACTTGCATCAATTTTAAAATGTTCCGAGTCTTGATTGTCTGTCCGTCGAGCTGATTGTTGCAATAGCCAAATGCGCCGACAATAAACACACTTTTCTTTTCGTTTATCATGTCAATAGTTCTGATTTTTTAGACTGACTTGTTCTCAATCGCTTTTCTGATGGCCTGAATATAGCCGTGACCAAACTTTTGGTCTGGTTCAACATAATTGCCTTCTCCCCATTCGTTCCATGCCTTGAGGAACAGAATTTGGTGCTCTGGTTGCTTGTTCTTTAATAAGTCAATAGCTTCCTCTATTGTTTTTTGGAATTTTTCAGGGGTGCTGTTTACCAATGGGTCTGTATTAACACCAGCTCGAGGCGTACGGTCCCATTGTGGCATAAGTGTTGGATAAACATTTTCCCATGCATCTTCTGGAACATAATAATGTTTCATCGCTTGTTCGTAGTCTGTCAGTTGCAGTGTTGGGGCGATGGATTTGCTGCGTAGGTAGTAGTACAGCATCTTGAATTTGTTGCTGCATAGAATCTTTGCTCGGCTCATACCTGATGAGATTACAGCATCAAAACCTTTGTTGATTAACGACTGGTAGATTGTCGCTGCTTGATTTGTTTCCCACAATGAGATTTTACCGTTGGTTCTGTTCTGCCCTGTGCAATTCTGCGTATAGCCAACGAAATGTATTCCTTCTAACCCATTTTCCTTTGCCATTTTTTGCCATAGTTCAATGAATTGCTCAATATCTGGAAAGTCGAACGGTGCCCATATTCCGAACAAAGGTTTTCCATCTACCTTTATGTACCGGCTGTCACGGAAGGCGGGAAGCAAATGATTGAAATGCTTGATGTGATCTTCTGTTGAATAGTGCATTTGCATAATTATGCCGTCACTCTTCATGCTGTTTCCTTTTTTCCATGTTTTGTTGGTCCAGTTGTGATTTGCCCAGCATAGACAGAAAGGGAGCGTTGGTTTTCCACTTGCGAGTACTTCGTCGAAAGGTCGTTCAAGCAATTGTTTACCATTGCCGAACCAGTAATGATAATAGCAAAAACCTTCAACTCCTGCTTCGCGAGCCAGTTCTGCCTGCTGCTCTCTAACTTCGGGCAAACGCAAGTCGTAGAAACCTAAGTCAGCAGGAATATGTGGCTGGTAGTGGCCTTTGAATAATGGCTGCGCTTTGGCTACATTAATCCATTCGGTGAATCCTTTGCCCCACCATTCGTCGTTTTCCGGAATTGGATGGTATTGTGGCAGATATAATGCTATAACTCTTGTTTTCATTATATTTTTGTTTTATATAGATTATATACTGAATTGATATATGATTCATTAGAATATAAATGCGTTACAGCCGAATATGCATCTTTTCGCATTTGCTCGTAATAATCATTACCATTTTGGTGTACTTCAATCAAATGTTTTGCAAGGCCAGGGATGTTACTGTATCTTAAACCGATTTCTCGTCCGCAATATTCATTCCCATTGGTGAATTGCTCGTGCGTTCCACCTGTGTCGTTCCCAATAACTAAGCATTTGTTCCACATGGCTTCTGCCATGCATCTACCAAAACCTTCAAAGTGTGATGGGATAATTATGGCAGCAGCGTTTGCCATGAGAGACTCAATGTCACTGCGGAGACCTAACATTTTAATCTCGTTTGTGAGTTTGTTTGCCGTGATATATTGCTGTATAGTATCAAAATACTCTTGGCTACCGATGTTTCCAGCAACTAACAGAGGCAGACTGTTTGTTATGCTGTCATGATAGAGCTTATATGCTTGGACTAATTCCAGTAGTCCTTTCGTCGGTTCTATACGACCTGCGAAGAGATAATAGTCTCGGCTTGTGGATTGAATCAGAGGTTTGGATATGTCGTTAATACCATTGTAAACAACCATAGACTTAGGGTCGGATTCCAATCCATAATATCTTTGCAGGTCTTTAGTTATGCAAATGGTATATGATTCTGCCACCTTTTTTAATGCGATTTTTCGTGTTGGGAACAAATGTATGTTGAAATCTTTGTCGCCATATTCACGAATGTGAAAAATGTGAGGTAAACTGTTGCGTTTTGCCACATGATAGCCTACATTCACCACACTGACATTAGAGTGAACTATGTTGATGTTTTTATTCTTTATCCATCTATCAACTTTGAAGATTGCAAGATGAATAGTGACAAGCCGTGCTATTAAACGAGGTATAAATAGGATGCGGTTTTTGAGATTGTCAAAATGTGGATACGCATTTGCCCTATAATTCGTGACAAGTACCTCGCATCCCATGTCTTCAAGTTCATTGCGGAGCGGACCGTCTTCTGGCATGACAATGTAGGGCTTCACTTCCCTTGCAATCAAACCTTGAAGTAATATCTTCAATGACTTAGATGCACCACTGAACTGGGCATTGGAATTGAGAATGTAAAGTATATTCATGATAGCCCCTCCTTGACTTTTATGTTTTGTTTAGAATAGTCGTTATAATAGTAAACAAGCATAAACATATATATAACATAGAAGTATGGATAAACTTCCATCGTCATCATTAGTGACATGATTACAATGCCAAATACGATGGTTGATAACTCATTGCTCATGTTCTTGCGAATGTCTTTCAAACTCATATAGCAGAATATGGCAAAAAGGATCAATAGTACAACTCCTCCGTTGATCAAGACCTGAAGCAAAAAGTTGTGAGGACCAACGGCACTTGATTCCATGCGTGTTACATACCAATCGGTGTCAACATATCCCCACCCAATGAGTGGTGAATCAGAAAACGCCCTAAGTGATGCATCCCACATTGATGTTCGATTTGTGAAAGTGAGGTCTTTTTCGAAGACATCTTGTACAATATATACAATTACAGGATTGTTCTCGACTCCTTTGCCACTGAACACAACGAACACTTGGAATATAAGAACAAAGATGCTGATGCAAACGGATGCGAGGACTTTGAGCGCTGATGATGGAATGCATGCAAGTACAATAAACAGTATGATACAGGCTAATGATGTTGTTGATGACACAAGAGATACACTTGTGACAGAAATGATTGTTAAAGGAATCAGGTTTATCAACCATAGTTTAGAATATCTGACACACACTATTCCTGTAACTATTGCACATAACATTCTGCCACCCATCTGGTTGTAATTTCCTCCAAGTAAGTAGCCGGAAACTTCTTTCTCTGTTTCAACCAGCCATGTAGGGTTCATGAGCATATATGCAAAATTCAGATAAATGGCAAATGACAATGCTATGAATGCCACCGTGATGACCATCTTGCAGTTTTGCCGATAATATCGAAACATCATCATTAATAGCAATGACTCAGTTGACTTATAGAATGCGTCTTTAACGGATGTGCTATTGATGAAGGTGGAACCAATGATAGATAAAAAAAACAAGATAATCACACCGTCGTACCATGTAACTTCATTGTTGCGAAAGTATAAATTGATAATCAATATAAGACTTAATATCTCTATGCCAAGGCATGCATATGATACCATTTGAAAACTGCTTACCGCTGAAAATGTAATAGCAGTGTTGACAAATAGTATAAACAATATGATTGCCGGAAGAAGAGTCGATTTTTTTAAGTCTATTAGCATGATTCATCCATTGTTTACTAAATTGTAGTTTTACTTTAATAACATTTGTTGTGACGAAATCACACTACACCCCTGCGTAAGAAAGCAACTGCATGCCATCCATTGCTGATAGTATTTGTGATGAATAGACAAACAGTACGAATGTAAGGCATGCTGGTAAGAATGAAAAGTTCTTTACTTCTATCAACATATTTGTGTTTCGTTATTTGTTCAGTATGACTAAATTGCCCAATTGATTGAGAAAATCATCAGTATAGCTGGTCATAAATCCCGCAGCAGAGGTAAAGGTCATTTCTCCGAAATACGGTTTGCCATCTACTTCATAAAAGTCAATGCGTACTTGCGGGAAACCTTGGGACAGGGCAGAAGCCGCTTGTAGCATTTGTGACAATGAGGCAGGTCGTGGCATGTTGGGAATGTTCGTTGACTGGAATTCTTTTTTCATAAATTCTGGGTGATACTGCCAGCTGCTGTCGAATATTCCCTTCTCTGTACCTGATGATGACCTGTTAGCACATACCAGAATATATGATGTCTGCCCATTGAAACACCATATTTTGTAATCAATAAGCGATGACGACTTTGTACTTTGTCTTGACGCATCAAGCAATTGTTCTGCAATGAGACATGGCTTGATTTTATTGTAGTGTGGTTCTGCCAACTTATTCCCGAACTTTTTCTTTAATACCTGGTTGTATTTCTGAGTCAGCGTGGGGATGTCCAACTTTGATTTGTCATTGCACAGAAGGATGTCACCACTGCCGTTGTTGGCTTTTAACACAAATTGTTCTGGAAGTTCGTCCCATTTGATGTCATCTGCTGAATCCCATTTGCCATAAAGTGGTACAAGCATGTCGCCGTATCCACATGACTTGATGTATTCGCGAACTTGGTATTTGTCAGATAGCTCGGTCCATTGAGTAGTGTCAGAGTAGAACTTTAACCAGTTGATCTTTTCGTTAATGCTCTTGGGATTTTTCCAGTTGATTGGTTTGTGAAATTTCTGGCGATATAGGCGAGCAGCAAACAATCGCATTGAGATGATTCTCAATGTGGCGTTTATTATATCGTTTATGTTGGAAGTAATGTTTGACACAATCGGTTATTTGTTTTTATGTAAGAACTTGTTAATTATTCCCATTGCAAATTCTTGCTCTGACTTGGTGAATGTTGCATACCATATGACAATTGCTGATATGATGATTGATATGGGTATTGACACAAGGAACCGGCAAGGCATTTGTATGAAATGGGTGAATAACAGTCCTGTGACGATTAATGAAATTGCAGGCAGAGCAAGTGGTTTATGTACGCTGTTGATGAAATGCATGATGGAGAGCCCTGCGGTGTACTTGAGCATTGGCAGACGGATGATGGCGCAAAGTGCCTCCATTGACACATAGCAAGTCATTACGACCAATAGTGGATAGTGGCTGTGAAGGCAGAACCAGATGATTGGCAACGACAGTACTTTTGTTGTATTGACGATAAGTGAATAGTTGCGAATCTTTCCAATGGCTTGATTAGCTGAACCGAGTCCGATGGTGCTTTGGTCCACGATGGCACTGATGAGTATTGCCCGGCAGAACAGCACCGAATTCTCAGGCACTTCCTTTAGCCACCATTCCATGATTCCTGGGATTTCGATGATTAGTGGAATGGCTATCATCATCAGCAACATGGTTGCAAATTTGCTGGTAACCTCTGACAGACGAAGCATTTCCTGACGCTCGTTGCGCCCTTCTGCCTTTACTATTTGTGGATTCATGGCATTGAGCACAGCCTGAGCCAGGAACTTGATTTGTCCAGATACTTGCATCGCAATGCCATATGCCGAATTGATGACTGTTCCGAATGAAAGGTTCAGCAGAACTTGCATGCCTTGGTCGCGTCCAATAATGCAGCCTGCACTGTATATTGTCCAACCGGCAAAACCTGTAAGTTGCTTTAAACTGTCACGGTTAATATCTCCTTTTTGGATGTGTATTGAGCATTCTGGAAAACGAATCAGTGCATACAGTGCATATGCAAGTAAATCCATCACTTGCAAGGTAATCATCAGTGATGCATAGAAGTAGAGTTTGTCGTTTTCGGTGCAAACAAGCATCAGTGCAATGATCAACTTGAGGATTGCATTGCATACTTCGATGATTGAAATGTAAACTATGTTTTCTCTTGCAATGAACAGTGCCTTGAAGGGGGAGGTGATAATGGATACAAACAACATGGCAATGGCCATCACATAGACATGTAATGCAACTTCATGGCGTTCTGGTGCAATTTCCAGTCCGTTGATGATTGGCTCGCGGAATAAAATCAGCACGACTGCAACCAGCAGTCCCATCACAATGTGTAAGAACATGCTGTTCTTGAAAATCAGTGTTACTTGTGAACTGATGCCTTTGCCAAAATAGTATGAGATGTATCTTTGTGTGGTAACAACCATTGCGTTGGTAAGAAACCCGAGCATAGCTATTACGCCGGCAACCAATGAGTAGATGCCATAGTCTGACTGACCAAGGGCATCAAGAACCAAGCGGGTCGAGTACAGGGTGATGCATACGCTGATAATAGCCCTTATGTGCTGGGCCATTGTATTAATCATCGCTCTTTTTGCTTGTGTACTCATTGATGGAATGCGTTTATGGTATTAATGCAAAACTGTGGGCAGGAGATTATTGCTCACGGTCATTTGGGACAGAGACAAAAATGTCTTTTCTTATGTAAATGGCAGATATGATGATGAATGCCATGAACATCATACCAATTACAAATATCATACGCTTTGGACCTGCCGCTTTGATTGGCACAGATGCGCTTTGCAGTGTGGTGAATGCAGGTGTAGATTCTTGTATCTTGGCCTTTGCCGCTTGTAATTGTGTGTTAAGGGCATTGTAGGTGTTGAATTTCACCTGCATGTCGTTTTCCAGATTGTCGCGTTCTGAAATATAGGCTTGCAGTATGATGTCGCGGTGATTGTCGCAGTAACGAGAATAAATTTCAGATGCTTTTTCGTAGTCAGTTAATGCATTTTCTGTTAGCTTCTTGTAGTATTCGTAGTCGCAACGAGTCTTGCTTGTACGGTATTCTGTAATGAATTCCTGCAAGCGCTGGCGAACTGAATCGGCGAGAGTAGCGCAAATCAGTGGGTCTTGGTCTTTAACTGATATGGTGATGACCTCGGTCTTCTTATCAATGGAACATTGAATGTTGCTCTTGACCGATGACACCAGTGCTGTTTGAGTTTCTGTCAACATGAATGGGTCGATGCCATTTCCAGATTTTCCAGTAGCGCCGGGTCTTGATGGTGCTTTCTGCTTAAACAGACGCTTAAACCATCTGATGGCCGGTTGCCATGGAGCAGACTTCTGATGTTTTGCAAGATAATCGTAGTAATTTGTCTTGACAGAACCATCGATAGTCTCAACCTCTATGTTAAAGAGTTTGACAATGAAGTCATTTGACTCAAACAAATCAGGGTACAACATTGGATAAATTGCATCAGATGTTTCCTGCTCTCCGATATTGACTCCAAACGAAGAGGCTATTGATGCCAATGCTCCATTAGTGGAACCGCTGACTTCTGGCGCAAGCATTACTTCGCTTTTATAGTAGCGTGGAACTTGCACAATGATGATTGCCGAAAGAATGCCTACACCAATGGTATAAAGAAGAATGTTTCTTTTCTTTTGAAGCAGTTTCTTGACGATGCGTGACAGGTCAATGAGGTCATGCCTATTTTGTTCATTTGTCATAAATGTGCATTATTTAAGTATGTTGGCGATTGAAACCATCATTGTTGCGATGGAACTTGCTGATGTGCCAAGTGCCATTATTTCGGCAGTGGTCATCTTGCTCTTTTTCTGCTTTGATGGAATTACAATTTCACATCCAGGTTGAATTGCCTTTGATGAATGCTTTTTGATGCGTTCTACTGAACCGTTCATATAGATGACATATACCCTGGATTTGCGTGCATTGCTGTTGTATCCACCTGCATGGTCAATATAGAATTTGAGTGTTTCTCCCTTCTGATAATTCATTGAGTTTGGATACATCACTTCGCCACTGACTTTGACTGTGCTTGAATACTGAGGAATAATCAAGTGGTCTCCTTCGCGAAGAATTACATCTTCTTCTTTGCCTGGATTAGCTAAGGCTTTGTCAAGGTTGATGGCTACTGGGTAAGTGTTGCCGAGATCGAGCTTAATGCTGAGCAATGAGTCTGCAAGGTCAAGGTTGAAGTTCTTGTCTTCATCGAGGCTTGCTTCATACAGTGCAATCTGCTGACTGCGCATACTGGTCTCTCGTTGCATTCGTTCCTCTTCTGTCATGGTACGTTCGAGGCGAGCCCCTTTTGCGTATGCTTCAGCTGACAATCCACCTGCTGACTTTATCAGGTCGCTCAGACGATAGTGCTTGTTTGAAGCTGAATATGTTCCAGCAAAATGCACTGCTCCTGAGACTTGGACATTTTTTGCAGTAGTGTAAGATGGACTCTTGCGAACAACTACCTTGTCGAATGGTTTAAGGATGAATCCTTGCTCTCCGTCAATTACAAATCCATCTTTCAATGCAAACGAAAATGTCTCGGTGATTTGCTCTGATGATTCTACTGCTGCTGGGTCGTAGATTCGGCGGAAGATGTCAACTTTTGATGTTGACGCCGTGTTTGTCAAACCACCAGCCTGCACAACGATGTCTTCAAGTGTGGTGTTTGCTGCGTATTGGTATATGCCTGGGTACATTACCTCTCCTGCTATTTCGATTGTCTGGTCGGTGATGTTGTCCTGGCGGCTTGCAATGAAGAGTACATCGTTCTTTTGCAGTGGTATGTCTGGGGTGGTGCCATTGAGAATGCCGATGACATCAACTGGTACTACTTCGAGGGTTTTGTCTTCGCGCTGACGATGCATGACTGCACGATTTGAAAACGCGTCTTCGCTGAGACCATCTGCTGCATTGAGTAGTTCTCTAACAGTGCTGATGTCACCTCCAAGCTGGAACATACCAGGATGCATTACTGCTCCACGAACTTCTACCATGTTGGAGTAGCGAGCCGGGATGGTGCTGACAAATATGGAGTCTCCATCATTGAGGGTAAATCCCTTCATGTCGAACTCCCCAATTGTGTGTACCGAGTATTCAGCTCCATTCTTGCGTATGAGTCTCAAGTTCTTGCGATATGCATCGCCAGTGAATCCACCTGCATAATCGATGAGGGTTGCTACACTCTCGCTTGGTTTCATTTCGTAGAACATAGGTCGTTTTACACGGCCTTTAACGCGGACAAGGCTTTCATATGGACCAACAACAATGATGTCATTGTCTTGTAACCGGATGTCACCTGCTGAGTTTCCGTTGAGGAGATAGTCATAAACATCGATTGTTGCAATTTGCCGTCCTGAACGGTAAACTTTAATGTTACGCAGAGTACCGATTTCGTTAATGCCTCCTGCTGAATATAATGCGTTGAACGCTGTTGACAGTGAATTGAGGGTATATGTGCCTGGGACTTTGACTTCTCCCATGACTTGTACCATGATGGAACGTGTGTCGCCAACGCTAAGACTGAAATTGCAGTCTTCGTAATAGCGGCCGAGGCGTGACTTGATTGTGCCTGTGGCTTGTGACACACTTTGTCCTCCAAGTTTGATTGGACCGATACCTTCAATCGTTACTGTTCCGTCAGGAGAAATTGTTCCTTGAAATGTTTCCTGTGATGCACCCCATACATCAATAATCACAACATCGCCGGCACCTAATCGATAATTTGCTGGTGTGGCGATATTCATTGCAGGCTGAAAGGTCAGCTCACTGTTGTTGAAGAGATTGCGTCCGAAAACTTGTTCTTCGGTGTTCTCCATGGTTTTGTCAACAGGGTCTTGGGTAATAAAACCCAGTTCACTGTTGAGTGACTCTGTTTGTTCGTCCTGCAGATAGCTGTCGGTATGCTGTATGCGCGTCATGACATTCGACGATTTAGCAACTTCTTGCTTGTTTGTACGAAGTCGGCTGTTCTCGTCCTTCTTGTTTGTGACGCTGACTGCTCCTAAGTTTTGGTGACCATTTTCCAGTTTGCGCCTGATGTTCTGCACTTGTTGCACTGTAACACCTCGCTTTTGCAACTTTTGGATGATTTGTGCTTGACTGTCACCTTTTTCTTGGCTTGTCCGTACAAATTCGATTACTTGTTCGTCGCTCATTGTCTGTGCCATTGCAGTATTGCATTGGCATGCAATGAGAACCATAAATGTAATGACAAAAAGTTTTTTTATCATAGGATAGTCGGGTATTTCGTTCGATTAATAATAATGCTAAAATTTCTGGCCGCAAATAACTTTAGCTAATGTTTCTCCAATTATTTTGCAATCGATGGCGATGCTGCGTGTGTGAAGATAGTTTAAGTCCATGTCAAGACGCATAATCATCTTTTCCATGGTGTTGGTATAACCATTGTGCAGGGTCGCATCAGAAGTAACACCTGGACGACTGATATATAGTTCTGTATAGTCAGGCCTCTGCTGAATAATCTGGTCAATAAAATACTGTCGTTCTGGACGGTATCCAACGAATGACATATCACCGATGAATACATTCCACAATTGAGGTAATTCGTCAATGTGATGTAATCTTAGAAACTTTCCTACCTTTGTTAGACGGTCGTCGCATTCTTGTGCCAGTTGTGGTCCATCGTTCTCAGCTGTGGTTTTCATTGTACGGAATTTCAAGATGTTGAATGTTTTTCCGTCTTTGCCGACTCGTTCTTGCCTAAAGAGGACTGGACCCTCTCCTTCGATTTTCTGGGCAATAGCAATGGCGAGAAATATGGGACTGGTCAAGATCAATCCGATGCATGAGCCGCAAATGTCGAAAGAACGCTTACAAAAGCGTCCGCCAATTCCCATTCCGTCATTTATATGTTTCTTTGCTTCTTTGGTCATAGAATTTGTTACTCATTAAATCGATGTAGACATCTGTGCTTCTGAAATATGTGCATTCTACAATAATTAACGATAATTAACGATTATTATTGTGAAGCAGAGCACTTTTTTCCACATGGTTCAACTTTTAGTGTAATGGTTCATGCGTTTCATGCAAAATGTGTTGCGATATGCAATCCCCAAAACCATGCAAAGGTACGAAAAAAATACGAGACTAACGGTGCCATATTGAAAAAAACACATGCGTATGCCTTTTTTGCATGCGTTTTATTTGAAATATGGCAATTGTTTTGGAATTTGTGTGTTTACAGTTGTGTTTTGCGATTATTTTTCATACCTTTGCGCTCGCAATTATATCGCTATACTTAAACAATTATTTCAACACATCATGATTATGAAAAAACTATTGACTTTTGTTGTGGCACTGATGCTCACAGCATTTGCAAGTGCTCAGAATGCAGCACCTTCTGCACCCGACATTACACCAAAACTGGAGTATGTTCTTGAACTAAAAGTGAAAATCGATGGCGCTTTTTCTGTTGGGAAGACACCGCATGGCGGCCGCACAATCATCCCAATAACTGGCGGAACTTTTGAGGGACCAAACATAAAGGGAACAATCATTCCAGGAGGCGCTGACTATCAAATGGGTGGCGAAGTGCAGGGACGGACTGAAGTGGAAGCAATTTACTGTATCAAGACTGATGACGGTGTAAATATCCATGTTCGCAACTGCGGACTTATCTGCTCTGGTCAGGGAGGCTTCTATTTCGTTACTTCTCCTAAATTTGAAGCACCAATCGACAGCAAATATGCTTGGCTGAACAATGCTGTATATGTC
The DNA here is from genome assembly GCA_018065565.1 of Candidatus Colivivens caballi. Taxonomy (GTDB): domain Bacteria; phylum Bacteroidota; class Bacteroidia; order Bacteroidales; family Bacteroidaceae; genus Colivivens; species Colivivens caballi. The sequence goes on from JAGHSZ010000015.1 coordinate 23,282, forward strand.
TGCAAGCCAGACTTTGGACAGCATGACTATCTGTCTCTTAAGGTTTGGAAGGTTAATTGATAGAATCAGTTCTTGGAACTGCATAAATTGATAAATGTGTACACTCATCTTGTATTGGGTGTACACATTTTTTATACTTTATGTTCTATCGCAATGATGTGAACATCGCCGTCTTAACATGTACAGGTTAGGGCGTTAATCTGCATAGGTTAAGGGGTTAACATGCACAGGTTAGGGGGTTAACATGCACAGGTTAGGGGGTTAACATGCATAGGTTAGAGCGTTAACATGCATAGGTTAAGGCATGAATCTGCGGACATTATAGCATTAATCTGTGGGTGTGACAGTTCTAATTGGCAGAGGGGACTATTCGCTGAATGCAGGCCAGTATTCCATAAGTGCCCATGCGGTTATAGTCATGAATACAATCACCAGAAGCGTGATTTTCCAGCCTTCCTTAAACATGTATTTAGGTGATAATCCATAACCTACCGGAATGGCACGGATGGATGTTGGCAACATATATGACAGGTTAACGCCGATCGATGCTATGTAGATGTAAGGTATTGGGTTCTGCCCAAGTCCCTGCACGATAGAAATAACAATAGGGATGGCTACGGCTGCTGTTGCGGTGTTTGATGTAACATCAGATAGCAACAGTGGAACGGTAATGAATATGCATACCGCTGCGATTCCACCAGTTATGCCCATGCTTGCAACTGCTGTACCAATAGACTCTGCGGCTCCAGAACCGTTTATGAGTGTTCCGGCAGCCATACCTCCTGCAAAAATGTAGATGAGGCCCCATACCACTTTCTTGGCTACATGGTTCCAATGAAGCAACTTCTCTCCATTTTCCTTTCGTGTGATGAAGAAAGCGATAATGGCACAGATAATAAATGAATAGGCGGGTTTGAGCCCTGGAAGTATGTCACTGTAGCACTGACGGGTAAATGCCATGATTGTGGCGACGCAGAACAACAGAAGTGAAATCAATTCTTCGCGTGTCATTTTAGGCATTTTCTCATATTCCTGTTGAAAATACTCTTTTGAACCTCCGAGACATTCGTTCTTCTTAATGTCACGAACCATGAAGATGAGGTTGATAATGAGCAAAACAACCATTATAGGGAAGAACTTGACTACCCAGTCAATGTACATATATTCTTCACCCGTGAGCTGCTGAATGTAATCGACAGTGACCAGGTTCATTGCACCTCCAAGTGGTGATGCCAGTCCGCCAAGTCCTGCTGCATAGGCAATTGCAAGAAGAATTTTGCTGCCAACACGGCTTTTCTCGATGTCACCTTCACCAATATATCTGAGCATACTAACGGCAATCGGAGTGATGGTGGCACATACCACAGCGTTCGGCAAGACGGCAGAGAGTAGGGTAGAGAGAACGAACCAGAAGATGACTTGCTTGCGCAGACTGTTGCCGATCAGGTTGAGAAACTTTGCTGCAATTCGTCTGTCAAGGCCTGTTTCCTCCCAGGACACAGTAATGATGCTTGCACCGAGTAGTAACAATATGGTTTCGCTTGCGTAATTGGCGATGACCTCATCCATGTCACAAATTTGGAACAGTGCGTTGAGAGCGATTGGTAGAAATGCCGTAACTGCATAGTCAATAGGTGCGGTGAGCCACCAGTATGCCATCCATGCAACTGCGCCTACAGCAGCTCTGCTTGCTGCCGTCTCAAACAAAGTTGATGGCAACAAGTAATAACACAATGCAAAAAGTACTGGCCCTAATATCAGGTGAAGTTTTCTAACAGAAAATGTTTGCATATCAACGAAGTTGTTTATACCACTTGTCAAGTATTGTCCTGTCAAATGGCGAAATGATTTGGTTGTTGCCTTCTACATCTAATATCCGAAGGTTGGATTGAATGAAATCAATGATCTCCTTCATTTTCTCGTATGAGCGTTCGCATAATACTGATATTTCTCCGGCTCTATGACGAATGTCGCCAGTTGCTTCAATCGTTTCACCGACAAAGTGCTTCTGTGTCACATCGACAATGTTGGGGTGCTTTGCAATAACATCAAGACCTTGGTATGTCCCGATGACACCAGGACCAACATTTATCATGTACTGCATGCATACTTTTCCGTTTAGGTCGTAGCATCCTTTTGCCTCTTCGTAACCTTCAATTTCACCACCGACACAGTATGGGATAATGTCTTTCATCAGGTTGACCCCTGTTGCAACATTCAGTATTCTCTCATACTCGTTTCCTGGGTATCTCAATCCTGGGTCATAGAGGCGTACGGTGTTGCCGTCCCAATATCCCTGGAAGAAGACCGGACCGTTTTGGATGCCGAGGTGCTTTATCATCTTCTTGATGCGCTCATCTGCAACAGCCATGTATTCATTGACAAATCGAGATGGCTGAATGGTGCAGACAAGTTGACGGTCGAGGTTGTCTTCCTTTCGTCCCGAGTGCCTGTCGCCAAGGCTGACCAGTGTTGGTTCACCGTCTTTAACAAGATAGGATATAGTCAAGTCCTGATTGACATCAGGAGTCATGTATTTTTCGATGACGCATCCACCGTTTGATGATTCTTTCTTGGCGTTCGGAATTGCTTCCATGAGTTCGTCTTTTGTAAAGCATTCTTTAACTCCTCGACTGCCACGGCTATCTACTGGTTTCACTAATACAGGGTATTCAATTTTCCCATCTACCATGATATCGTCTTCGGTATATGAGTAGATGGTGTCAACACCTGTGTCTTTGCAAAGTTTCTTGAAAACGGTCTTGTCTGTCAAGGCCATCACTTGCTCCCATGTCCCGAAGCATGGGACTCCAGCCTTCTCGGCAATCTGCTGAGCGGGTCGTTGGGTGGGGTCAATGCAAAAACCTAACACTCCATCAACATTATTGTCCTTGATATATTGGACAAGTTCGTCGATGTCAAATATGTTGTTCATCAGATACTCGTCTGCTATAAGTTTTGCTGGTGAAGACTCTGGTTTAAGATAGTCGGCAACGATTGTGTAAATGCCTAACTCTTTTGCAGCTTCGACTACTTTGCAATGAACTGCTGCTCCTGCGAGTATTAAAAGTTTCTTTTTGCCGTTGCTATTGTTGCTATTCATTTGACTTTGTTAGAATTCGTGTTAATTTGACATTATTGAAGTCAACTGTTATTGTGGGTCCCTGTGGTTTTTGTGAACAGGTTGTACACAAACTTTGCAAAGATACGAAAAATGTTTTATATCCTCCGACATTTAATACATTTTTGGCATAGTTGGCTTATAATTCGTGTTATAGTTATGCTGTTTGGCTGAGTTTTGTTGGTTTTGATGCAACAAATTCGTTTCTCGTTCCGTCAATATAGATAGTTAGGTAATTGCAATATTACAGATTGATTGATGAATACTTCGAAGTAAAAGTGAAGGGCAACTCGTGAGAGCCGCCCTTCACCTTTTAATATATTACGGGATATAAACAATTCGTGGAACTTACCCTTATGTAATGACGAAGGGTAGGGACTCTGGTGCGTTACATGAGTTTTTCACTCATATACTTTGCAGCACGGCGACCGTCTCCCATAGCAAGGATTACAGTTGCGCCACCTCGTACAATGTCTCCACCAGCAAAAATAGTTGGTATTGATGACTGCATTTCGTCGTTTACAGCAATAGTGTTCTTGCGGCCAAGTTCAAGTCCCTTGATAGACTTTGGAACAATTGGGTTTGGACTTACACCAACTGCCACGATTGCCATATCGATGTCGATGGTCTCAATGGCGCCTTCAACAGGGATTGGGCTGCGACGACCAGAGGCATCAGGCTCACCCAGTTCCATCTTTTGCAGCTTGACTTGCTTGACAGCACCTTTTTCGTCAGCAATGTATTCAATTGGGTTGTGGAGTGTCATAAATTCAATGCCTTCCTCTTTTGCGTGCTTAACTTCTTCAAGACGGGCTGGCATTTCCTCTTCGCTTCGGCGATAAGCAATGAATACTCGTTCTGCACCGAGTCGTTTAGCTGTACGGCATGAGTCCATGGCGGTGTTGCCTCCACCGACAACCATCACATTCTTTGCTTTGTTGATTGGTGTGTCGCTTTCTGGGTTGGATGCATCCATGAGATTAACTCGTGTGAGATATTCGTTGGACGACATGATGCCAGTGCTGTTTTCGCCAGGGATATTCATGAAGTTTGGCAGACCTGCGCCTGATGCAACGAATATGCCTTTGAAACCTTCTGCTTCGAGTTCTTCTGTACTGATGGTTTTGCCGACAATGCAATCCTTAATGAATTTCACTCCAATCTTTTCGAGGTTGTTGATTTCAACATCAACAATGGCATTTGGCAAACGGAACTCAGGAATACCATATTTCAAGACGCCTCCGATTTCATGAAGAGCTTCAAATACGGTCACATCAAAACCATTCTTTGCCATGTCGCCAGCAAAGCTGAGTCCCGCAGGACCTGAACCAACGACAGCCACCTTTATACCATTTGATGGTTTGCATTGTGGTAATGACATCTGACCGCTTTCACGCTCGTAGTCGGCTGCAAATCTTTCGAGATATCCAATAGCAACAGCTGGTTTACCCATTTTCAGATGGATACATTTGCTCTCACATTGCTTCTCCTGAGGACAAACTCGGCCACAAACAGCAGGAAGTGATGAAGTCGATTTGAGGACTTTCGCTGCATCGAGGAATTCACCTCGTTCAATACTCTTAATAAATGACGGAATGTTGATGCTTACTGGACATCCTTCCATACATGTAGGCTTAGGACAGTCGAGACATCGTTTCGCTTCAAGAAGTGCCTGTTCAGCAGTGAGTCCTTTATTGACTTCTTCTGTACGAGTGGTAGCACGATATACAGGGTCGAGTTCTGGCATCTTGCAGCGTTCGATGGCTGTACGGTCCTTTGGCTTCATTGTCTTGCGAAGTTCATCGCGCCATGGCTGATTTCTGTCAGTGAGTAAGTCAAGAGGTGTGCATTTGCCCTCTGATTTGGCACTGTTGTCACTGGATTCTGCGGCCTTGCTTTCTTGCTGTGGTGCGCAAACATGCATTTCCAGCTTCTTCATTTCTTCAATTTCAGCAGCCTTGAATGCTCCCATACGCTTGAACATCTCATCGAAATCGACTTCATGTCCGTCAAATTCAGGACCATCAACACATACGAATCTTGTTTTGCCACCTACAGAAATACGGCAGGCACCACACATGCCTGTTCCGTCAACCATGATGGTGTTGAGGCTTACATCAGTTGGTACATTGTATTTCTTTGTGAGCAGACAGCAGAATTTCATCATGATAGCAGGACCAATTGCAAAGCATTTGTCAACTTTCTCACGAAGAATGACCTGTTCGATTCCGACGGTTACCACACCTTTTTGTCCGTAACTGCCATCGTCTGTCATAATGATAACTTCGTCTGAGTGCTTGCGGACTTCATCTTCGAGGATGATAAGTTCCTTGGTGCGTCCAGCCAATACACTGATAACTCGGTTTCCTGCGGCCTTGAGTGCCTTGATAATTGGCAACATTGGAGCTACTCCTACGCCACCACCTGCACACACAACAGTTCCAAAGTTCTCGATGTGAGTTGCTTGTCCGAGTGGACCGACAACATCAGTGATATAGTCGCCTTCATTGAGATTGCAGAGCTTTGTTGATGTGTAACCAACTGTCTGTACGACGAGTGTTATTGTACCTTTGACAGGGTCGCTGTCGGCAATTGTGAGTGGCATTCGTTCACCTTTATCACCGATACGGACAATCACGAAATGTCCTGCCTTGCGCGCTTTTGCGATGAGTGGTGCTTCCACTTCCAAGCGAAATACTTTCTCGGAGAATTGAGTCTTGCTTACAATCTTATTCATACTGTTAATATTGTGTTTATGTGTTATTCGTCCTTGTTGGTTTCTTTATGGTCAGGATCGGGAATGAATTTGTCGCCATTAGCAACGGATTCATCCCAAGGTTTTACTGTGCGTAATTCCTCGTCCTTGTCATCTTTTCGAACCCAATATGATGCCATTGTTGTCGTTTTTTAGTTAATCATTTCGCAACCCATGTATGGAATCAGAACTTTTGGCACTCTGATGCCTTCTTCAGTCTGGTTGTTTTCGAGAATTGAGGCAACGATGCGTGGCAGTGCCAGTGCTGAACCATTGAGCGTGTGGCAGAGTTCTGTCTTCTTGTCTGCGGCATGACGATAGCGGCACTTGAGACGGTTTGCCTGATATGTGTCAAAATTGCTTACTGATGAAACTTCGAGCCAGCGTTGCTGTGCTTCTGAATAAACCTCAAAGTCGTAGCATATTGCTGATGTGAAGCTCTGGTCGCCGCCGCAAAGTCGAAGAATGCGGTATGGAAGTTCCAACTTTTGGAGCAAGCCTTCCACATGGGCGAGCATTTCCTGATGACTTTGTTCGGAATGTTCAGGCGTGTCAATGCGTACAATCTCAATCTTTGAGAATTCATGCAAGCGGTTCAGACCACGGACATCCTTGCCATAGCTGCCTGCTTCACGGCGGAAACACTGAGTGTAGGCGCAGTTCTTGATAGGGAGGTCCTTCTCGTCCAGAATTACATCACGATAAATGTTTGTTACTGGTACTTCTGCGGTAGGAATGAGGTAGAGGTCATCGACTTCGCAGTGGTACATTTGACCCTCCTTGTCAGGTAACTGGCCTGTTCCATAGCCTGATGCCTGATTGACAACAGTTGGTGGCATGATTTCGGTGTATCCGGAATTTCTTGCTTCGTCGAGGAAGAAATTGATGAGTGCGCGTTGCAGACGTGCACCTTTACCTATATATACAGGGAAACCAGCCCCGGAAATCTTCACTCCAAGGTCAAAGTCGATAAGGTTGTATTTCTTGGCGAGTTCCCAGTGTGGCAGTTTTGCTTCACAGTTTGTTGGCACAGTGTCCCAGTTGCCGACTGTGTCACCTTCTTTGCATTCACGAAGTGAGGACTTGACAACAACATTGTCTTCTGCGCATGAACCTTCTGGCACAATGTCGTATGGGATGTTTGGAATTGTGCAGAGATGTGCGGTGAGTTCCTGCTCCACCTCGTTCATTTTTTGTTGCAGTGCCTGTGATTCTTCCTTGAGTTCTGCAACTTTTGCTTTGGCAGATTCTGCTTCTTCGCGCTTACCCTGTTTCATGAGTCCGCCGATTTCAGCCGCGCATTTCTTCTGCTCGGCAAGACATGCATCTAACTTTTGCTGTGTTTCACGGCGTGATTTGTCGAGGGCGATGGCCTTATCGACTGCTTCCTTAGCACCATCAAAGTGCTTTTTTTGCAAACCGCTGATTACGCGGTCGGTCTGCTCGGTTATGAGTTTAAGTGTTAACATTGAAATGTATATTTTTGTAACTTAATCATATTTATTAGTGCCGCTGAGATGAACGGCTCTTAACTCTCTGTCGGATTTCTGCTTTATGTTTTGCAGCACCCGATCCGTGTGCTCCGGTCTTGTAGCCTTTGCCTCTTGCCTTCGTCTTAAACTTTTTGTTGTCAGAATCACTTTTTTTGCTTCCAAAGTTGATTCCTACGGTCATTGCCTGGAAAATCTCGTTGTCGCTTGCCATGTGGTTCAGTATTTTTGTTGATGGTAGTGCTTGTCTAAGTTTAGCAGGAACAAAAATGAATTATCAATGATGGAACAGACGGATGCCTGTGAATGCCATTGTGATACCATACTTGTCGCAGGTCTCGATGACATTGTCGTCACGAACTGAGCCACCAGCTTGTGCTATGTATTTCACGCCGCTCTTGTGAGCACGCTCGATGTTGTCACCAAATGGGAAGAAGGCGTCGCTGCCAAGGCTTACTTCAGTGTTTTGTGCAAGCCATTCTTTCTTTTCTTCACGGGTGAGTGGCTGTGGGCATTCTGTAAAGAACTGTTGCCATGCTCCGTCTTTAAGGACATCTTCGTATTCATCGCCCATGTAAATGTCGATGGTGTTGTCACGGTCGGCACGACGGATGTCTGCCTTGAAAGGAAGTTCCATTACTTTTGGACATTGTCTCAACCACCATAAGTCGGCTTTGTTGCCGGCAAGACGTGTACAGTGGATGCGGCTTTGCTGTCCTGCACCGATTCCGATGGCTTGTCCGTCTTTAACATAACAAACAGAATTTGACTGTGTGTATTTCAGTGTGATGAGAGCAATCTTCAAATCGCGTTTAGCGGCTTCTGAAAGTTCCTTGTTCTGCGTAGGGATGTTTTCAAAAAGGTTGTCACCCGTAAGGTCGATTTCGTTTCTCCCTTGTTCGAAGGTGATGCCGAACACTTGTTTGCGTTCAATCGGTTCAGGACGATAGTCGGTTGACATTTTAAGTACGCAATATGTGCCTTTTCGCTTTTCACGCAGAATTTCGAGTGCTTCAGGTGTGTAATCAGGGGCAATGATTCCGTCTGAAACTTCGCGCTTGATAAGCAGTGCTGCTGATTCGTCGCAGGTGTCACTTAAAGCAATGAAATCGCCGAAAGATGACATTCGGTCTGCACCACGAGCGCGTGCATAAGCAGTGGCGATTGGTGAAAGCGGCATCTTGCAATCATCTACGAAATAAATCTTTTTGAGTGTGTCACTCATTGGGATTGCAACTGCGGCACCAGCGGGACTGACATGCTTGAATGAAGCTGCTGCTGCAAGACCGGTAGCAGCCTTGAGTTCGCGTACCAGTTGCCAACTATTGAATGCGTCTAAAAGGTTGATATAACCTGGCCGTCCACACAGCACTTCAAAAGGAAGTTCTCCTTCATTCATAAACACACGCGATGGCTTCTGGTTTGGATTGCAGCCATATTTGAGTTCCAGTTCTTTCATTTCTTTCTTCTATGTTTTATTTATTGTAGTGTTTTGTTACGATATTTTGCCGTGCAAAGTTAATAAAATATTGATAATTGACATTGATAATTTGCAAATACTTGACTGTATGCTATAAAATTGTGCTGTTTGTTTAATGATTTATACATTTTCAATTGTCAATTGTTATTTATTTAGTAACTTTGCAGTCAAATTAGAAAATAAGACGAAATATGGCAAGAGAAAGAAACAGGCGTGACCGGAACGAAAAAGAAACCGCAGAAGTTGTGCGCTCGTATGCTATTGACGAGATGACAAAGGGTAATATTTGGACTTATGAGCCAGAGGACATTCATCGCATGCTCATTGATGTGATGATGACTAATAAATATAAAGAAAACAAGGCTCATTATCACAATATTATTCGTCCTGTCTTTGATGTTCATTTTATCAATCGTGACGATGAAGAGAAGGTTGCGAATTTGTTGGCTCAGGATTATCAAGTGCTTTCATCCCCTGACTATGATGGGACTAACGCCATTGCTATCAGAAAACATAAAATCAAGAAAATCACAGACCTCACTCTTGAAAATATCTTCCATATGACACCTCAGGAAGTTCTCAACCTGATTGATGATAATATGGGAACAGGATGGAAGGGACTGCCACTTGCTATTCAGGACATTATTCAGGCTGCGTTCACAGTTGACTGCTGCGAAATGCCTGCATCTGCAATGCATCGTGTTGGCGGCATAATTGACCGTAGAAAAGCAGATGGATATGATGTGCTTGAAATTCTCCGTGGTTCTTGGGTTGAAGGCGTCTTCTTGAAGGAAAAACCTAAAATGGAGAAACCTCGTTTTGAGGTTCTTGTTGATGGAAAACGCCAGAGCCGTGATGAGGACGATGACATTGACGATGAAGACGATGATATTGACGACGGCGGCATTGACGCAGATGATCCTGATGATGATGACGACGATGAGATGGATGAGGAACCAAACGAAGCTGAGGCAACATTGGAAGACATTGATGCTATTGAAAATGCTGCTGATGACGATGACGAATAACAGACTATGATATAATAAAAATGAATGGCGTTGCAATCAATGTTGCAGCGCCATTATATTTTTATAAGTTCCTCTTTGTTTGGATTGTTGGTATCTTGTATATTGCCAAATACTATCGTGTGCTTGTGGATACTTTGTCTTGCGGTTGTGGATGCTTCATCTTGCGGTTGTGGATGCTTCATCTTGCGGTTGTGGATGCTTCATCTTGCGGTTGTAGATACTTTGTCTTGCGGTTGTGGATGCTTCATCTTGCGGTTGTAGATACTTTGTCTTGCGGTTGTAAATGTCTTATCGTGCGCTTGTAAATGTCTTATCGTGCGGTGATGTTTTCTTTTATGTGCATACGATAATATAAAAAGGTGTACACCTTCTTGAATTTTGGTGTACACCTTTCTGGTGCTTGCTGTACACCTTTTTCAGATAAGGTGTACACCTTTTTTCATTATCCTCTGCTCGATAGACAATTTATGAGCGGTCGATAGACAATTCATTAACGGTCGATAGGCAATTCATGAACGGTCGTGCGAACATTTGCCTGTTAGTCGCATCTGTCATGTGACTTGACTCTTTTGAACGACAATGCTAACTTCGCTTTATTCCTGTTGTCAGATCAGAGGTATTATTCTTCGTATTCGAAATCTTCAAGATCTTCGATGTCATCGGTGTCTTGGTCTGATTCGATGAAATCGAAGTCGTCAAAATCCTCATATTCGTCTTGCATGTGTGAGAAATCTTTTGAATGATGTACGATGCTTTCTTGTGTTTGAATTGCTGCGATTTTGTTGCTTTCACTATTCATCTCAGTCCATAGCAGGTCTTTAAGCTCGTCGAGTCCAAATCCTGTAACTGCTGATATGAACACCACAGGGACATCTTCGGGGAGTGTACTGCGAAGCATGTCCATGAGTTCATCATCGAGCAAATCGCATTTTGTTATGGCAAGTACTCTACCTTTGTCAAGAAGCTCTGGGTTGAATGTGGTCAACTCGTTCAGCAAAATGTCGTATTCGCGCTTTATGTCATCGGTGTCACCTGGTACCATGAACAACAGCAATGAGTTGCGTTCGATGTGACGAAGGAAACGGAGACCAAGACCTTTACCTTGACTTGCACCCTCGATAATACCTGGAATGTCAGCCATTACGAATGAACGGTTGTTGCGATAGGAGACAATGCCAAGTGATGGTTCGAGAGTGGTGAATGGATAGTTCGCGATTTTTGGTTTTGCTGAAGACAGCGAACTGACAAGTGTTGACTTGCCTGCGTTTGGGAATCCCACAAGTCCAACATCTGCAAGTAACTTCAACTCGAGGATTACCATCATCTCTTGCATTGGCTCACCTGGCTGGGCATATCGGGGTGCCTGATTGGTTGGCGTTGCAAAATTGAAGTTGCCTAATCCGCCACGGCCGCCTTTCAACAATACTACTTGCTGTCCATCGTCGGTGACATCGCAGAGATATTCTCCGGTTTCGGCATTGTATGCCACTGTGCCAAGTGGAACGTCAATGATTTTGTCGGCGCCTTGTTTGCCAGTGCTTTTTGATTTTGAACCATTGCCACCGTGCTCGGCATATACATGTCGGTCATAGCGTAGGTGGAGCAGTGTCCAGTAGTTGCGGTTTCCTCTTAAAATAACGCTTCCGCCATTTCCACCATTACCACCGTCGGGACCACCTTTGGGCAGATATTTTGCCCTGTGCATGTGACATGAACCGCGTCCGCCTTTGCCTGAACGACAGTAAATTTTTACATAATCGATGAAATTGGTTTCTGCCATTATTGAAATGTTGACTTCTTGTTTGGTTGTTAATGTGTGGACTATTTGCTGCTTGCTGGGTGATTATTGCTTGTCAAGAAATGCAAAGATTTCGCTGAGCATCTGCTCCTTCGAACCCTTCCATGTGAAGGTGTTGCGCATACCTTCTTTTTCGAACCATTCTGCAAGGGGTGCGGTCTGGTTGTGGTAAACTGCAAAACGCTTCTTGATGGTTTCTTCGTTGTCGTCAGCGCGTCCTTGTTCTTTTGCTCTGTTGAGCAAGCGTGCCAACAGTGTCTCTTCGTCAACCACGAGTTCAATCATGACACCCATGTCGTGCTTGCGTTCAGCAAGCATCTGCTTGAGTGCTTCTGCTTGTGCGATTGTGCGAGGGAAACCGTCAAAGATAACCCCTTTGCCAGCAGGCATTGCGTCGTATGTCTTTGCAAGGATGTTGATCATCAGTTCGTCAGGGATGAGCTGACCGTTCTGGATGTAACCATCTGCAATTTTACCAAGTTCTGTACCGTTTTTGATTTCGCCACGGAGCACATCGCCTGTTGAGATATGTCCCATGTTGTAACGACTTACGATTTCGTCGCTGTAAGTGCCTTTACCTGAACCAGGAGCACCAAAGATGATAATGTTCTTCATTTTGTGTTGTTTTGATGATTATCTGAATATGCTTTAACTGTAATAATTCCAAACTGTTAGCTCTCCCGGGAGGGGGAACTTCTTGAAAGATGTAGTTTTTGCCCGTTATGGCCTAAAAACATAAATGTCGGGATAATTGCGTCCATAGCCATCATAGTCGAGTCCGTAGCCTACGATGAAATCGTTTGGAATCTGCATTGCGCAGTAGTCAACTGTCAAATCGACTTGCAACTTTTCAGGTTTCTGGAGCAGGCAGGCAATCTTGACTGATGCGGCACCTCGCTCATGGAATTTCGGCAGGATGCTTTTCAATGTTATCCCTGTGTCAACGATGTCTTCAACTATAATGACATCGCGTCCTTTTACATTTTCATTTACTCCGAGAATTTCTGTCACTTCTCCTGTGCTTTGCATGCCGTCGTATGACGAGAATTTTGCAAACTGAATTTCTGGCTGGAATGTCAGTTCCCTGACAAGGTCGGCTGCAAAAACAAACGCCCCGTTAAGGATGCATACTACGATAGGGCATTTGCCATTGTAGTCTTTGTTCAATTTCTCAGCCAATGCCTTGACACTCTCTTGAATTTTTTCTTTGGTAATTGAAATCTCGAAGTTCTTGTCTAAAATGCGTATCATGATTATCAAATATGCATGAATTTGAGTGCAAAGGTACGAAAATATTCATAATGTGTATTCACAATTCATAATTATTTATAAAAATGTTGATTTTTTCATAAATTCTTTCTTAACCCCATATAAACTCTCCATATTTTTTTGTAACTTTGCACCCAGTTTTGGCTTAATTTATATGAAGAAGAATATTGTTTTAATCGCATTGGGGTGCAGTTTGCTGTTGCAGATATCTTGTAACAGTTACAATACTGTGCTTAAGGCACAAGATTATGACTATAGATACGAAGCGGCAAAAGAGTATTATGCTGCTGGTCAGTATAACAGATGCTATCAGCTGCTCGAGGACATGTTGCTCTTGATGAAGGGCACCGACCGTGGCGAAGAATGCATGATTATGCTGGCAATGTGCTATTACAACATGCGCGACTATGAAACTTCTGGTAGTTATTTTGAACGCTATTACAAGTCGTATCCAAAAGGTGACTATGCAGAACTTGCAAGATATTATTCAGGGCGTGCGGCGTACTTGATGTCGCCAGACCCTCGACTTGACCAGACTTCAACTTACTCTGCAATAACTCGTCTCCAGGATTATTTGGAGTATTATCCTTATTCTGAACGCCGAGAGATGGTCAGTGATATGATTTACCAGTTGCAGAACCGTCTGGTGGAAAAGGACCTTGAGAATGTCAAGTTGTACTACAATCTTGGTAATTATATCGGTAATTGCATTTATGGTGGTAGCAACTATGAGGCATGTATCCTTTCAGCAGAAAACACATTGAAGACATACCCTTACACTACTTATCGTGAGGAACTCTACCTGTATATTCTGCGTGCTCGCTACAAACTGGCTGTAAACAGTGTGGCAGAAAAAGCCGAAGAGCGTTATCGTCAGACGGTTGATGAGTACTATGGATTTAAGAATGAGTTTCCAGAAAGCAAACATATAAAGGAGGCTGAACAGATTTTCCGTCATTGTAGTGATGTGCTGAAACTGTAAGCTATGCAATAGGAACAGTAATCATATTGTAAGTCAATTCAATAGAAACAATCAATAGTTAAACAAAAAATACAATGGATTTAAAGAAAACAAATGCACCAACCACAACGGTTACTCGCAACCTTATGGATCTTTGTCAGGACACTGGTAACATCTACGAAAGTGTGGCAATTATTGGTAAACGTGCCAATCAAATTTCAGCATCGTTGAAAGAGGAACTGAACAAGAAACTTCAAGAGTTCGGTACTGCTGCTGAGGGTATTGAGGAGGAATTCCACAATGAGGAGCAGATTACAGTTTCAAAGCATTATGAGCGTCTTCCAAAACCTTCATTGATTGCTACTCAAGAGTTCATCGAAGATAAAATATACTATCGCAATCCTTCAAAGGATTCACAGGAATTGTTTTAATGATACAGCGAATTCAGTCAGTTTACTTAGCCTTAGTAGTCATATTGTCTCTGCTAGGGCTTTGTTTGCCTATGGCACAATACTTTGATGGGGTGGACATGGTCTCATCATTTAACAACTTCCGATATGTTTCAGAGGCAAAAGGAGCAACTGCGGACTTTGGCCCATGTGCATTGGGAATACTTCAGATAATTGTCGCATTGATAACGATTGTGGCTATTCTCTTGTTCCATTTTCGTATGCGTCAGTTGCGTCTGATCATATTCAGTACAATACTGCTTGTGGGCGTGGTTGGCTACTATGCATTGCTGGCATGGAAATTTCAGCAGATGACAGATGCTACATTCCATCTTTGCACTGCTGCCATATTTCCTGTGCTCAACATCATTTTGAACTGTATGGCGATTCATGGCATCCGTAAGGATGAAGCGCTTGTGCGCTCACTTGATAGACTTCGTTAACAACATATTATTAAAATTTCGATTATGGATTTTAAGGACATAGTACAGCGCCGTCGCAGCATTCGCCAGTTTACTGATGAACCTGTGACTGACGACCAACTGAAAACCATACTTCGTGCTGCTTTGATGGCTCCCACTGGGCACAGCAAAAGGGCATGGCAATTTTTTGTTGTGAAAGATAAGGAACAACTGGGCATACTCTCACAATGCAAAGAAGCAGGAGGTGAATTCCTTTCAAAAGCAGCCGTTGCTGTTGTTGTCGCTTATGATGCAGAGGCTTCTGATGTGTGGATTGAAGATGCAGCCATTGCTGCTGTAACAATGCAGTATCAGGCAACAGAACTTGGATTGGGCAGTTGCTGGAGCCAGATTCGCTGCCGCAAGGATAATCAGGGAGTTGATGCTACTGAGAACATCCGTAAACAACTTGGACTGGAACCTCAGCTTCAGGTCTTGTGCATCATTGGCTTCGGACATCCTGCAATTGAACGGAAACTGCAAGATGAGAGCCGTCTGTCTTGGAATGCAGTAAGATAATTATACAAGATGAACATAGTAATGATTGGTGCAGGAAACTTGGCTACAAATCTGGCCAATGCACTGCATCATGCTGGACATACAATTGAGCAGGTGTACAGCCGAACAGAAGAGTCGGCTTGTATGCTTGCTCAATGTTTTAATTGTGCCTACACTAATAATATAAAAGGTGTGGTCATGTCGTCCGACTTGTATATATGCAGCCTGGCAGACAGCGCCCTTGAACAGGTCGCCAACCAACTTCAAGAAGACCGGCCTGGCCAGTTGTTTGTTCATACGGCTGGCAGCATGTCAATTGATACCCTGAAATCAGCGCGCCGTGGGGTTTTCTACCCGATGCAGACATTCAGTAAATTCCGTTTGGTTGAATTTACTGATATCCCTATCTTTATTGAGGCGTCAGAAAGTGCTGATATCAACATGCTGCATCAACTTGCATCGCAGTTGAGCCACAATGTATATGAACTATCTTCTGAAGACCGTCAGTACCTTCACCTTGCAGCTGTATTTGCATGCAATTTCAGCAATCATTGCTATCGCTTGAGCGAAAAACTCCTTCAGAAGCATGGCATACCATTCAATGTGATGCTGCCCCTTATTGATGAGGCATCAAAAAAAGTTCATTTGGTCAGTCCAAAAGATGCTCAGACAGGACCCGCAAAACGCAATGATATGAATGTCATTGCAAAACACATAGATATGTTATCGGATGAACCCGAATTTCAACAGATGTACGAACTAATAACAAAGAGTATAATAGATGATCAATTATGATTTAACAAAAATTCGTGCCATATTCCTTGATGTTGATGGTGTACTTAGTCGGCAGACTATTACTATGCATCCATCGGGTGAACCTATGCGCACTGTGAACATCAAGGATGGCTATGCGATGCAGCACGCCGTTAAGGTAGGACTGTTGCTTGCCATCATTACTGGTGGAAGAACGCTGGCAGCAGAGAAACGATATTCTGGACTCGGTTTGACTGAAATTCATCAGGGCGCATCTGTTAAAATTGATGTATATGAGCAGTTGCTCAAAAAATATGGTCTGAAGGACAGTGAAGTGATGTACATGGGTGATGACATTCCTGACTATGACCTAATGCAACGATGCGGATGTCCTGTGTGTCCAAACGATGCTTGCCCAGAAATAAAGGAAGTATCAGTATATATCTCGCCACGAAATGGAGGCGAGGGTTGTGTTCGTGATGTGGTAGAACAAGTGCTGAAATCTCAAAATAAATGGATGAATAATGATGAAGCTTTTGGATGGTAAACGGTTAATACTTGCCAGTAATTCGCCGCGAAGAAAAGAGTTGTTAGGCGGTCTTGATGTAGATTTTGATGTCCGCGTTCTGAATGGTATTGACGAATCTTTTCCTGAAACTCTGGCAGGGGAAGACATCCCCAAATACATTTCGCAGCAGAAGGCCAAAGCGTATATGCCTTCCCTCGCTGCTGACGAGGTGCTTGTGACGAGTGACACCATCGTGTATTTGGATAGAGAGGTGCTTGGCAAACCCAAAGATGCAGACGATGCTCGCCGCATGTTGCGTCTCATTTCTGGCAGAAGCCACGATGTCATTACAGGAGTAACAATTGTTTCAGGCATTAAGATTAACTCTTTCTCTGTTACAACCAAAGTAACATTTAAGCAGTTATCAGATGATGAGATTGATTATTACATCGAAAATTACCGTCCGTTTGACAAGGCCGGTGCCTATGGCATCCAAGAATGGATTGGATATATTGGAGTCACATCAATAGAGGGCAGTTACTTCAATGTCATGGGATTACCTGTACAGCGCCTTTATCAAGAACTGGTAAAGATGTGAATTTTGTTTGATTATTAGTATATTAGATTAATCCTTTATACAATGTTTTTATTATGAAAAAATTACTAACTATTTCACTAATTATTACAGCCTCGATTACTTCTTGTGCACAGACATTGATGCCGTTTCAGAACACAAATCTAACGCCAGAACAGCGTGCTGACGATTTGCTGGGTCGATTAACTCTGAAAGAGAAAGTTGATTTGATGATGGACACATCTCCTGCGATTCCTCGATTGGGTATTCCACAGTTCCAATGGTGGAATGAGGCCCTGCATGGAGTTGCTAGAAACGGTAAGGCTACAGTTTTTCCGAATACCACATCGATGGCTGCATCATGGGATGACGATTTGTTACTGAAAGTATATACTGCGGTAAGTGACGAAGCGCGTGCGAAGGCTCAGATTGCAAAGAAAACTGATAACATCCGACGCTATCAGAGCCTTTCGTTCTGGACTCCAAACATCAATATCTTCCGCGATCCGCGTTGGGGGCGTGGTCAGGAGACCTATGGCGAAGATCCTTATCTGACTGCACGAATGGGAATTGCCGTAGTTCGTGGATTGCAAGGACCAGATGACGCTAAGTATCGTAAAACATTAGCTTGTGCGAAGCATTTTGCTGTTCATTCAGGCCCAGAGTGGAACCGTCACAGTTTTAATGTGGAGAATTTGCCTGCTCGTGACTTGTGGGAAACCTATCTGCCTGCATTCAAGGCTCTTGTGCAAGACGCAAATGTTGAAGAAGTGATGTGTGCATACCAGAGTATAGATGGTGATCCTTGCTGTGGAAACAATCGTATCCTTCGTCAGATTCTTCGTGACGACTGGGGGTTCAATGGGTTGGTCACCAGTGACTGTTGGGCATTGAGCGATTTCTTTAGTCCAAATGGTCATCATGTAGTCGATACAGAACATGAGGCCTCTGCGATGGCTCTTCGTGCCGGAACTGATTTGGAATGTGGACAGAGTTATGCATCGTTGACTGAAGCTGTTGAGAAGGGGGAAGTGACAGAGGCCGAAATTGATGAAAGTCTGAGGCGTTTGCTCATTGCCCGTTTCAAACTTGGAGATTTTGATCCTGATGAAATGGTGGAATGGACAAAGATTCCTGAGTCGGTCATTTCATCAGAAGCACATAGTCAGTTGGCACTCCAGATGGCTCGTGAAGGTGTTGTTTTGTTACAGAATCGTAATGACATATTGCCTCTCAACAAGTCTGGACAAAAAATATTGGTTATTGGCCAGAATGCAAATGATTCGACTATGCAATGGGGCAACTACAATGGAACTCCAGCACATACGGAAACCATTTTGAATGGTATGAAATCAAAGTCTGGTCAAATCACATACATGCCAGGATTGGGATTGACATCAAATACTATGACATCAAGTCTTTTTAATCGCATCATTTCACCTGATGGCAGAGCTGGACTTCGGGCAACCTTTTATAATAATGAAGATTTGAGTGGTGCATCTGTCTCTACACAATACTATTCCACTGCTGTCCGTTTGTCAAATGGTGGTGCCACGGTATTTGCGCCAGGAGTCAATCTGGAACATTTCTCCGCTACATTTGAAGGAACTGTTACAAGTGAGCAGGATGGTACTGTTACTTTTAATGTGAACGTAGATGAAGCTGTCAGACTGATTGTTGATGGTGATACCGTTCTAAATGTATGGAACCAACCTGCTACAAATCGTGGCATTCGCCGCCGAGTTCCAGTTCAGACGACTGCTGGTAAGGCTGCCGCATTCAAAATGGATTATCGCCAGGGTACTGGCAATGCAATGTGCTCACTCGACATAAATGCTCCGATAAATATTTCTGTTGACGATGTTATGCGTAAAGCGGCAGATGCTGATGTGGTTGTATATGTCGGTGGTATTTCTCCAAGATTGGAAGGCGAGGAAATGCGTGTGGAGATTGATGGTTTCAAAGGTGGTGACAGAACTCATATTGAATTACCGCAGTCACAGCGTGATATGCTGAATGCAATTCATAAATTAGGCAAACCTGTGGTTTTTGTAAACTGTTCGGGTGGTGCAATGGGACTTGTCCCTGAAACAGAGAGTTGTGACGCCATTGTACAGGCATGGTACGGAGGAGAACAGGGCGGGGCTGCACTTGCTGATGTATTGTTTGGAGATGTCAATCCTTCTGGCCACTTGCCATTAACATTCTATCGTAATGTTGAACAACTTCCAGACTTCTTGGATTATACAATGAAGGGACGTACATATCGTTATATGACAGAAAAACCTTTGTTCCCATTTGGATTTGGACTGAGTTACACCACTTTCGACATTTCCAATGTTAAGTATAAAAAAGGCAATGTGATTTGTCGTGTCACAAATACTGGAAAGGTTGCTGGTGATGAAGTCGTACAGGTTTATCTTCACAGACAGGGCGATGCTGATGGCCCGGTAAAGACACTGCGTGCATTTACCCGTGTGCCTGATTTGCAGCCTGGAGAATCACGCAAGGTAATTATTCCTCTCTCATCTTCTGCATTTGAATGGTGGGATGACAATACAAACACAGTTCATTACTTGCCTGGCAAGTATGATTTGATGGTTGGGGACAGTAGCGATGCTGAAACTGTAAAAGTGATTAAGGCAAAATGAATGGGACTTGTGTATATAGGTCTTCTCAATGGCCTATTTACCTAAAAATAAGTCAAATACATAAGGTTGATTGAACTATACTACACAGCATCAATGGTGTAATATTCTTTCCAGATAGTGTGTGGCAGTTCACATGTAAGAGGGTAGTGTCGGATAAGTTTTCCATTATCCGACACTTCTGCTACATGCAGATGAAAGGTTTCACCGTTGATTACCATGGTGTGTGCTGCTATGCGCATATTCCTGCTTTACTTGAAAAAGGCTGAGTGGATTGAGGAGATCACTTTTGTTGTAATATTGTTGTAACAAATCAGCCTGCTTATTTTGCTCGCTTGATTTTTCTGCGTGGTCCAATTGAATTTGGTGTCCTGCGGTCAGGTGCAGTTTTGATATTCGCTGATTTATTTGATGAAGAACTGCTTTGGTGCAGTTGTTCAGGAGTGAGATGCTCTCTGTGCTGTCGTGGCTGAGGTTGCACATCTTTCTTTACAGAATCAATTGCAGAACTATCAGCTGACAACGAGTCTGCTGTTATGGAGTCAGGAGCAGCTGTTGTTGATTCTTCTTTTTTCTGTGTATGTATGCGTATGAGTTTTATGCCACTGATAACAGCGAGGCTTCGTGTATGGCTGGTACTGTTGCTATAGAAAAATCCACTGACTTGCTTGATGTTTCGTGATGGGTCTGCCGTTATTTGTAGTTGCTGGGTACCAGGACCGTATATTGTTCGGGTATCAGCAATGGTCTTTCCGTCTTCATATCGAAGACTGATGCAGAGAATGACATTCGCTTCTCTGTCTTCGTCGTTTTCGCGGATGAAGTCGGCATTGGCCATCATCATTAAGCGGTCGCCGTGATAGAATGAGGTATCAGCCTTGATTGTGAATGTATGCTTGTTTTGTAATTCGTTTGACCGTAGGATAACTAATGGTGAACCTCCCCATATGTCGGTCGTATCAAGACTTCCGTTGAGTGCAGCAGTCATTTCGTTGCTTCCGCTTTGAAGTCGTATTGACTTTTCTTGTTCTTCGAGCCGTTCCTTTAGATGACTGTAGATGTCCATAAGGTCCTTGTGTCTTGTGTTGTAGTACACAAGTGATGAGTCAAATTCCTCCTCTGTGATTCCATGCTTGTTGAATACAGATTCAATAAGGTGACTGTTTTCCGGTGAATTAAGATTCATCATACCCTGTGCCAAATGGTAGTCGTAGAGAACATCCTCCATTTTCCCTTTGGACAGAATGTGGACTTCATCGTTGCCACATGCGGTAAAACATGGGGCAACACAAATTATTGTCAGTATGTAAATCAGCAGATGCTTCATTATTAGACAGTAGATTTAGTTCTTCTGAGTGAACGAAATGATGCTTAAATACTTTGTACTATTCTTGAACAATTTGTTGTGTTGCTCTTGAATAATAACTTGGACAGTTCTTCGATTATTTCTTGAGTGCAATTGAAAGTTCCTTATGGTAGAACAGGATGAGTGCCACAACTCCTACGCTGATGCATGCGTCTGCAAAGTTAAACACAGGTGAGAAGAACACACAATGTTCGTAGGCGTTTGGCAGAAGTGGAACATCATAGAGCCATGCCCATCCTGGCATGTCCCATTCTATTAGTGGAAAATAAAACATATCAACTACCCGCCCTTGTAAAAATTCTCCATATCCTTGTCCCCAACTGACTTGCTGCGCAATGTCAATAGCCGTTGACTGGGTGAAAATCTTTCCATAGAACAGGCAGTCAATGATATTTCCAACTGCTCCTGCCATGATCAGCGACAGGCAGATGATGTAACCCATTGAGGCCAATTGCTTTATTTGGCGTATGATAAACCAGCCAATAACTGAAACTGCAACTATGCGGAACAGTGTAAGAAAAATCTTTCCTCCAAGTTGACAACCAAAGGCGAAGCCATTGTTCTCAACAAATGCAATTTTGAACCAGCTTGTGATGTCAATATGCTCACCCAATGTCATGTTTGTCTTTACCCAGTATTTGATTATCTGGTCAATGGCAACAACTGCTATGAGGATTGATGATGCTGTGATGTATTTCTTAGTAGTTGAACTCATGTTGTGAGGTGAAGGTAGTGAGGGATATTGCCTATCCCTCACAATCCTTTAATTGTTATTAGATTTTCTCGACTATGACAACAGCATTAAAGTCGTCGAAGTTCACCACTTCTCCTTCTGGGTTGCCAAGGTCGATGCTTGTAGCAAGTACCTGTGATGCAATGTTGTCCTTGAACTTATCGAGTACTGCAATCGTTTCAGGCGTTTCAGTGATTTGTACCTTGATGCGGTCTGTAATTTCAAATCCTTGTGACTTACGGAGTCCCTGAATCTGCTTTATGAGTTTGCGGGCATTGCCTTCAATTTTAAGTTCTGGCGTAACGGTGATGTCGAGTGCGACAGTTACAGTGCCTTCGTTTGCAACGCTCCATCCCGGGATGTCTTGTGACATGATATCTACATCCGAGAGCTCGATGAGTGCATCTTCGCCTGCTGCATTGAGAGTCACTTGTCCGTTGGTTTCGAGTTCGGCTATCTGTGTCTGTGACATTGCGGCAACGGCATCGGCGACAGCCTTCATCATCTTTCCGAACTTCTTGCCCATAACGCGGAAGTTGCACTTAACTGTCTTTACGAGCATCTTGCCGTCCATCAGCTGCAGTTCCTTTACATTCACTTCTTTTGTAATAATATACTTCATTCGCTCAATGCGGGCACTGAACATTGGGTCGGTATCAGGGATTGCAATGGCTTGGAGTGCCTGAATTACAGGGATCTTCACCTTCTTGCGGATGCTGAGACCCATTGATGTCACCGCCATTGCTGCATCCATCGCAGTTTCAAGTTCTGTGTCAATTTCAATCTCGTTGAAAGTAGGGAACTTGGCGAGATGAACACTCTGGGCGCTGTCTTTACCTGTAACTGCGTTGAGGTCGCGGAAGAGTTGGTCGGCATAGAATGGTGCGATCGGAGCAATGAGACGGCTGAGTGTATCGAGACATGTGTAGAGTGTCTGATATGCAGAGAGCTTGTCCTGAGTCATTTCGCCACCCCAGAAACGAGGTTTGTTGAGACGGATGTACCAGTTGGACAGGTAGTCGATTACGAACTTCTGTATGAGACGGGCTGCTGGGGTAGGGTCGTAGTCGTCGAGATATGTCTGAACATTCTTGACGAGTGTGTTGAGACCTGAGAGCAACCAGCGGTCGAAGTCAGGACGTTCGTTGTATGGGACTTCTGCTTCTTTGTATTCGAAACCATCTACATTGGCATACATCGTGAAGAATGAGTATGCCTGATGGAGTTTGATGAAGAATGCAGATGTGATTTCCTTAACGCCTTCGGGGTCGAACGAGAGGTTATCCCAAGGGCTTGAGTTGGTAATCATGTACCAGCGTACGGCATCGGCACCGAACTGACCGATGCAGTCGAACGGATTGATTACATTACCCAAACGCTTCGACATCTTGATACCGTTTTTGTCGAGTACAAGTCCGTTGGAGATAACGGCCTTGAACGCAACAGAGTCGAATGCCATTGTCGCGATTGCATGGAGTGTGAAGAACCAACCACGGGTTTGGTCAACGCCTTCTGCGATGAAGTTTGCAGGGTAAGCTTTGCGGTCGTCAATGAGTTCGCGGTTCTCGAATGGATAGTGAATCTGTGCGTAAGGCATGGCACCTGAATCGAACCACACATCGATGAGGTCAAGTTCGCGTGTCAGTATGTTGCCGTCCTTGCCTGCGAGTTTGATGTCGTCAACATAAGGGCGGTGAAGGTCGATCTTGTCGTAGTTCTCCTGTGAGTAGTCGCCAGGAACGAAGCCTTTCTCCTTGAATGGATTGCTCTGCATCACTCCTGCGGCAACGGCTTTCTCGATTTCGTTATAGAGTTCTTCGACCGAACCGATGCAGATTTCTTCCTTGGTGTCGCGGTTACGCCAGATAGGAAGTGGAGTTCCCCAGTAGCGTGAACGGCTGAGATTCCAGTCGTTGAGGTTTTCGAGCCATTTGCCGAAACGACCTGTACCAGTAGATTCAGGCTTCCACTGAATGGTCTTGTTGAGTTCAAACATGCGGTCTTTCTTCGCTGTTGAACGGATGAACCATGAATCGAGAGGATAGTAGAGTACTGGTTTGTCGGTTCTCCAACAGTGAGGATAGTTGTGGACATGCTTCTCAATTTTGAAAGCGCTGCCTTCTTCCTTCATTTCGAGACAAAGGATGACATTGAGGTCCATGTCCTTTGATGCAGACTTTTCGTCGTACTTGCCACCAACATTGTATTTAGGGTCGTAAGCGTTCTTGACGAATGCACCTGAGTGCTTCCAGTAACTGTCGTTGACACAGAGTGCTTCGAAGTTGGCATCCATGTCGTCCTTGAGGAAATATTTACCTGTGAAGTCCACCATTGGACGGGTGTCGCCAGCCTTGTCGATGATGAACAGCGATGGGATGCCTGCGTCCTTTGCCACCTTTGCGTCATCGGCACCGAATGTAGGAGCGATATGAACTATACCGGTACCGTCTTCTGTTGTGACATAGTCGCCAGGGATGACGCGGAATGCTTCTGCACTCTTGTCGATGACTTTGTCGCCATCGAGTGCGCATGGCTTTACCCAAGGCATCAGCTGTTGGTAGTGAAGACCAACAAGGTCGGTACCTTTGCCGCGCCAGATGATGTTGAGTGGCTGTTCGTTGCCGTCTTCATCCTTTTGTGCCTGGAAATATGCTGGCAGACGAGACTCGGCAAGAATGTATATTGCTTCTTCGCCTGTGTATGGATTGTTGCCCTTGAGTGCTACATAGTCAATCTTTGGCCCTACACAGAGCGCTGTGTTTGAAGGGAGAGTCCAAGGAGTAGTTGTCCATGCAAGGAAGTAAACCTTCTTGCCTTCTGTAAGTTCTGCTGCGAATGGAGTTGCATCTTTGAGTAGGAACTGAGCCGTTACGGTTGTGTCTTTGACATCGCGGTAGCAGCCAGGCTGGTTGAGCTCGTGGCTGGAAAGTCCTGTACCTGCTGCTGGCGAATATGGCTGAATGGTGTATCCCTTATAGAGCAGGTCCTTGTTGTAGAGTTGTTTCAGGAGATACCACAGTGTTTCGATGTACTTGTTGTCGTAAGTGATGTATGGGTGTTCGAGGTCAACCCAATAACCCATCTTGTCGGTGAGTTGAGTCCATTCGTCGGTGTACATCATGACATTCTTGCGACAGGCATCGTTATAGTCATCGACCGAAATCTTCTTGCCGATGTCCTCCTTGGTGATGCCGAGGCTCTTTTCAACAGAGAGTTCTACTGGTAATCCGTGGGTGTCCCATCCTGCCTTGCGCTTTACCTGGAAACCCTGCATGGTCTTGTAGCGGAGGAATGTGTCCTTGATGGTTCGACCCATAACATGGTGGATTCCTGGGTGTCCGTTTGCCGATGGAGGTCCTTCAAAGAATATAAAAGAAGGGCAGCCTTCGCGTTCGTCGATGCTCTTGTGGAACAAGTCTTCTGAATTCCACTGTGAGAGTATGTCTTTGTTGACCTGTGAGAGGTCGAGTTTGTTTCGTTCAGTAAATTTCATGATGTTATTTCAGTTTGATGTTTCCTATTGTCTGTGTCTTTCCGCAGTAGTGGCACTTCACTACTCCTTGTTCTTTATCTACGTTGAATATGGTGTGCATCGGCTCGTTGTTGGTGATACATACCGGGTTGGCACATTTCACTACGTCGGTCAGTGTTTCGGGCAATACTATGTCGCGCTTCTCGACTACTTCATAATCGCGAATGACTGCGAGCTTCATGTCGGGACAAACTACTGCCAGTCGGCTGAGCTCGTCGTCTGTAAAGAACTTGCCAGAAACTTTGATGATGCCTTTCTTGCTGCACTTGTGGCTTTCGAGGTTGTTGCCGATGGTTACAGGCTCGGTGAATTTGTCGAGTTGAAGCATCTGCACCAGTGTAAAGAGCTTGTCAACAGGTATGTGGTCAATGACCGAACCGTTTTCAAGTGCTGCTACTTGTAAGTCTTTATTCTTCATGTCTTATATGCTGTTATCAAGCTTTTTTCTTATTCGGTAATATCTTCGAGTTTGAATCCCAGTACATGGCAGATAAGTGCCTGACGGGCATAGAGTCCGTTTTGTGCCTGCTGGAAATAGTAAGCATGTGATGAATCGTCAACATCGTATGCAATTTCATTGACGCGAGGCAGCGGATGGAGTATTTTCATGTTATCGCGGCATTTACCAAGCATGTCGACACGCAGGATGTAGGCATCTTTTACTCGTTCATATTCCATAAGGTCGGTGAATCGCTCACGCTGAACTCGTGTCATATATAATATGTCAGCGTCGGCGATGGTCTCGGCTGTGAAGTCCTGCTGCTCGATGTAGTTAATGCCTTTTTCCTTGCAGAAACGCTTGTATTCCTCTGGCATCTCCAGCTCTTTTGGTGAGATGAAGTGGAATGTAGGATTATATGGCTGCATTGACATCAGGAGCGAGTGGACTGTTCGTCCGTATTTGAGATCACCCACCATATAAATGTTCAGATTCTCCAGTGTGCCTTGTGTCTTGTATATGGAGTAGAGGTCGAGCATGGTCTGTGAAGGGTGGAGGTTGCTTCCGTCACCGGCGTTGATGATTGGCACATTGGTCACTTCGCTGGCATAGAGTGCTGCACCTTCGAGCTTGTGGCGCATGACAATGACATCGGCATAATTGCTCACCATCTTGATAGTGTCCTTCAGGGTCTCACCTTTTGATGAACTTGTTACTTTCGGGTCGGTGAAACCGATGACACGGGCACCCAGTCGGTTTGCTGCGGTTTCAAACGATAGGCGTGTTCGTGTTGATGGTTCAAAGAACAGGGTTGCTACCACTTTGCCTTCAAGTATTCGGCGGTTAGGGTTCTTTTCAAACTCTGCTGCCATATCGAGCAGCTGCTTAATCTGCTCTTTTGAATAATTGGCAATTGATACAATGCTTTTATTTTCCATTTGAGTTGTTTGATATAATTGTGCAAAGATACATAAAAAACGGGAATTGCATGGTGGAAAACTGAAATTATGTGTTGTGGAATCTTGAATTTGCTCAAATAAGGGCTGTGATGGCTGACTTTTGAAAGATGTGCTTGCCTACGGAGCGGCTATTTCTTGACTGGGGCAGTGCCGCTGCCGATGATTTCTTCCGCATTCTCAGCAGGATAAATTAGTCAAAAAAGTGGTGGAATGTTTGGCGTGTAAATTATTTTTCGTACCTTTGTACTTGAAAATGTGCTCAAACATGACAGACGGCATTCGCTAATGCTTTCGTCTGCAAAGAGATAAGTGCAGAAACAAAAACTCATTACATTATTTATAAACACAAAAGCATTATGGAAAAAAGCAATTTACAGATTGCACGCGCTGCGTACCAGCCAAAACTCCCTAAGGCTCTGCTCGGAAGCGTAGTAGCAAAGGAAGGTCAGCCAACTCAGTCAGTGGGTGACCAGGCAGACATCAAGAAACTGTTCCCTAACACTTATGGCATGCCAGTCATTGAGTTCGAATCAGGCGAACAGAAGGCTCTCGAACCATTCAATGTCGGTGTAATCCTCTCTGGTGGCCAGGCTCCTGGTGGTCACAATGTGATTAGCGGTATCTTCGACGGCATCAAGTCGCTCAACCCTGCCAACAAACTCTACGGATTCATTCTCGGTCCTGGTGGCTTGGTTGACCACAAGTATATGGAACTCACTGCTGAAATCATTGACGAATACCGTAACACTGGTGGTTTTGACATCATCGGTTCTGGTCGTACAAAGCTCGAGGAAGAGTGGCAGTTCGAGAAGGGTATCAAGATTCTGAAGGAACTTGGCATCAAGGCTCTTGTCATCATCGGCGGTGACGACTCAAACACTAATGCCTGCGTACTTGCTGAGTACTATGCAGCAAAGCAGTATGGCGTACAGGTAATCGGATGTCCTAAGACTATCGACGGTGACTTGAAGAACGCTCAGATTGAAACTTCATTCGGCTTCGACACAGCATGTAAGACTTATTCTGAACTTATCGGTAACATCCAGCGTGACTGTAACTCTGCTCGCAAGTACTGGCACTTCATCAAACTGATGGGTCGTTCTGCATCTCACATCGCGCTCGAATGTGCTCTTCAGTGCCAGCCAAATATTTGTCTCGTCAGTGAAGAGGTTGAGGCAAAGGCAATGAGTCTTGATGATGTTGTTAAGTATATTGCTGATGCTGTGGCACTCCGTGCTGCCGATGGCAACAACTTCGGTACTGTCCTCATTCCAGAAGGTTTGATCGAGTTCATCCCTGCAATTAAGGCTCTTATCGCAGAACTTAATGATGTTCTTGCAACCGATGAGGCAAAGGCAGTAAGCCGTAATAAGCAGCTCGACTATGTACGCGACCACATCTCAGAAGAGAACCTCAAGGTGTTCAACTCACTTCCTGTTGATGTTGCTACTCAACTCGCCCTCGACCGCGACCCTCACGGAAATGTACAGGTAAGCCTTATCGAGACAGAAAAACTTCTCTCTCACATGGTAGAGGCTAAGCTCGAGAAGATGAAGAAGGCTGGCAAGTTCGATGGCAAGTTTGCTACTCAGCACCACTTCTTCGGTTATGAAGGTCGCTGTGCAGCTCCATCTAACTATGATGCTGACTACTGCTACAGCCTTGGTTTCAATGCTACTCGTCTGATTGCTAACGGCAAGACTGGTTACATGTCAATCATTAAGAACACTACTGCTCCTGCTGCTGAATGGATTGCTGGTGGTGTGCCTATCACCATGATGATGAACATGGAGAAGCGTAACGGTAAGATGAAACCAGTTATCCGTAAGGCTCTCGTTGAGCTCGACGGTGCACCATTCAAGTACTTTGCTTCAAAGCGTGCTAACTGGGCTCGTTACACATCTTATGTCTATCCAGGTCCTATCCAGTACTTTGGCCCAACAGAAGTTTGCGACCAGAGCACAATCACTCTGAAACTTGAACAAGGCAAGTAAAAATAAACCTGCTAAAACTGCGCATCGCAGCAAGGCTAAATCAAAGGGGAAGAACGCTTCTGTTTCTTCCCCTTTTACTCATGTCCGTTCTAATTTGTTCTGGACATTGGTTGCACTGGTCACCGTCGTACTGCTGATCTTTATCGGAAAGGTGGTCATCGACCATCCTTTCAGCATTCTGCCGAGATTTGGCGAGGTGAAATATCCTGCTGGCGACATCCGCGGCATAGATGTGAGTCATTATCAGGAAGATATTGACTGGCAACGACTAACAAGCGCACAGCTCAATGGCGTGCCTGTCCGTTTCGTTTTCATCAAGGCTACGGAAGGCTCGGACATGCTTGACAGCTATTTCAACCGAAACTTTGCACAGGCACACAAGCAGGGAATCATCTGCGGAGCCTATCACTTCTTTTCAACTAAAAGTTCTGCCAAGGCACAGGCACGATGGTTCTGCCGTGAAGTCTGGCTCGACGATATCGACTTGCCACCGGTCCTGGACATTGAGCAAACGGGTGGGCTTGCCACTCCCGAACTCCGCTCACAGGTGTTGCAGTGGCTCAATCATGTAGAAAGTCATTACGGAGTTACTCCTATATTATATACATCATACAGTTTCAAGAAGCGTTATCTAAACACGCCTGAGTTTGACCGCTATCCTTATTGGATTGCTCACTACTATGTGGATAAACTCAAATATACTGGTAAGTGGCATTTCTGGCAGCATTCCGACCGGGGCGAGGTTGATGGCATTGACCACGATGTCGATGTGAATGTGTTCAATGGCAATTATGAGGACTTGCTAAACATGACTATTGGACGCCAGAAAAAAGATGACTGACGCTGTGCTTGCCTGTACTGTCTTATTTTTATGGCTATATTGTGTGACATACTGAACTGCATCGCCGCTTTCATTGATTCCGTTCATAAACGGGTTGCACGATGCTCTGTTCATTCTTTTGAGAATGAATATAGTGGTATGTTGCTGCTTATGCTCACATCATTCTCGTTTTCTTTTGTCGCTTGCAAGGAACAGCCGCAGAAGGACCTTGGAGTGTTTCACACAACTTCTTCCTCGGGGCTTGACCTTGATGTCATCCAGCAGAATGGTGAACTCATTGCTGTCGCTATGTATGGGCAGGACACTTATTTTGAACATCTGGGTGAAGGTTTCGGTGCGCAGTATATGATTGCAAGGGAGTTTGCACGGAGCATAGGCTGCACAATCCGTCTGGATGTCATGCCCGACAGTGCATCGATGATTCATCGGCTCGATGATGGCGAGGCTGATGTGGCGTTGTTTCCTAACACGGAGAAATGGGTGACGCGTGCTGATGCGCCACAACTCAAACAGACTCTGCACCAGTGGGTCAAGGATAATCGTGAGAACTTCGTGGCAATGACTACGATCCGTGTGTATGATGAGCGTGGCCGTGTTTATGCGCCGCGTCGCCATGTGTACAGTCCGGTGCTCAATGCCTCTCTCGGTCAGATCAGTCAGTACGACAATCTTTTCCGGAAATATGCCGCACAGTGTGGCTGGGACTGGCGCTTGCTGGCTGCCCAGTCGTATCAGGAAAGTGCGTTCGATGCCAATGCTGTCAGCTCAATGGGGGCACTCGGGCTTATGCAACTCATGCCACGCACTGCGGCGAGTCTTGGCATATCGGTCAGCCAGGCATTTAATCCTGAAACCAATCTGCGTGGAGCCGCCCGCTATATTACCCGGCTCAATCAGTATTATTCTGGTATTGCTGACCCGAATGAGCGTATCTGCTTTGTCCTTGCTGCTTATAATGGTGGAGAGGGGCATATTGACGATGCCCGTCGTCTTGCAAAAAAGATGGGGCGCGATGCTGACCGGTGGAGTGGGGGTGTTGACCTGTGTGTTTTGCATCTTTCGGAGTCACGCTACTACAATGACCCGGATGTGCGTCATGGATATATGCGTGGCAGTGAGACTTATAATTATGTTGCTGACATCCTGAGCCGATGGCGGCAGTATCAGGGCATCAGGTGATGATATTAATTAATCAAATAAAAAAATACAGAACTATGAGAAGAATCTTATTGACTTTTGCTCTTGTGCTTTCTGCTGTGATGCTTTCTGCACAGGAGGGGCGCGTCCGTGTGGCGTGCGTCGGCAACAGCATTACTTGGGGACATGGCATTAAAGACCGTGACCACGACACTTATCCCGCTGTTCTTGGCCGCCTGCTTGGTGATGGCTATGAAGTGGGCAATTTTGGCATCTGTGGCTGCACCATGATGAACAAGGGCGACCAGCCTTATATGAAGGAACAGGCCTACCGTGATGCGCTTGCGTTCAATCCTGACATCGTGATTATCAAGCTGGGTACAAACGATTCGAAGCCGCAGAACTGGAAATACAAGGATACATTCATGGATGATATGCGTACGCTCGTGACCAGTTTCCAGAACTTGCCGACTAAACCTAAGATTTACATCTGCTATCCTATCCCGAGCACATATACTCGCTGGGATATCAACGACAGTGTCACCCGTCATGGTGTCATTCCTTGCATCAAGAGGGTTGCAAAGAAGATGCATCTGCCTGTTATCGACCTTTATACTGCATTTACTCCTTATGTCCACCTGCTTCCTGACAATGTGCATCCTAATGAAGATGGTGCGGCACTTATCGCGCAGTGGCTCTCACTGCGAATTCTCGAGGACAGGAAATAACTGTGACTTATACGATAGTGAAAACCCTCATCAGCATTGAAGGCGGTGCTTCTTTGTTGATGAGGGTTTTTTCGGTTGGTGTGGCTTTTTCTTTCGTGTGACCTCGATGGGATTCAAACCCATGACCTTCAGAACCGGAATCTGACGCTCTATTCAGCTAAGCTACGAGGCCGTTGCCTGCAAAACAAAGCTTGCAGGTCACCTGATATGCACAATTTATACTCCGAGGCTCTTGAGGATGTCGGTGCACTTCTTGTCTGCCGTTTCGCAGAGTGCGTTGTATTCTGCCACATTTGCCATTGGAGCAAATACTTCGATGTAGAACTTGATCTTTGGTTCTGTTCCTGATGGACGGACGCTGACTTTTGTTCCATCTTCAGCGTAGAACTGTAGGACATTGCTTGTGTCAGGCATCTGTATGTCGCATACTTTTCCGCATGAGCATGTTGATTTCAGCAGCTTGAAGTCCTTGATTATTTTGACTGGGGAGCCTGCAAGTTCTTTTGGTGGGTTGCTGCGGTAGTTCTCCATCATCTGCTTGATTTCGTCGGCTCCAGTCTTGCCTGGGCGTACGACATTCACTGCCTTGTTGTATGAGAAGCCGTATTCGAGGTAGATGTCCATCAGCACATCGTAGAGTGTTTTGCCCTGGTCCTTTGCCCATGCGCATATCTCGGCGAGGAGTGAGCAGGCGCTGACTGAGTCTTTGTCGCGTGTGAAGTCTTCGGCAAGGAATCCGAATGACTCTTCGCCACCTCCGATATACTTTTTCTTGCCTTCTTCAACAAGGATTTCGCGTGCTATCCACTTGAAGCCTGTGTAGCAGTCCTTCATTTCGATGCCGTACTTGTCGGCGATTTTCTTGACGAGTTCTGTGGTGACGATGGTCTTGACGATGAAGTCGCTCTTCTGGAGCATGCCTTTGGCGCTGCGGTTTTTGATGATGTAGTAGAGGAATATCATCAGTGTCTGGTTGCCATTGACAATCTGCCACTCTCCCTTGTCGTCCTTGCATGCCATGGCAATGCGGTCGGCATCGGGGTCGGAAGCCATGACGATGTCGGCATTGATCTTCTTTGCCAGGTTGACTGCGAGCGTGAGTGCTTCTGCGTTTTCTGGGTTTGGTGAGACCACGGTTGGGAAGTTGCCGTCCTTTATCATCTGTTCTGGCACGCAGTTAACATTCTGGAATCCCCATGCCTTGATTGAGCGGGGTATCATGTTCATGCCGGCTCCGTGGAGTGGTGTATAGACGATGCTGAGGTCCTTCTGGCGCTCAATCACTGCTGGGTCGATCGACAGGGTCTTCACAGCTTCAATGTATGCCTTGTCAACATCCTCACCGATGATTGTTATGTATTTTGCATCGCCGCCTGTCTTCACGTCTTCGTAGCGTACCTTGTTCACTTCTTCGATGATGCCCTTGTCGTGTGGAGCGAGCACCTGTGCACCGTCGTCCCAGTATGCCTTGTAGCCGTTGTATTCCTTTGGGTTGTGGCTTGCTGTGATGTTCACACCGCTCTGGCATTTCAGGTGGCGGATGGCGAAGCTGACTTCTGGGGTAGGGCGCATGTCTTCAAACATGTAAACATAAATGCCGTTGGCTGCAAATATGTCGGCAACTCGCTTTGCATACACATCTGAGTTGTTGCGGCAGTCAACGCCGATGACAACGCTGATTTTGTCGCGGTCGGCAAAGTTGCGGTTGAGGTAGTTGGCCAAGCCCTGTGTGGCAGCCCCCACTGTGTAGATGTTCATGCGGTTGGTTCCTGCGCCCATGATGCCGCGCAGTCCACCTGTGCCAAATTCCAGTGTCTGATAGAATGAATCAATCAGTGCCGACTTGTCGTCATTGCTGAGCATTGCCTTCACTTCGTTCTTTGTATTGTCGTCGAATACTTCGCTTGTGGCCCATACCTGTGCCACTTGTTCACATTGTTTCAGTAATTCGTTGTCCATAGTTTGTTCCGTTTATTTGTTTCTGACTGCAAAGATAAGAAAATTTTTTCATAATTCGGCAATTTTGCAAGTTAATAATTATGAAAAAATGCGTTAAGGCATCTTGGTGCCTGTCATAGTTCGGAATCATCCTCATGTGAATACTCGGGCATCATCGTATCAAAGTGTCCTGTGGCGAAGTTTTTAACCCAAATCGGTCATTAGGCTATTACGCGCTGACAAGCCTTCTTTTCGTCATCTGTAATGTCGCTTCTCGGTTACAATGGAACCCCATTGCGCCCTCAAACCGACAATACATCTGTTCAAAAACTAAGTCTGTTATCATCATAACGCTAATGAATGATTTGGGCTTAATGACTTGATATGTAGGTTTGTAGGCTCTTGACTGACACGGAAATATGCCGAAATCGCATCAAAAAACGCCTGAAATCGGCATAAGTTATATGCGAAATCAGGCATTTTCTGTATAACTCTCAGTGTTTCAGTGTGAAATGGTACCTAAATGTTTCTTTGATTTTTCGGAAGATTACTATACTACCGAGCCACCAAACCACTAAACCACCAACTTGCTATTTCTTCATTTTTTTCTGTTCGGCCTTGACAAACGAAGTGAGCTGGTTGGCAATGGCTGCCATGCCTTTCTTGTTGGGGTGTCCCATCTGCTTGTCGATGTCTTTCAGTGTCAGCATAGGCACATTGTAGTGCTTGCAGATGGTGGCGGCAGTCTCGTTGAACACCTCGTCGAGCTCGCTGTTGAGCATGAAGTAAATCTCGACATTGGGGTAGCGCTTTGTGATGAAGTCGAGCATATATGCCATGGCTGGGCGGACATTGTAGAGGTCGGCTGCGGTCCAGTCGCTGTACTTATATTCACCTTCTGGCGATTTTGCCCAGCTGTCGTTGGTGCCACCGAATATCAGTATGATGTCGGGGTTACCCAGGTTGTCCATGCGGCGGATGAACGAGAGGTTGCGCACATCTTGGCGGTTGTAGCCCGTGTTGCAGATGGTGGAACCCGACAGTGAGTTGTTGCGGCACAGTTTGTAGCCGTTGGCTGTGATGAACTGGTGCCACCATGTTTCTGTCACATCCGACACATCGGTCTGGTTGAGGCGTGTCTTCTGGAAGTACCAGATGTAGTTGGTGTCGGGTTCGAGATAACCTTCGTAGGTGGAGTAGGAGTCACCGAGGATTGATACACTCTTGTGTTGGGCAAACGCTGTGATGGTCATTGCCAGCAGGGTCATTGCCAGCAGGGCTGTTCGTTTCATGTCGAAAAATGTTTTTTATTTTTTTTCAGTATCTGTGTTTCGTTTCTTGTTCTTGTCAAATAGTGTGGGAGCGGCTCACTGCTAAGCATCGTCTTCACCGGGATCGACGCACATGCCTTCGCTGATTGGGGCTGTGTCGATGTTGTCGATCTTGTGCATGGAGATGGTCTTGTCCCTGGAGATGTCGATGGCGATGGAATAGGTGATGCCGAGGGGCTCGTCGGGGTCGCCCACTGCCGCGATGAAGTGGAAGCGGTCGTGGTGGCCCTGCTCCATGTAGTTGAAGTTGACGCCAGCCAGTGTGAACTGCTTGTACTGGTTTTCGGGCAGATATCTGCGGAAGGAGTCCTTGGTGAATGTGTGTGTAAAGAACACCTCGTCGCTATTGCCACGATAGATGGTGAGGGTGACATCGTTATCGTAGTAGCGGATGCCCTCGGTGTTTCGTATGACCTCAGCCGACTTGTCGTTCTGGAAACTGATGGAATAGGTGTAGAGCGACCCCTGTACGGTCAGTGTGTCCTCGAGCCTGTATTCGGGTATGTTCTGCACGATGTTGGTGTCGATGACGCCAACAGAGTCGGTCTGTGCTTTGGTCTCTGTACTGTTGCCGCTGCATGCACACATGGCGGCACACACTGCTACGGCTGAGCAGATGGCTATGGTGTGGCTTCTCATGGTCGTGCGGCATTGTTTGCTGGCGCTGTGCCGGTTGGTGAATCAGTGGCTGGTGTTGCCTCGCCGTTTTCAGCCTCGTCGGTCACGGGCTCGGTCAGCATTGGCTGTATGCCCATGCCCTTGCCGTTTGGCTTGTATGTGGTCTTGACTGCCTCGGCTTTTGCTGTTGAGGCAAACTGCTGCGGACTGAGGCTGACTGGCTCTGTCATAAACTCTGGCACATTGTAACTGCGCATGAAGTATGTGTAGAAGTTAGGGTCGCGCTGTGGCAGTTCGAATGCCTTGTGGGCGTGTCCGTTCTTGTCGATGTATGCAAAGTAGAGGCGGGAGAAGTTGCCGTCGTCGCGTCGGCTGATGAACATGATCCAACGGCTGTTGCTTGACCATGAGTGGTAGCTTTCGGCACGGTCGCTGTTCACATTCTCGAGTTTGCGCATCTGCTTCGACTTCATGTCCATGAGGTAGAGGTCGGCATCTGGGTGCCATACATGGAAACAGCCGAATTCGCCCACTCCGACGAGCATGTACTTGCCGTCAGGACTGATGCGTGGGAATGTGGCACTGAGGTTTTCGGCAGCAGCGTCATACACCAGTTCGGTCTCGCCGAATGTGCGTGTCTTCTGGTCGAATGGCTTGCGGTAGATGTTGTAGTGTACTTCGCGGTAGCGATGGATGAGTTCGGTCTCGTGAGGGACGGTGTCTTTATAGACGAAATGGGCAGAACCGAAATAGAGCATGTCGCCCGATGGTGCCCATGTAGGGAATGACTCCATTTCGTCGGCAAGGCCGGAAATGGTCTGAATCTCGTGCTTGTCGGTGTCGTAGATGATCAGGTCGCTCTCAGTGTCCTGCACTTCAATCTTTGCCTTGTCGCGGGTGTGGAACGACTGTCCGGTGTGGTTGGTTGAATATGCAATCAGCGGCAAGGTAGGGTGCCATGCAGGATATACTCCGGCGCTGATGGTGGAGTCGTTCTTCATGTCAATCTTTTCGGCACGGTTGTCGCGCACAATCATTGTACCGCCGTTGCCCTGGCGCATGTGGAACTGCATGTTGCTGGTCTTGTAGTTCTGATATGAGTGGCAGTTTATGCACTGGCCATTGTCTTCGGTCGAGACGAGCATGTTGTTGTAGATGTCCTTCTCCTCAAATGAGGTGAGGTCGCGCTGGCTGATGCTGAGCATCTCATAGGCTACATATGAAGGGAAAATCAGACGATAGGAGATGTACTGGTCGATTTCCTCCTCGGCAACACTGATGCTGAATGGCTTGAAACTGGTCCATGAACCATCCTTCTGTGCAAACACTTCGACCTTGATGTCCTTGCCTTTTGCCTGAGATAGCAGGTCCTTCCATTCGTCCTCGTCGATGAGGATGCTTGTCTGTTCACCATAAACCAGTGTTGTGCTGCCAAAGGTGAAGCGCGCTACGGCGGCATCGGCGTTCCTGACCGCGAAGTTCAGAGGCGCGATGTTTGGCGGAATGGTCACATTCTTGTAGTCTGGATAGATTTCAGGCTCCTGGTTCGACTGGTTGAATGAAGTCGGTACGGATGGGTGTGATGTGCAACTTGCGAGAATGAATACGAGTACGGCACACAGTGCGCTCGCTGTCTTAAATATATTATGTGAGAAGTTCATAATCCGTTTTTTCAATATGTTTTATGGGTTCAGATGTGATTAATATGACCTCTGGTTGCGTGCAAAGAAGTAGAACCACCAGAATGTGTCACCAAATGTTGACTGCATGGCATCGCCGACTTCTTCAACCTGCATGCCTTGACGGAGGTACGACTGTGAAACCTCCTGGAAGCGGCGGTAGCGGTCGATAATGAGCGACTGGTCGAAAGGCATGTTGCTGATGTCAACACCCTGTTCCAGATTGCCATAGAGGTAAGCTGCCTCCTGATAGTGGATTGGCATCATCTCGTCCTCGTGGAGAGTGGCATAGAGGAAGAACTTAGGCCAGAACAGCTGGATGTCCTTGCTTATGAGGGCAAATGCCAGTGTGAGCTCGTTGAGGAACTTGCTGTTCTTGTTCTGCGTGTTGGAGAAGTAGTTGAGCAGGTACATCTCCAGCAGACCTTCGTCACCATCAAGGATGCTTTTGAAGTTGTTGTGAAGTTCACAGATGTTCTTCATTTCAGGTAGTTCGGCAATCTTTACGCTGTCACCGTTCACAGCCTCATAACGCTCTGCCCATGCGCGGTAGTTCTTTGTGTGCTTGAGTATGTTGATGTATTTCTGTGCAAGGTCGTATTCGCCGCTGACGAGGGCACTTCGGATAAGCACCTTGTAGCCGTCATTGCAGAAACCATATTCCACTCCGTTCTCGATGCACCAGCGAGTGGCAAAATTGGTTCGTGCATAGTTCATGTAAGTGAGTGGGCCGTTCGTCTGAACCATGTGGACATGGAGCGAATCGTAAACGACAGGAGGGATGCTCTTGTTGTCGTAGTGGAACATTGATGAACCAAACTTGCCGAGGTTCATCAGCGCAATGTTGCGAAGCATCACCTGCTCACGGGTAGGGTGAACAGGGGCAACGGCTGCCTCATCGAGCACATCCTGCCATCGTGCTTCGTCAATGGCACGGTACATGCGCATTTCTGAATGGAAATTAAAGTCATCGATGTTTGCCTGGAAGGTTCCGTATGCCATGCCGATGCAGGAAACAAGGACGAGGGCACAGACGAGAAGCCCGTTGCGCGACTTCTTTGTGAAGTCTGTCCATTTACTTGAAACAGGGGCAACGCTCAATGCCAGGGCGGTAACTGCCAAGCCAGCAAACATCCAGATGATGCGTGTGTTGGTGATGATGTCATTCTGGAAGAGAGGGAATGCCGCAATCCAGCTGTGGCTGAGAACCATCTTTGTGCAGCAGTTATATGCCACGAGCGGAATCACGATGATGCAGGCAGCGGCCACAGCCCAGTGCATCCATGATTTGAGGTTGAGTAGGGCAATGCACAGAGTGGCAAGCAATGCATACCATCCGAATGCAATATAACCCAGAATGCTCCATACGACCATCCATCCGATGCAGAACCAGCGGTTCTTTACTGCGGAACCCGCCCATATAGCGCTGACCATCATGAGTGTACCGATGGTTTCAGCAAAGGCATATCCAGTGACCTTACTGTAATAAATCCAGTAACCCAGACCTACAACCGAACATAAAAGAATTGTTGGGATGATAAGTGCCAGCGGATGGAACGGACTGCCGATGCGGAATGCCTTGGTCGAAATGAAGTATATGGCAAGCCACATCAGAACCATGATGAGCGCTCCGACCCATGGAGTGTTGAAGTATTGGATGAAATAACATCCAAGCCATCCTAACAGCCCACCTGGAAGCGTTGTGTGCATGTCGAAGAACGAACTGTCGGTGACGAACAGCGAACGCTCTTGATAGCAATACAGAACTTCTGAATTCAGTGCTACAAGTACATAGAATGCGAATGCAGCGAATGCCAGTGGAATGAGAACTGAGGTCAGCCAGAACATGCCTTTCGGGAAAGTCTTCTGACTGTTAGGACTGCTTGAAACAGCTACTTGTTGCTTGGTCTTTTGTTGTGTAGGGATATCCGTCCCTTGGTTTTTAGGGTAAAATGTACCTTTCTTTTTCTTGTTCATTGCCGTTAGTAATAAATTTTCGCAAAATTACGAATAATTATTGTAATCGCAAGCAATGAACTGCAAAAAAAGAAACTTTATTAGAGGAAATCCTCTGCATATAGTCCATTTGGCACTGCATGACAGTACTGTGCGATGATTCTATCCGCTGGTAATGATAATGGCTGTGATAATGTCTATTCGCAAACCTATTCGCAAATTATGATAATGGCAAGGGTGATGAGTATCATTGCCATTGAAAGGTTGAGCCATCTCTGAATGGACTCCATGCACATCTGCACCCGCTCAATCTGCTTTCGGCTCTTTTCCAGAATCAGACCGAAAAGAAGTACCGGAATGCTTGCTCCCACTGTGAAAAGCAATCCTGACATAACGAGCCAGTTCAGGTGCTGCGCTGACGAAGTGGGCTGCCCTGTTGAAGAAAAAACTGATAGGAACATGATGATGCTCTCAGGACAAAATGCAACAGCCAGCAACAACCCAAGAACAAATGGGGGAAACCGCCTTGGATTGTGTATGATGCTGCCAGAATGGTGGCATGAGTCGCCATGGTCGTGATGCGGACGGAGTGCTCTGAATGTAAGGTATATTCCGATGACAATAAGGATGTATGGCAGAACGGTCTCGACCATCTCGGTAAAGGCGTTGCTGCCGTTATCTGCATTGATGAAAACTGCGGCTGACGGAACCGTTACCAACACAAGACTGATGCACACACTAAGCAGAATGTACATAATGCTGCGTCCGAGCGTATAGACATAGACATGCCTGCCACCCATGAATGTAATGGCTGACAGGTTTATGGCTATCTGGCATGGATTCAGTGACACAAGCAAACCCATGAGCAGACTGAATAATATGTGCAATATGTGCATTGTGGTAACTTTAATGTTGTTGAGACCTGACTGCTGTTATGAACACAGCATCAGAATGATTACCTGGGCTGTTACTATTCGAAGGAACATCGACAGCGGATAAACGGTTGAATAGCCGATTGATGGAATGTCATTGCCTGATGCCATAGTGGAGTAGGCGAGCGCAGGCGGATCAGTGCTTGCCCCGGCCATGATACCCATCAGTAGCAAATAGTTCTCTTTGTAGTAGAAGCGTGCTATGCACCCCATGACAATGAGAGGTATTGTCGTGATGATAAATCCATAGAGCACATACATCAGACCTCCATCGAGCACCGTGTCAACGAATGTGCCACCAGCCTTGATACCGACTGACGCAAGGAAGAGCACAAGGCCAATGTCTCGAATCATCAATGAGGCGGAGTTGGTCGTGTAGGCAACGAGTTTCAACTTGAAGCCAAATCGTCCCAGCAGAATTGCTATGATGAGAGGACCACCAGCCAGACCGAGTTTCACTGGCATTGACATTCCTGGTATGCTGAATGGAAGACTTCCAAAGATGATACCGATGAATATACCTACGAATATGGTGAGAAGGTTTGGTTTGTCAAGGCGTTCTTTGTGGTTGCCAAGCTTGTGAGAGAAACGGCGGATGGCATCTTCTGGACCGACAACGACCAGTTTGTCACCAACTTGAAGCGTCACATTGGGGTGAGCAAACAGTTCAATACCTGAACGGAACATACGAGTCACATTGACACCGTACATGCTGCGTGGATGCAGCGAACCGAGAGTCTTGCCGTTTACCTTGTCCTTGGAGATGACGAGCGTCCTTGTTGCCATTGGAACATCTTGCTCGTCCCAGTTGACGTTGATGCTTTTGCCGATGAACGCAGTCAGTGCATCTGTGTCTTCTTCTGCACAGACCACAAAAAGCTGGTCGCCTACATGGAGCAGGGTGTCCTTGTCAGGCATTGTGACATGCCCTTCGTGGAGGCAGCGTGAAATCACAAACTCACGCCCTGAGTAGTGGCGTATTTTCAGAATGCTTTTACCTTCGAGGGCAGGGTTGCACACTTCAAGGTGCATCAGGTGCGGCTTCATTGCTGCTTGATTTGCCTGATTTGCCTCAAAGTCTTCGTGCTCTTTCTTGAAGTTGATTTTGAAGATGAACCGAATGAGCATGATGCTACCGATGATGCCGATGACACCAAGTGGATAAGCACAGGCGTATCCGTTGGCAATGTTTGGTATGCTCCCTCCGAGATTGTCGGCTCCTATCTGTTCAAGTGCGGCGTTGGCAGCACCCAGACCTGGGGTGTTGGTCACTGCTCCACACAGTACTCCGACCATCATCGGCAGACTCTTTGGGTCTGTTCTGTCGCAGAAACAATAATAGAGGGTGAGCATCACGGCTATGTTGAGCATGATGACTCCAAGCGCGATGGAGTTCATTTTGATTCCTCCTTGTTTGAATGAAGTGAAGAAGGATGGTCCAACTTGAAGTCCGATGCTGTAAACGAAAAGTATGAGCCCGAAATCTTGAATGAAATTCAGAACCATTGCGTTTTCCTCAATGCCTTGTAAGTGCAGAATGTGTCCTGCTACGATACCGACAAAGAGCACGAAAGTGACGCCCAGCGACACTCCGCCAATCTTGATTTTGCCGAGGAGCACACCACATGAAATGATGATGGCATAAAGCATGATGATGTGAGCAATGGAACTGCTGTTGATAAATAAATCCGTTAACCAGTCAATCATAGTCTTGCCTGTTTCTTTTTGTGTCCTAAAATAATGTATTACCTTTTTACCTTAATAGTCTCGTGAATTCTGGGGCGCAAAGTTACGAATTAATATGGAAAATAGAGTCCTCATAAGGGAAATATATGCATGTTTTATGCAATAATGTCTATTTGCTTATGAGTTTGCGAAGTGTAAAATACAAATATTCAGTTATACGGAACACAATGTAATTGCGAAATGGGTAATAACCGAATTTGTATTTATGCCGTGGCTCAATGCGAGATGGGTCAATCGTAGCCAGTGCATGTGCAATCCTGTGGTGGATGCCAGCCTTCTGCTGTGGGGTGAAGTCGCTGCTGTGCTGGTAGAGGTAATACGCACATCCGACAATGTTGAGCCAACGGTGAGTCTCGAATTTTGTGACGAGGCTGTCGTCCACATCACTCAGGATGTTTCGGATGCTGAGGTCGGCTTCCATTCGGTCAAAGCGCCGTATGTTGACGCTGTGTGTCATGGAGTCGGGGTTTTGTCGGTAAAAGTAGGTTCCGTCGCAGAATGCCACCTTGCGTGAATGAAGGTAGTGGAGCAGGGTAGTGTTGTCGTCACTGTACAGGAGGGCGGACTCATCGTATGGGTATTTCTGATGGATGTCTGCTCGGATGACATATAATCCGTGGATGCTCCAGTCAATGCTTAACAAGAAAGCATCGTAGCCTGTCATTTTCTGCGAAGTGGCGCATTGATAGTTCTCTGTCCTTCGTCCATTAGGTTCGTCAAACACTTTGACAAGATTCAGGAGAACACAGTCGGTTTCCTTGTCCTGTGTCAGCACTGTGTAAGCTTGTTCCAGAGCATCGCTCGACATCCAGTCATCGCTGTCGAGCATCGTGATGTATTCGCCTTTTGCCATCGCCAGTCCACGGTTGCGTGCCTTTGCCTGCCCCGTGTTTTTCTCGTTGTGCAGTACGGTGATGCGAGAATCCCGTTGGGCGTAATCGCGCAGAATGTCCAGGGAGGTATCAGTCGAACAGTCATCTATGCAGATGATTTCAATGTCGTGGAGTGTCTGTGCCGTGAGCGAGTCCAGACATTCATGCAGATACTGTTCTGCATTATATACCGCAACGAGTACTGATACTTTTGGCATAATTAGAATGGCGTGGGTGTTAGAATGGCGTGGGAGTATATTATTGATGGTGTTGGTTGGAGCAGACGATACTTACCGCTATGCATTTACCTGATTCTGTGGACTGCCATTGATGAAAGCCTGTACATTGTCGGCACAAATTTCCATGAGGCGAATGCGTGCCTGTTCTGTTGCCCAGGCTATGTGTGGGGTGATATATGCGTTTTTGGCTGTGAGCAGTGGCGTTCCTGAGGCCGGTGGCTCTGTGGTTAGTACATCACAACCGAATGCAGCGATTCTTCCCTCGTTGAGTGCCTTTGCCACCTCGTCTTCATCGATAACGGGTCCACGGCTTGTGTTGATGAGGATGGCATCGGATTTCATCTGACCGATTCGTTGATGGTTGACAAGGTGATGTGTGTCTTTGTTGAGAGGACAGTGCAGACTGACGATGTCGCTTTCGCTGAACAGTCTGTCGAGGGTCACTTTTTCGATGCCATCAGGAAGTGTTTCTTTTGAAGTGAATGCCATGACATGCATTCCAAATGCCTGAGCAATGCGTGCCACAGCCTTGCCCGTGTTGCCAAGGCCGACGATGCCAATGGTCTTGTTGCACAGTTCCTGATGATTAAAGTCATAGTAGCAGAAATAGTTGGATGAACTCCATCTGCCGTTGCGATTTTGCTGGGCATAATAGTCAACGCGGTTTGTGATGTTGAGAATGTGAGCCCACACCATCTGTGCCACGCTGTCAGTGCTGTATGCCGGAATGTTGGAAACGACTATGTGCTGCTGTGTGGCTGCTTCCAGGTCAACCATGTTGTAACCTGTGGCAAGTACTCCGATGTATTTCAGTTTGGGCAATTGACTGATGATGCTGCTATCCAGCACCACTTTGTTGGTCAGTGCTATGTCGGCATCTTGCAATCGCCCGAGTGTCTCGGCGTAACTGGTGGTCTTGTATATGGTCACTTCGCCCAGGGCAAAGAGGCGGTCCATCACAAGATTGTCTTTTGATACGGGTGTGTCAAGTATTACTATTTTCATTTTTGTCCTCGGTATCTGATTCGACTTAGGGTTTCAGGTCGCATTCGCAGGTAACTGGCGATGTCCTTTGCAGGTGAACGCCATATGATTTCAGAGTGTTCTTTGTTCATGGTCTCGAACCGCTCTTGTGGTGACTGTGACAGCAACTGTATGTACTTTTCCCTGTCGAGAATGTGTTCTTCGAAAATGGCACAGAGCAGTTCGGTGAAGTCACGGTTTACTGTGGCATAGTGTTGCAGTGATGCGTATGGCAATGTGAAGAGGAAAGTCGGCTCAATGGTGGTGGCAGTCTGGACAGCGGGCTTTTCTGTGAACAGGTCGTTGGAGATGAGCATGCCGTCTTCCAGGCAGAATGCATCAACGATGTCAGCCCCGTCCGTGTCCTTATGTGTCAACCTGACAAGTCCACGCTCTAAATAATATATATGTGTGACAGAGTCGCCTTCCTTGAATATCTGGGTGCGGTAGCGATACTTCTGCATTTCAAGCAAGTCGGCAAGCTGCTGAGTCGATTCAACAGATGGATGCAACTGATACTTGCGGAACACCTCTTTCGCAATGTCTTTTACTGGACTTGGTTTCATATATTATGCTTTTCACTTTTCACTTGCGCAGCATCACTCTTCACTTTTCACTCTTCACTCTTCACTCTTCACTTTTCACTCTTCACTTGCGCAGCATTACCTTCCTCCGAAAATCATGCTGCCGATTCTCACCATTGTACTTCCTTCGCTGATGGCAATCTTGTAGTCGCCAGTCATGCCCATAGACAGTTGGCTGAACTCCTCGGCATCGCTGAAATGCTGTGACTTGATGTCTTCGAACAGTGTCTTGACCTCACGGAATTCACGGTGAATCTGCTGCGTGTCGTCAGTGTTGCTTGCCATGCACATCAGTCCACAGATGCTGACATGCGACAGTCCT
This sequence comes from Candidatus Colivivens caballi, assembly GCA_018065565.1. Taxonomy (GTDB): domain Bacteria; phylum Bacteroidota; class Bacteroidia; order Bacteroidales; family Bacteroidaceae; genus Colivivens; species Colivivens caballi. The sequence goes on from JAGHSZ010000015.1 coordinate 68,044, forward strand.
TTCCACTCTCCTTGACTGAGCATCTGTCTGAGTTCATCGGGTGTGAAACCGAATTTGGTCTCTTCCTGTGCTATGTGAATCTGCAAGAGGCAGCGTATGACTCTGCCTGACTTTGATGCCTGACGGTCGATTTCTTTCAACAGTTTCAGTGAATCGACTGCATGGATCATGCTGACGAACTCTGCCATGTGCTTCACCTTGTTGGTTTGCAGATGCCCGATGAAGTGCCATTCGATGTCGACTGGCAGCGTGGTGTGCTTCATGCAGAGTTCCTGTACATGGCTTTCGCCAAAGATGCGCTGACCTGCATCGTATGCCTCACGCAAGGCTTCGACCGGGTGGTACTTGCTTACGGCGACGAGTGTCACGCCCGTGCCGTCGAGTTCATTCCTCAGATTGTTCAGGGACGTCTGTATCTGTGTCATTGTCTTGCTGTGTAAAGTCAACTGTGAGCGACTGGTGCTTTTTGGCTTGTGCATTGTCGTCTGCCTCGCCAGGGATGTGGTCGGCACTGAACGGGAACACATCGATGATTGCAGTCTCCTGAATCATTGTGATTTCGTAGTCAGACATTGTGCCCCTCATGCCAATCTTGACACGGTCGAGAGCATTTTCAAAGTTCGAGGCCTGAACAATAATCAGAATGGTGGTCTTCTTCTCTTTCTCCTTCTTTTCGTCGTATTCCACAAGCGATATTTTAGCCTTGTACCACTTGTCGGCCATTTCGTCATCGTCGTTCATAAACAGTTCGTAGAGTTTAATCGCCTTGATGCCGTTGACCGTAAGTGCGCCGTTGCAGTAGAGACCCACTTCCTCCATCACGCGGCGCTCGGCTTCGCCACATGTCAGTGCGCTTGCCAGATAACTGCCACTATAATTGTCCTCCTGTCCGATCATCTGTTCCTTATCGACAGTCACTTTGCATTCAAACCAGTTTTCCATTTTCCTTTTGTTTTCTTGTTTTACTGTTTTATGTTTTGATTGTTTGTTTAACTCACTTTTGCGCACACAGTCGGTCGACAGTGTGCCGATTTCGTGCATAAATCTTTGCAAAATTAGGCAAAAACTTCGATATATTAGGGTTCAAACAAAAAAAAATGCATTGAAATGAAAAAAAAGTATATAAGGTATTGCAGTTCCACAAATTATTCATACCTTTGCGGCAAGTAGTAAATAGGTGTTTATCATTTTTCGGGGACAGCAGCATGTGATATGTAGCAGTCCTCTTTTTTATTATTACTGTTGACTTGGGTACTCGGCAAAACTGAAACCTAACAGTTCAAAATGGCTATAATGATTAACAGGTGTTGGTTTGCCCTTACTTTGAACCATAGGCATAACCTTTTTGAAACCTCCTTGAACCGGCTCAATTGTCAGTTTATTTCGCAATCTTAAAATTCTTTTGGCAGCCTTTCTTCTTTAATTGACGATATTTGGATTTGGAAGGAGATAAAATTTCTAATACCCCCTTGGCACCTCTATATCCACATATCCGAGTGGCATCAGTTCCTTTAAGCATGCGGTATGCTTTAACTTGCTTGGGTTTCACTCCAATAATGGCAGCAAGATTCTTTGTGGAAAATTGATGTTGGTTTATGTCAATGGTTGGAGTTTTGTCTTTTTCTATGACTTCTTCATCATATACTGTCAACAATGGCATTTCCTCACTGTTTTTTGTCAGACTCATTCCATTTGTGCTTATATCTAAAGTCGGTTTTATCGTCTGTTCAGATGATGAGACCTGGGCAAATGCTGCCATTGTTGATGCAGCAAATATAATCAAAAGCATTGTTTTTTCATAATCCTTAATTCAGCAACACATTTAATATATTCAACTTACGCAAGTTCATGCTCAGTTGACGACGAAGATACTCAATCTTCGTCGTCTTTTGTCTTTCGTGCAAGTTGAGCTTGCGAAACTTGAATAATATATATTAATGTGTTTCATGCAAGTTGAACTTGTGAAACTTGGGTTATCTCTTTTTCAGAATAATGAGTTCGGCATCTGTACCGTCTTTTCCATATTCGCTGACAAGGATGTAATGCTCACAGCATGCAATGCCATAGCAACGGCCGTCCTTCTTTTGAATCTGGTTGCCCCAATATGAGGCGTTATCATCAAGAAGTTTGACCTCGTTGCCGTTAATTTGATAAGACTGATTGATAAATGCGCCTTGAAGTATATAAAGATTGCTGACATGCAGTTCTGGAATGCCGAGGGCGTTTACTTCGTCAATAAAAACCTGCTTCATCGGATGATCTGCATGGGGGATGGCATCGGCTGGCAGATTCCATCGTTTCAGAGTCGGGTAGAATTTCAGCAGTTCTTGCTTGTATTCGCAGCATGTGAGGTTTTTACCCGTGTTCTTGTTGTATTCCTCCACAAACATAGAACAATACTCGGCCATTTCCTCCATGGTGAAGTTGCCTGTGAATGCACCATCCTTGTAACAATAGATGCAGTATTCATCGCTCTTGCTGCCATCGGCATTTGTGCCGAGAACTTCATTGCTCAGAGGCATACCGCAACTCTGACAAAATTTCATTTCGTTCATATCTTATATTGATACCGCAACACTCAAACATTATGACGATTTTAACCCACTGACCAATAATGATTTGCTTGGGCTCTTGTCAAGTATGATTTTTTCCTTGCCTTAGTGCTGCGATTAGAAAACAAGCACAAATCGTAACATGACATGGCAAAGGTACAAATATTATCTGAGATACTCACATTGTTCGGAAGAATTTTTATAGCCATGACACAATATGGTTTCATACTTCCATCCTTTTGGACTATATATCAAGGTTTTCGGACTTATGAAAACTGGTTGCATACATTTCAGATTTATATAGTTCTGTGATCAATTTTCAGAGGAATTAAAGAATGCTTTCCCGCCAAAGACATACCAAAACAATATTCCTCCCAATAGGTATGCGAAAATGTCGATGATGTCTGTTGTAGCATCAGGTCGGTACAATGGAGTCACAAATTCCCAAATGATGCCACAAAACAACATAAATAGTTCGACATGATATAACTTTAGTTTAATCTTTTTGTGAAACGACAGCACAATACCTATCAGCAACAAAAGAATTGTGCTGCCGAATATGTCATTAAAGTAACAACTCATAAAATATGCAACATACTTATTACAAAAACTCAATATATGGTATTTGTTTAATAGGCA
>JAGHSZ010000008.1 GCA_018065565.1 Candidatus Colivivens caballi
TTTCTTTCGGCATCTTGCTGTTTGTCACTCGGTCACAATGCTCGCATTGCTGGCATGCCAGCAACACTCCATGTTTTGTGGCTGAAGGCTCTGTTCCGCACGGCAATCTGCTCGAAACAAATCGCAAAATCGTCAGAAATGAATTTATAGAACCCACCTTTAATTGAGATGAAGTAATGTATAATTCCCACCCACCCAGCACTCCTTATATATAGGAGTGCTGGGTGGGTGGGATAAATATATACATTATTTTTCTACATCTTCCTTAGGCATTGCTGTCATGTCGCCCTGGATGAAGACGCGGCACATCTCGTCCTTGCAGTTGCTGAAAATCTGGACATACTTCTTAAACTTGCCAGGCATCTTGCCAGTACCGTCGTATGTCACCTTGATTTCGCCTGATGCACCTGGGCTGATGACATCCTTTGGATATTCTGCTACGGTGCAGCCACATGCAGTATGCACATAGTTGATGACCAGTTTTGCCTTGCCCACATTTGTGAACTTAAAGACGCAGGTCTGCACGGGGTTGTCCTGTGAGAAGGTTCCGAAGTCGATGGTCGTCTTCTCGAACTTCAATTCAGGGTATTTCTTTGCTTCGGCTTCCTGAGCCATTGCCATCAATGTGACAAACACCATCGACAGCATTACCATTCGTTTCAAGATCTGTTTCATAGTTTTTTGGTTTTTAGTCTCCTTGCGGAGTTGTTTACTTTGATTCTTTTTCTTTGTGTTGGTTTAATCTATTCGTTATTTTTTCAATATTTCAGTAATTGTTGATATACATGCACTAACACAGTTTTTAACACAGAGAAGGTTTTGTTTTATCTTTTTTTACGAACCTTTTCACAGAGTGCGCCGTTGGCACATGGAGAGGGCACTGAGTGCTGGTGAAAATCTCACGCAGAATACGCAGAACAAAAGGAGTCAGTCCATTCCGCAATATCGGCGAAATCTGCGTGAACCAATATCTACTCCCATGAAAAGGGTGGTGCCGTCCGGATGGCTCTGTCGGGCTCAGTAATGCCATCGGCATTCTTTGTGAACGGGATTAAAAACACATCCGAGGAAAATGATAATCCCGTTTCTCTGTGTTAAATCGCTTTGAAGGTCAAATTGTATGTATAACCTTATTTCATCTTATATCGTTCGCCTGTCTCGTTGACCACTCGTTTCCAGAACGCCTCGTCGTAGCCTGGGCGTACTGGTGCTTCGGCATAACCGTGCTTGGTGCGAATGAACTTGCCATCGGTCTCCTTCTTCACCACCATGTCGTTGTGCTTCACGGCGATGAACTTGTAGAGTGCATCCCAGCGTGCCATCATCTGCTTTGCCTTGTCGCTGCTGAACTGGGTGATCTGTCGGCGCATTTCGTCGTCTGACATAGCCTTGACCTTGGCGTCGGTTTCATCGACCGACTTCATGAAGTCCTGTTCGAGTGCATCAATTGCATTGCGGAGGTCGGGATAAATCTTTGAGTAGTAAGGATAGACCATGTTCGACACTATGTTCTGGAGCCAGAATGCGCTCTCCCATGAGAAGGTGAGGTCGTCCTGTACTCCTTCGATGCGCTGGAAGCAACGAGGTACTTCGTTCACACCGCAATAGATTGGTGTGTAAGGCACCATGTTGGCATCGTCGTTGCCCCACCACACAATGCCGCCGACGGCATCAGGCAGCCATGAACGCATCTGACCGACAAAGGCGAAACTGGTCTGCTGTGTGCTGATTGGCCGTTCATTGAAGTATTCCACTCCGTCAACCTTAAACGACAGCGGACTTGGGCGGTATGGCATAGTGTAAGCACCTGCTCCGAGGTCCTTGGTGATGTCGAGTTCAGTGCCTTCGTAGTGGTCGCGCATGCCTTCCTTGATGTCCTGGGCAGAGACGAGGTGCTTTGGTTTCATGAAGAGTGGCATTTCGCCGTTGAGGTCTTCGCCATTGATGTAAGGGAGGTACTGGTTCATATCGACTGAGCCATACTTGTTGAAGAAACTCCACACACGGGCATCGCAGTAGCGGATGCCGCTGAAATCAAGTGGATTGTAGGCATCGCGGAAACTGAATTCAGCATCCTTGCCGCTGAACCATCCCTGCTGACGGGCGAACTTGACTACATCCTTGGAATACATTACATTGTCCTTGTCCTTCATGTCGAAACGAGTGATGCGGCTCTGGTTGGCATGTGCGCAGATGCAGTCGTCAGGAATGCGTACGGCTACCCATACAGCGCCCTTACTGCCGGAACCCTTGCCCACCATTTCCATAATCCATGCCTCGTTCTTGTCGGCAATGGTGAATGTCTCGCCCTCGCTGAAATAGCCGTACTGAGCCACGAGGTCGGTCATCGTCTTGATGGCCTCGCGTGCTGTACGACTGCGCTCGAGTGCTATGTAGATGAGGCTTCCGTAGTCGATGATGCCGGTCGAATCGACCAGTTCCTCGCGTCCGCCGAATGTGGTTTCGGTCACGGTCACCTGGTTTTCGTTCATCTGTCCCACCACATTGTATGTGCGTTCAGCCTGCGGAATCTCGCCGAGGTACTGGTTTGTGTCCCAGTCGTATATCTTGCGCATCTCGCCCTTGGCATGAGTGCCGCCGACATGACGGTACAGGTTGCCAAACATGCCGTAGCTGTCGGCATTGTAGCTGACGAGTACGCTGCCGTCAACTGTTGCTTTCTTGCCAGCAATGAGGTTGGTGCATGCCACCGCATCGTGTGCAATCAGGGCGGAAAGGAGCAGCAGAAGTGCCACTGCCACATTGTGTATCTTCATTCCTCGGTTCCCTCCTATATTTTCAGTTTACTTGAATCCACAGCCTTGAAACTCATGTCGAGTCCCTTCACCGAGTGCGTCAGTGCGCCGACCGAGATGAAGTCAACGCCAGCCTCGGCATAGTCGCGGATGGTGTCGTAGGTGATGCCACCCGACGATTCGGTCTCATAGCGTCCGGCAATGAGTGCCACAGCCTCACGGGTCTGTGCAGGGGTGAAGTTGTCGAGCATGATTCGATCGACACCTCCCACACGGAGCACCTCGTTGAGTTCGTCGAAGCCGCGCACCTCGATTTCAATTTTCAGGTCCTTGCCCTTTTCTTTGAGATACTGGTGGCAACGGCTGATGGCATTTTCGATGCCACCGGCAAAATCGATGTGGTTGTCCTTCAACAGAATCATGTCGAACAGACCGATACGGTGATTTGTGCCACCGCCAATCTTCACAGCCTGCTTTTCCAGCATTCGCATACCCGGAGTGGTCTTGCGAGTGTCGAGCACGCGTGTGTTCGTTCCCTCAAGGCGCTTCACATAGCGGTTGGTCATAGTGGCGATACCCGACATGCGTTGCAGAATGTTGAGCATCAGGCGTTCGGTCTGCAACAGGCTCTGTATCTTGCCTTTCACGCTCATCACGATGTCGCCTGGGCGCACATGAGCACCGTCGTGGATATACACCTCGACCTCCATTGTGGGGTCAAACCTGTGAAACACCTCTTTGGCGATGTCCTCGCCAGCAAAGATGCCCTCTTCCTTAATCAAGAGTTTCGATTCACTCACCGCATCCTCGGGGATGCAGCACAGAGTAGTATGGTCGCCGTCGCCGATGTCCTCGGAAAATGCGAGGTCAATAAGTCGGTCATTCAGTTCTTCTACACTTAGCATAGTATTATTTCTTTGTTTATGATTTCCTGTAATACTTCTAAGCCACAGCAGGCAGGTTTGCCACATAAGCCCAGACTCACGATGTCTCTCACCCTCCCGTGTGTCTTTTTTTGTTTTTTATTGCAACGGTGAATTTATAGAACCCACCTTATGTCTGACAGTATGACTAATAGTTTGCAAAGATAATCAAAAAACATTATATACAACGCTCACACGCGTAAAAAAAGTGGCTGATGGCACACTCACACTGCATTTTTTATGTTTTTTATAGAAAAAAGCGAAGTTCAGTCCACCGACCAGCCATCAGCAGTGCATATTGAACCCAAATCGTTCATTAGCGTTATGATGACCGAATGACTGAATGTCATGAGGTTTGCGACAACTCGGCGTTTATGCCGACAAAGGAGTTTTTTGAACAGA
>JAGHSZ010000161.1 GCA_018065565.1 Candidatus Colivivens caballi
GCAAACCTCATGACATTCAGTCATTCGGTCGTCGCAAACCTCATGACATTCAGTCATTCGGTCGTCGCAAGCAGAATGACATTCAGTCATTCCGCCGTGCAAGTTGAGCTTGCGAAGCTTGTGCTATAATTAGTTTTAATCAGAAAAAAGCACTACCTTTGCAGTGGACAATCCGTTCTGCCGGTCGTCGGGGTGCTCGCCGGTGCAGGGAATGGCAGTAACTGGGATGTCCGAAGTGTCAGAGAAAAACAAATCATTACTTACGCTATGCTATACCTGTTTATTCTTATCGCATTTTTAGGTGCTGCGTGCAGTCCGTTGCAGACTGCTGTCAACTCAAAGATGAGCCAGATAGTCCGTTCACCGTTGTTTTCAGCATTCATCTCGTTCATTGTCAGTACAGTCATTGTCGGAGGCATCACCCTGACAATCGACCACACGCTGCTGCCCGATGCCGACATTGCTGCTGCATTGCCTTGGTGGGGATGGCTTGGTGGAGTGCTCGGAGTGGTGGGAGTCACACTGCTGATTGTCATCTTCCCGAAACTGGGAGGAGTGCAGACGGTGCTGCTGCCGATGCTGGGCATCACGCTGACCAGTATGCTGATTGACACCTTCGGCTGGTGTGGCTACGAGGCGCAGAGCATACAACCCGCGCGAATTGCAGGTCTTGTCCTCGTCATCATCGGACTCGTGCTCTACACCATGCCTGGCAAAACCTCGTGCAGCAAGGTGCATACACCGTGGATTTACCGTTTCTTTGGCATAGTGGTGGGAGTGATGTTCGCCTTGCAGCCAGCAGTCAATGGCTATGTAGCCACCCAGTTCGGTTCGGCGTTCTTTGCATCGTGGCTGTCGTTTGCCGAGTCCGACATCATCTTCCTGATTCTTCTGCTGTTCATGCCCCAGGCACGTCGCTATGCCCGTGAAGCCTTCCGTCAGTCGGACGAGCGTCCTTGGTGGGTGTGGCTCGGTGGACTGTTCGGAGCCATATATGTCATCACATTTGCCCATTTCACACCATTGATCGGTGTCACCATCATCAGCGTCACCAGCGTGTTTGCCCAACTGACCAGCAGCACACTGATTGACCGCTATGGATGGTTCGGAGCCATGCGCAAATCCATTGCCGTACGCCAGTATGTGGCACTTGCCATCGTGCTCGTCGGTACGCTGGTCATGAACATTTGAAACACTGCTAATAGGCATTTGTACAGATATAAATATAGAGGTGTTGGAGCGATGAAAGGGGATGGATTGTGACTTATTTACCTTTATCTGGCTTGTGTCTCAATTATTTTCCGTAACTTTGCACCCCGGCAATGGGCTGGCGAATCCGTCATAGCGCAATACCGTTGTGGGTATTCATATAATTTGATTCATTCATCAAACACATATTTTTTTATAGAACAATGAACAAGAAATGTTATCAGTCACCTCTGACGAAGGTGATGAAAGTGCAGCAGACTGAGATTATCTGCACAAGTATCCAAAGCAACACACAAAACGAACAGTACGAAGAAGGAAGTACTGACGGCTGGTATTAATCCCTAAAACACAGTATGAAGACAATGAAGAAATATCTTTTCATGGCTGTGGCTGCGATAGCAGCACTCAGCAGTTGTTCAAGCGACAACGAAGTATTTAACAGCGAAGTTAAGAAGGCTCTTACTTTCACCGCTACGATGGAAAACATCGGCGGCGACACACGTACCACTTTCAACGCAACAGACAAGTTGGCTGAATGGGAAGTAGGCGATGAGGTCTTGATATATGGATTTGTAAATATTAACCCATTCGGGCCTTCTGATATTGAATCAGCAGTTTATACGGCACAGTCGGCTGGCACTACAACTTCATTCATGCCAAAGACCGAGGGCAAGGAAGTCAGCAGGAATGACCAGAGCTTTTTTGCATATTTCCCTGCCAGTCTTGTAGATATAGAGACGGGAGAAATGGAATTGCCGGCAACGATTACTGCGGAATATGGGAAATTCAATATGCCAATGTTTGGTAAAAGTTTCTTGAACACCCCCGACCTGACATTCAAGAACATCTGCGGCATATTGGCAATCACTGTGAATAACGAGCAACTCACTCAGGTAAGCAGCATCAAGGTAAGCAGTTCCAATTGCGCTACAAGTGGCTTATTCACTGTTAATAAAAACAATCAATGTCAAATAACACAGAATGAACCGTCAAATACCGTCACGGTTACTTACACTGAACCAGTACAGACTGAGGCCACAGGCAAGGTGTTCTATGTTGCAATCCCTCCACAGACCTACCGGAACTTGAAAATTGAGGTCAGCGATGGTACTACTACCAAGAGCATGACCACCAAGAAGGATGCTGACATCCTCGTGGAGCGCAACAAGATTTACAACATCACATTCAAGGACAATACACCAACCACAGGCACTGCCACGGCTAAAATCAATGGCGAAGAAGTCGAGGTCAAGTGGATTCAGCTCTGGGCTGGCGGTCCTAAGTTTGCTGAATATAACATAGGTACAACCGCTGAAAAGCCAGAGGGCAACTTAATATCTTTTTATGTTGCCATCAAGACTGGTGATGACTATGCATGGGGAGCCAAATGGCGCACTCCAAGCAAGGACGAGATGGACCAACTGCGTGCTGCCTCATACGGAAATAGTGAAGCAGCGGGTGCAAAGGTTACTTGTGAACGTGTGATAGTAGATGGAATCAATGGTTTCATCTTTACAGGTAAAGAAGCAGGCTACACGGACAATAAGGTATTTTTCCCTGCTGATGAAATTGATCTTTATAAATCCCAGGATCGAGTCATAACCTCTCACTACTGGACATGTACGTACGACGCTACAGTTCAGGTATTATACTTATCCAGCAGCCCCGGATGCGCCCGATGGGACTCTTCAGCGAAAGGATACAATGATTATTATGTCCGCCCAGTTCTGAATGAAGCTAAATAGTGCAAGCCCTTCCATTAAGGCGATTTAGCACAATAAAACAAACTACATGCCCCACTGGCTCTTACGGCAATACGCCAAACGAGTCAGTGGGGCTTTTCCATTTTTTTTGATGCTTTTGCCTTCCTGGGCTAATATCTGTCAAGCACTATTTCCCAAACTGCATGGAAGGTGATGAATGTCATTGCGAGTGCTGTGATGAAATTCAACCCTGTGGTCAGCATAAATGACAGAAACGAGGTGGCTGCCACCTTCACGGAGTGATGAACAGACCTTGACGACCAGTATTCACCAAGAAATCCACCTGCCAGCGGACCGATGATCAATCCCCATGGCATGAAAAACAAGCCGACCAGTATGCCGCAGGTCACTCCCCACATGGCTTTCTTCGACCCACCTATCCACTTTGTCAGAAATATAGGAGCAAGATAGTCCAGCACGGACAATGCGGCAAATATGCAGAGCATGGTCAGAAGCGTCACCAGACTGATTGTCCCAGGGAACAAAAAGTAAAGCGTGACCATTGGTATCGCGCATAGCAACATCCCCGGCAATATCGGCAGGATGGTACCCAAAACTCCTATCAACGACATGATTATCGCCAGGGCTAATATGATGATTTCAAATGTACTCATATATCAAGTTGATGATTACCTGTGTGCAAAGATAGGGAGAATTTAGGAAATGGCAATGAGAATGTTGCAACAAACCCACTGTTGAGGGCTTGATTGGTGTCGGTGCATGTAATCAAGGATGCGGGACGATGAAAAGAAATAGGGTGGGAGCTGTTTTTCTCTTTTTTTGCTTGTGATTCAATTATTTTCTTTATCTTTGCAACCGAACCGTAAATTTCGTGTTCGAAGAAAAAAACTAAATCTTCTCTGTGTTGATTAATGTGAATACTAACAACCAATAAACCATAACGATGAAAACAACAAATGTTAACGCTAAGGGCAATGCTCGCGCCCCGTACATTCCGCCATTTGTGGAATATTACGAAATCGAGAATGAGTGTCTGCTGGCAAGTAGTACTGAAAGCAATGTGTCATCCAACGACTGGATAGAAGGTTCAGAGTCAATCGGTGGCTTTGGAGATGATGACGACGAATAAGTACAAACGAATCTATTAAGGTGGGTTCTATAAATTCACCGTTACAATAAACAATATAACTGATGGGCTTAAATAAACTTTTCGCCGCTTTTGGCTTTCTTTCGGCATCTTGCTG
>JAGHSZ010000126.1 GCA_018065565.1 Candidatus Colivivens caballi
GACCGAATGACTGAATGTCATGAGGTTTGCGACGACTCGGCGTTTATGCCGACAAAGGAGTTCCCCTACGAATCGATATTTCGCGAGGCTCAATATCTACATAGATACTCGTAGGCTTTGAGATTAAGAAAAGCCGATTCGTAGCGAAGCGATAGGTAACGAAGTGATAAGTAGCCCGTAAGGGCGATTTGTCAATTGAGCAAGAACTTGCGAAAGTTGAATAGACTAATTTTAAGTGTTATAGAACTCACCTACATGGTATTTTCATTTTTATATGTCCATTGTGTGTGTCATTGCCTTATTTTTTGTAACTTTGTCCCCAGCAATCATAACAAGAACTAACATGAAGACATTCTTATGGTTTGGAGCTTTGATGGCATTGTGCTCTTTTTGCGTTGATGCTGTTGCCCAGGAGAAATGGAAGTACGACTTCATTGTTCCTGACAATGGCGGATTTGTCCAAGCCATCCATGCTGCCAACCATCGTGCTGATAAATCGAAGCGCTTCCGCATTTTCATCAAACCGAAATACTATCGCATTAAGGGTGACGGTGACACCATTCAGACCACAGAAAACGGCAGAACGGTGCGTTTTCCCAGTCCGATGACCACGCTCACTGCCCCCAATACAAGCATATGCGGCGACTCGTGGGCAACGACACAGATTGAAAACTGTCCGCAGCACGAGGGCATAAGCATCACCAGCACACTCCTGCTTAAAGGAGCTGACAGCACATACATACAGGACATTGAACTGTGGTCAAACTATCGTAACGACCCAAATGCCTTTGCCAATCGTGCTGTTGCACTCAATGAAAAGAACTGCCGTGGCAACATACTGAAACAGGTTAGTCTGCTCAGCACACAGGACACTTACTACACCAACACAGGTGGAACCACCTATCTTGAGGACTGTCGCATCAGTGGAACGGTGGACTTCATCTGCGGTGGTGGCACCATCTATTTCAACCATTGTGACATTCGTATGTTGCCTCGCGAGAAGAATGGCAGCCGTGATGTCATCACTGCTTCGGCAACCGAAGAAGGTCGCAGATATGGTTATGTGTTTGCCGACTGTTATATCTACGGTGATGAAAACCAGAACGGCCGTTTCCATCTTGGGCGTCCTTGGCAAAAGGCTCCGCGCACAGTGTTCCTCAACTGTTCGATGAATGTCACACCTGCTCCTGAAGGTTGGTGCGAAATGCATGGCACCGTTCCCGCCTTGTTTGCTGAATATGGTTCGACCGATGGACAGTTCCGTCCGCTCGACCTTACCCAGCGTCGCACCGTGTTCAACAATTCACAGGGGCAACCAGTTACAGTGAACTACAAACCTTCATTGACTGATGCCGAGGCTGAGGACTATACCATCGACCGTGTGTTTGGTGAATGGCACCCCGACCGTCGTGCCGAACAGGTCCGTCCTCCAGTTCTCCATGCAAAAGGCAAGGTTATCTCGTGGGATGACATACCCGAAGCCGGATGCTATGCCATTCTTCGCGACCGAAAGATCATTGCTTTCACCACCGAACCTCATTACACCATCACATCTGCTTATGAAGGTGCTTGTTTCTCAGTAAGGTGCGCCAACTGGTATGGTGGACTTGGTGAGGCATCTGCCGAGGTTGTCTATCCTTTCAAGTACATCAACAAATGATGCTGGGACAATGATTTAATATCCAACACTCCACAACAACCAAACAACTAACCAACTAATCTCCCAACCAACTAATATATGAAGAAATTACTCGTATCAGCACTGTGCTTATTGCATTTTGCCGTTGCCATGTCGCAGTCAGTCATCGACTTAAAGGGAGCATGGCAGTTCCAGATTGACCGTACCGACGCTGGAATCAGTCAGCAATGGTTTGCCAACCGTCAGTTCGACGACACTATCCTCTTGCCGGGTTCAATGACCGAGCGTCTGAAAGGTGACGACATCAGTGTCAAGACCAAGTGGGTGGGCAGTCTCTACGACTCCTCCTTTTTCTTCAATCCATATATGGAGAAATATCGCCGTCCGGGCAAGGACATGAAACTCACCTTCTTCCTGACTCCACCAAAGCACTATGTAGGTGTGGCATGGTATCGCCGCACAGTTAATGTCAATGTCAGCAAGTCACCGAGTCGCTATATTCTTTACCTTGAACGCCCTCACATTCAGACCACTCTGTGGGTCAATGGCCATGAGGTGGGAAGCCAGCGTTCGCTTGTAACTGCCCATCAGTACGATGTGACCGACTTCATCATCAATGGCGGCAACGACATCTGCATCCGCATCGACAACCGCATTGAGACAGTCAATGTAGGTCAAGACTCACATTCGGTCACTGACCAGACACAAGGTGACTGGAACGGAATAGTCGGAAAGATGGAACTGCGCCAGGTGCCAGAGGTCCATATCACCGATGTTCAGGTATTTCCCGATATTGAAACTTCGGAGGCATTGGTCAAAATGCAGATTGTCGGCAAGAAGGGCAAGAAAGCCGATATTGATCTTACAGCCTTGCTCAACAGCGAACCGGGTCTTTCTCCGGCAGTCACAAACACCGCATCCAGCACTCGTCATCTGCGCCAGACCGTCCGCCTTGTTGCCGACACCACTGCCGTCGAACTGCATCTGGCCATGGGGCAGGATTGTCCATTATGGGATGAATTTCATCCAAACCTCTTCACACTCACAGCTCAGGTCATAGGCAAGGGCAAGACTGTGGATGAGCGTCAGGTGACATTTGGAATGCGCAAGTTTGAGATACGCGGCAGGATGTTCTTCATCAACAACACTCCTATACAACTCCGTGGCACGGTCGAGAATTGTTGCTTCCCGCTCACAGGTTATGCACCGATGGATGTGGAGTCATGGATAAAGGTGTTCCGCCGTTGCAAGGAATTCGGACTCAATCACATGCGTTTCCACTCATACTGTCCGCCAGAAGCTGCATTCATTGCTGCCGACCGAGTTGGATTCTATCTCCAGCCTGAAGGTCCATCATGGCCAAATCACGGAGTCCGTCTTGGTTATGGTGACGACATAGACACCTATCTGCTCAACGAAACTCAGCGTATGTCACGCGACTACGGCAACCATCCTTCGTTCTGCATGATGGCATGTGGCAATGAACCTGCTGGACGATGGGTCGAGTGGGTTGGTCGTTTCGTTGACTACTGGAAAGCCACTGATTCACGCCGCCTCTACACTGGTGCCAGTGTTGGTGGAGGCTGGGCATGGCAACCAAAGAGCCAGTATCATGTCAAGGCAGGAGCGCGAGGACTCAACTGGACAAGTCGCGCACCGCAGTCGATGGACGACTATGCATCAAACATCAGCCGCTATGGAGGCAAGGATGTTCCTGGAGGATGCGACATCCACGAACCTTATGTCAGTCATGAAACGGGTCAGTGGTGTGCATTCCCTGATTTTGATGAAATCAGCAAATACACAGGAGTGTATAAGGCACGCAACTTTGAGGTGTTCAGCGACATACTTCGCGACAACGGCATGGAGCCGATGGCACACAAGTTCCTTATGGCATCAGGCAAGTTGCAGACACTATGCTACAAATATGAGATTGAGCGCACACTTCGCACACCCGACTATGCAGGTTTCCAGTTGCTTTCCATCAATGACTATTCGGGTCAGGGCACAGCATTGGTCGGAGTGACAAATGTGTTCTTCGACGACAAACCATACACATCATCGGCTGAGTTCCGTGAGTTCTGCTCTGAAATCGTACCGCTGGCACGCATACCAAAATTCACATATCAGAACACAGAGACCTTTACTGCCGAACTTCTTCTTAACCAGTTCTCCGGCAAGATGCTGAAAGGCGTTACACCTCATTACACCTTTACCGATGCACAGGGTCGTGTCATTGCCAGTTCCGACCTCAATTGTGGCGATTTGCCTATGGGACAGAACATCAGTTTAGGCACTGCTATGCTGCCACTCAGCGGCATCACCACTGCTCAGCGCCTCACTCTCACTGTCAGCATTCCTGGCACCACAGCACGCAATCACTGGAACTTCTGGGTATATCCTTTCCAGGCAGAGTCCGTCATCGCAGAACCTCGCGACCTGGCATCAGCAACACCTCGCGACCTCAAGCAGTTGAAGTCGAAGACAACCCGTGCTGCACATCCTGCCAACTTGTGGATTACTGACCAGTTCGACGAGAAGACCATGCAGGTGTTGCAGTCGGGAGGCAATGTGCTTATAGCAGCTGCTGGCAAGGTCACATACGGCAAGGAGGTGGTGCAGCAGTTCACCCCTGTCTTCTGGAACACCAGCTGGTTCAAGATGCGTCCGCCACACACCACAGGCATCTATGTGGAGAACACCCACAGCATCTTCGACCTTTTCCCTACCGACTACCATTCCGATCTCCAGTGGTGGGAACTTGTCAACAAGGCACAGGTCATGCAGTTCGATCATTTCCCTCGTGACTTCCAGCCACTCGTGCAGAGCATCGACACATGGTTCCTTTCACGCAAGATAGGTATGCTGTTTGAGGCAAATGTGCTTAATGGCAAGGTGGTTATGACCACAATGGACATCACATCCGACCTCACACACCGACTGGCAGCACGCCAGATGCGCCGTTCCATCATCAAGTATATGGAGTCTGATTCGTTCCACCCACAGTTCACACTCGATCCACAGCTCATTGCCGACCTTTTCACCCGTGAGGCTCCGAAAGTGAACATGTACACCAATCAGAGTCCAGATGAACTCAAACCGAAACTGAAATGAAAACCATCATCCCCTTCTTTCTTATAATTGCTGTGGCAGGTCTTTTGCCGTCATCTGCCTTTGCTGCATCACAGAGTGAATCACAGTCAATCCGCCGTTCCTATGCACTGGCCGATGGCAACTACCGTGTGACGGTCACCCTTGGCAGCCGTCGTCATGCTGCCAACACATGGGTTCGTGCCGAAAGCCGGCGACTGATGCTCCAGGACATCAATACAAAGAAGGGTGAACTGCGCACCTTTACATTTACTGTCCACAAGCGCAGTCCGTTTATTTCAGAAGGCAAGAGCGTGAAGCTCAAACCACGTGAAACCGACTATCTCAACTGGGACGACAGCCTCACACTGGAATTTTGTGGCAAGCGTCCTGCCGTTGCCGACATACGCATCGAACCCGACACTTCTGCTGTCACACTTTTCCTGTGTGGCAACTCCACTGTGGTCGATCAGGAGACTGAGCCATGGGCATCGTGGGGACAGATGATAACCCGTTGGTGGGACGACCGTGTCAGCATTGCCAACTATGCCGAAAGTGGTGAGCGTACCACTTCATTCATAGCCGAAAACCGATGGGCAAAAGTGATGTCAATGGCAAAAAAAGGTGACTATATTTTCGTTGAATTCGGGCATAATGATGAAAAAGACCGTGGAGCGGGCACTGGTGCGTGGTACAATTTCTCCACTAACCTCAAACGGTTCATTGATGAGGCTCATGCTGCTGGATGCCACCTTGTGCTGGTCACTCCGACAGCCCGTCGCAGTTTTGCCGAAGGCCACTGTCAGAACACACATGGCGATTATCCCGATGCAGTCCGTGCAGTGGCACAGCGTGAAGGCGTTCCACTCATCGACCTCACTGCGATGTCTATGTCGCTGTTCGACACATTCGGCAGCGATGGCAGTCGCCAGTTGCTTGTCCACTATCCTGCCAACACCTTCCCCGACCAGCCACAGGCACTTGCCGACAACACCCATTTCAATACTTTCGGTGCATACGAAATAGCCAAGTGCATCGTGATGGGCATCAAGCAGCTCCATCTGCCTTTCCTCAGTTCGCTCCGTACTGACTGGACCGACTTCCAACCCACCCATCCCGACGATCCTCAGCAGTGGAACTGGCCACTTGCTGGCATTGCACAGGTTCAGCGACCCGATGGCAATTAAAAATGAGAATCGGGGGGAATTAAAATTAAACCCAAATCGTTCATTAGCGTTATGATGATAACAGACTTAGTTTTTGAACAGATGTATTGCCGATTTGAGGGCGCAATGGGGTTCCATTGTAACCGAGAAG
>JAGHSZ010000100.1 GCA_018065565.1 Candidatus Colivivens caballi
ATGAGTGTGTGAAGTTTGTTCATATTGATTGTTTTTAAAAAGATTATTGGCAACTGGTTAGTTTGTGGTGCAAAGATAAGGTTTTATTTGCAAACGGAGAAACATATAGGAAGAAAAATATGGCGTGACTACCCTTTATGGGTGTGAGCGCTGTACTCCGTGGGGAGTACTGCTGTACTGCACGGAGAATACTGCTGTACTGCGCATAGAGTACTGGACGAACGAGCGGTAGAGCAGCCTATCGTTTCATTTCCTTTTTAAGCAGAAGGAAGGAAATGGCGGCGGAGACCATCAGCATGGCAATGCCGAGCACCCAGTACATCCAGCCATGGCCGAAGAACGACACTGCAACGGCTGCACACAGCAGCGAGAACTGCACAAGATAGACAGGCAGCCACTTGAAACAGAATGCATAATGATATTTGTAACGATACACAATATTCACAAATATCAGTTCAATCAATCCACCTACCGACAAGGCAAAACCTGCTCCCCACAGTCCATGGGTGCAATATGCCCAAGGCACGGCAATGGCCACAAAGATGTCGTAGATCAGTTCGCTCGTCATGTACATCACCGAGTCGCCCTTTGCCAGCGGCAGGTATTCCACAGGAGTGAACAGTGCCTTGAAGAAGATGTAGAACGAGGCACAGACAGCCATCGGCACTGCTGCCACGAACTTCTGAGAATAAAGCAGTTGCAGCAGATATGGCATTGCTATGACGAAGAACACCAACATGGGAGCAAGCAGCAGCGTACACACCTCAATCTGATGGTTCACCGTGCCGTTCATCTTCATGCGGTCGTGGCAGATGCCCGACAAGCGAGGGAAATAGTCGGCTTCGAGCGATGCCAGCACAACCGAAGCATACTGCACCATCATGACATAGCCGCTGGAATAGAGTCCAACAGCAGCCTCACCGCCCACATCGTTGATTGATTCGAGTATATAGTTCTGTGCTCCACTGCCAAACACACCTGCAACGATGTAGCCCACTCCAAGACGAATCATCGGCAGCCCTGCCTTCAAGTCCTGCTTCGAGAACAGTGTCACCACATAAGGAAACACCTTGGTGCTGGCAGACAGATAGATGGCAAGCACTGCTATGTTGCTTACCAGCAATGCCACCGACACGCCACGAAGCCCCATCAGATAATAAAGAGGAACACAGATGACAAGCGTGGACAATGCACTGGCAACCGACACCTTTGCCACCCGTTTCAGTTCCTTCATGCCCTTCAATATCGCCATTTCACCACCCATCAGGGCAAGTATGCCCACGATTGGCGACACAATGATGATGTCGGTCGTGTGGTCATGGAAAAAGGCTGCAATGACGCAGACAATGGTACCGAGCAGCGCCGTGAGCAGACTCCATGTGCGAACCACACGGACAAAAGCACGGATGCGTTCGGTGTCCTCTTCCTCAAACAGTTCCGAAACATGCTTCACCGCACTGAACGATATGCCGAAGTTGGTGGAGTCGCCAATAAACTTGGTAAGCGAATTGAACAGGTTTATCAGTCCGATGCCAGCAGGACCCAGCAGCCATGCAGTCAGTTTGTTGCGCAACAAACTGACCAGCATGTTAATGCCCTGGACACTGCCAAACAGCCCTGTGTATTTCAGCACATGGCGAATGGCAGAGTTTCCCCCTTGCACCGCAGCCTCGGCTTCGGTGGCAGGTGTTTGTCCGTTCTGTTCCTGTATGTTCTGCTTCATCGGTTCATTAAGTCATAAAAACATCACTCCCACCCCACCGACAGGCAGAGCGAGAACGACAGCAACCATGCCTTTCATCGGCATAATTGCAGTGCAAAGTTAGCAAAATATTGGCACATCACACGCTAAAAACCACAAAAACACATAATTCATGCAAATAATTCAGCATTCATTGTTTCCATTTCACAATTTATTCTTACCTTTGCACGCTTAATAAGCAAAGAGAGAATCATTTTTTATTGTTCACCAGAACAAATAATGAACTGTATAATAACAATAAAAACAAGTAAACAAAATGAAAAAAGGAATCCATCCAGAGAATTATCGCCCAGTTGTCTTCAAGGACATGTCAAACGGCGATATGTTCCTTAGCCAGTCATGCGCTAAGTCAAACGAGACCATCGAATTCGAAGGTCAAGAGTACCCACTCATCAAGCTCGAAATCTCTAACACTTCCCACCCATTCTACACAGGTAAGGCTAAGCTTGTCGATACTGCAGGTCGCGTAGATAAGTTCCTCAACCGCTACGCTGCAATGAAGAAGAAGTAATTCACACAAGTTTCGCAAGCTCAACTTGCACGACCGAATGACTGAATGTCATGAGGTTTGCGACGACTCGGCGTTTATGCCGACAAAGGAGTTCCCTCCCCTACGAATCGATATTTCGCGAAGCTCAATATCTACCAAGATACCCGTAGGCTTTGAGATTACGAAAAGCCGATTTGTAGCCCATAAGGGCGATTCTTAACGAAGTGATTCGTAGCGAAGCGATTTGTCAACTGAGCACAGACTTGCGAAAGTTGAATAATTCATAGCAACAGACATCATCCGTTGCGACAAAGCAAGGACAAGGAGGGATGCACCACACACATGGTTGCATCCCTCCTTCTTTTGTAGCCTTACAGAAGGCTGAATGCTGACAAGAAACTACAACGCCATTGCTGCCACACCCATTTACCAATCATTTTCCGACAAACCAATCTGCCAATTTCACATAGCAAACACTCACAAACCCAAAACAGTCATTAGACTCAAAGAAACTCAACTTAATGCAACTAATGGAATTGTCTGGTGAAACAAAAGAGATGATGGAGAACTCGCGCAAAGAATA
>JAGHSZ010000016.1 GCA_018065565.1 Candidatus Colivivens caballi
TCGCGATGACGCAGCCAAATCTTAGCGTCGGAAGATTTGGTTCTTCGGGCGATAAGATTTGGATCTTATGGCGATAAGAACCAAATCTTCAGCCCCGAAGACCTATGGTGCGTTTCCCACACATCTAACTCCTTGATTACTAAGATTAGGTTGAATCAGTAAACGCGTAAAGGCTGAAGTTAACAAATTCGCAACTTCAAACTCTGCCCAAACTTCGTAGTTGCGAATTTAGCAAGTAGGTGACGGTGGAGTATTAGAGCTTCGCGAAATATCGATTCGTAGGGACGAAGTCCCAGTGCGTCTTTCAGACGCTTGTCATTCTTAGACTTTTAAGGAGAGTAATGCCTTGGCCTTGGGATGCAGAGGACATCAGGATGGGGACGCCTTGTAAAGGCAAAAGCATTTACATGGGGGGCATGTCAAGGATGCAGCCAACCGTTACAACGATGCAATTGCCGACATTGACAAGGCCATCGCAAACTTACGTCCAACAACCCAACCATGAAGGCTATGCTTGACGAGGCAAGGGAACAGAAAGATGATTCAGATTCAAAAGAATCAAGCGACCTTGAATAACTCGATGACTATAACGCACAAAGAGATGCAATTCGTGATTGCGGGTTGCATCTTTTTTTGTTGATAATTTGAAAAATCCTTTGTCGTGTCATAAATAATGTATAACTTCGCAGCACAATAAACCAAAAACAACGAAAAACGATGATGAAGAAACTACTGGCGATGCTGATTCTCCTGGCGATAGGCATCGGCGCACAGGCTCAGAAGAGTTATGTGACTATATACGTCAACCTCAATTCGTATGTCGCAACACTCAGTGGCAATGTACCTGAGGGTATGCAGCGGTCGTACAGCGACTATGACTTTCCTGAGTTTCATAACCGTGGGGCGCTGTTTTGGATTGGCGAGTTGCTGAACCAGCTTGCTGCCAATGGTTTTCAGGTGGAGCAAATGAACACTGTCAATGTGAACAATAACACCCACACCATCCAGACTTACCTTCTTTCGAGGACTTCCAATCCCTCTACACCGATTGCAGCCGTTCAGCGTGACAAGGCCGAACCGGAAGAGGTTCATGAAGTTGCACGGTATAATCTGCAAGGATTACCAGTAGGTAAGGACGAAAAGGGAATCCAGATTGTTGTATATTCAAACTACACTACGAGGACAATAATTGTGGAATAATCAGAACAGCATATGAGTGATTGTCAATTCTACGATGTTCAGGTGACAACCGACATGGGCGAGACTGTACTGGTTCAGGCGTATGCAGACTCTCCGCAACATGCCGAGCTGACGGCCATCCTGATGGTTGAAAGCGGCGATGCCGACACCATTGGTCGTGCGGTGATCGATTGTTTTGCCTTGGAATAGATTGAATAACCGAGAGTTAATGGTTTTATTTATAGTTCAACTAAACGACATTTACGATTATGAAAGAAAAAGTTTTATGTGCCCTGATTCTGGCTGCAGGTATCGTCGGATTGGGGCTGTGCATCAAGTCGCCTATCGACAAAATTGCAAATAAAGGTAGAGAAGTGACAGCAATGGGCCGCAGCGAAAAGACGGTGAAGGCCGATGTGGCTACATGGAACGCGTCATTCAGCATGAGTGGCGACGATGTGCAGTCACTCTACAGCGAAGTAAGCGAGATGAGTGAAACTGTCAAGAAACACCTGGTTGACAAAGGCATTCCGGCTGCCGACATTGAGGTGACTTCGCCTGACATCAATGACAGCGGTGAGTACGACTATAATCACAGAAAGAACGAGAACCGATATAGTGTCATCGGTCATATACATGTAGTCACAGACAAGGTCACAACGATTGACAAAATCGAAAAGAACCGCGGCGACTTCTTCACTGAGTATGGCTACATCATCGACACCGATGTGGAATATGAGTACAAGGGATTCCAGGAACTGAAATCCGAACTTATGGCACAAGCCATCAAGAATGCCCAGAAGACTGCCCAGCAGCTGGCAGACAACAGCAACAGTAAGTTAGACAAGATTAAGGACGCAGACCAGGGCTATTTCGACATAGAGAGTTCAGAGAAGAGTCCTATGTACAAGGTTATCAGTGGCGTGACTCACATCACTTATACACTGAAAGACTGACTACTTGGGAGAAAAGTGCTTGCCTTATTATGGTAGGTGACGCTGGGATACATACTGATCTTTAGGTTCTTTTTTGTCCTATAAAAATAGGCTGGCACGTTTAAAGTGTCAGCCTATTTGCTTTTCTCAAACCAATTTCTCGCAGATTTAGATAAAATTTGGGAACTTCGAGAGTGGATTCCAACCCCCAACGAAATGGTTTTCGAGCATACTGAGAGTTAATACATTAACTTAATATCACAGTCCTATATACCTTTCAAAGAAGGTTTGTATCTTCTCGATGACGGTCATCTTTTTGTAAGTTCTATTGCCTCCACCACCAAAGCGTGACATTGGAGGCAATATTTTGTCTATGTCCGTTCCAGTAGTTCTTACTACGCCATCTCGGAATGCGCTATCGATGAATTTTCTGGTCTCCTCTGGCTTCAGTTTCTCCTCCTTGATGATGGTGGTGAGGTCTTCTTCCTTCTTCTGCTTTACATACTCTTCCCATGCACCAGTCACATCTACATCAGCATTGACAGCCTCGACAAAGTCTTCAATCAGTTCCTTCTTGCTTCTGAGGTTCATGCTTGCACCAATAGCCTTGCTGATGTTCACCAGCAGTTCCTTGTTCTTGCATAATGTTTTCTGTTGATAAAATGGTTGATAATAAATATGTTGTTAAATCTCTTTATATAAGGGTTTCAGCGTATATCAGCAGGTACAGGAAAACGAAAAAA
Organism: Candidatus Colivivens caballi; assembly: GCA_018065565.1. Taxonomy (GTDB): domain Bacteria; phylum Bacteroidota; class Bacteroidia; order Bacteroidales; family Bacteroidaceae; genus Colivivens; species Colivivens caballi. The sequence continues at coordinate 2,858 of JAGHSZ010000016.1, forward strand.
AGAGCCAGGATTCCTCATCCTGGCATATATGTTTTGTTCTGTAGACGTAAGTTTCAGGGAGAGCGACTTTAGCTGCCGTCCCGTCCGCTTACTGAAGTGGTGAAGTCTGATTCATCTCTCCTTGGCCTCCAGAACCGTTGTTTGTTGTGTTTATTTGTTCTTGTTACGCTTTA
>JAGHSZ010000006.1 GCA_018065565.1 Candidatus Colivivens caballi
CCCATCCCTCCCTTTCAGGGCGGGGGCAGAATGATGCTGGATGTGGGATTGACAGGTAACTACTCCTCGTCCTGAAAGGAAGAGGCAGGGAGAAGGTCTAAAAAAGGTGTACGCCTCGTTGTTGTTTGGCGTACACCTTTGTTGGTGATAATGGGTCGGTCGGACCGACTGCTATCCCTGAATGTTGAGCGTGAGCTCGACTGGACAGTGGTCGGAGCCCATTATTTCGGAATGGATGTCGGCATCTTGCAGTTGGTCGCAGAGTCGGTTGGAGCAGAGGAAGTAGTCGATGCGCCAGCCGGCATTGTTTTCGCGTGCATGGAAGCGGTAGGACCACCATGAGTAGCGGCCTGTGGCTTCGGGATGGAAATGGCGGAAGGTGTCGGTGAACCCTGCATCGAGCAGCTGCGTGAACTTGTCGCGCTCTTCGTCGGTGAATCCGGCGTTGTGATGGTTGGACGATGGGTTCTTGATGTCGATCTCCTTGTGTGCCACATTCATGTCGCCGCAGACGATGACGGGTTTCTGCTCGTCGAGTGTCCTGAGGTAGTGCCGGAACTGGTCGTCCCATACCATGCGGTAGGGGAGGCGCCGCAGTCCGTCCTGCGAGTTGGGGGTATAGACGGTGACGAGGTAGAATGTGGGCATCTCGAGTGTGATGACGCGCCCTTCGTTGTCATCGTCCATTCCTGGCAACCCGTAGGTGACGCTCAGTGGCTGATGGCGGGTGAATATGGCTGTGCCGCTATATCCCTTTTTCTCGGCAAAGTTCCAGTAGGACTGGTAGCCGGGAAAGGCCAGGTCGAACTGTCCTGCCTGCATCTTTGTCTCTTGCAGGCAGAAGAAGTCGGCATCGAGGTCGATGAATGCCTGGTCGAAGCCTTTTCCGCAACAGGCACGGATGCCGTTGACATTCCAGGATATGAACTTCATTATGCGAACTTGCTGAAGTCAACCTTGTGCATGTCGCCTTCCTTGAGGAATGTGTCGTGGAATGCGTGTGTAGCAGCGAGGTTGTGCCATGACTGACCTTTCTGACTGATCTTGAGGTAGTCCCAGAGGAGCTGCTTGTAGTCAGGGTGTGCACAGTTTTCGATGATTGCCTTTGCGCGCTCGATTGGGCTCTTGCCGCGGAGGTCGGCAACACCTTGTTCGGTGACGATGATGTTGACATCGTGCTCGGTGTGGTCGATGTGTGAGCAGAATGGTACGATTGATGAAATCATGCCGCCCTTTGCTACTGATGGGCAAGTGAAGATTGAGAGGAAGGCGTTGCGCTCGAAGTCGCCTGAACCACCGATACCGTTCATCATCTTTGTGCCGCAAATCTGTGTTGAGTTAGCATGTCCGAAGAGGTCAACTTCGATTGCTGTGTTGATGGCGATGAGGCCGAGACGACGGATGACTTCTGCGTTGTTTGAGATTTCAGACTGACGGAGAACGAGCTTGTCCTTGAAGAAGTCGATGTTGTCGTAGATGCTGAGGAGCTTGTCGTTGGTGACTGTGAGTGAGCAAGTTGATGCGCACTTTACCTTCTCCTGGAACATGAGGTCAACGATGGCGTTCTGAAGCACTTCGGTGTAGATTTCCATCTGTGGCATTTCTGGGTTGCTGCCGAGTGCGAAGAGGATGGCGTTGGCTGTTGTTCCTACACCGCTCTGGAATGGGAGGAATGAAGGTGGGATGATGCCGCGGCGCTTTTCGTTCATGAGGAAGTTTGCTACATTTTCACCAATCTTGTCTGTGATTGGGTCTGCGTCCTTGAATGAGCGTGCTTCGTCGGGCAGGTTGCATTCTACGACTCCGATGACCTTCTTTGGGTCGATCTGGAGATATGGTGTACCGATGCGGTCGGTTACTTTCTCGATTGGAATAGGCTTGCGGCAAGGAGGGTCGAGTGGTTCATAGACATCGTGGATTCCCTTTGACTTTGGTGAGTGGAATGCGTTGAGCTCGAGGATGATGCCTTTCTTTGCCAGGCGAGCGATGGTAGGTGAGATACCTCCGGCAGCAGTGAGCCAAACCTTGTCGTCTTCGATGGCGCAGACTTCGATGATTGCGTAGTCAACATCGCCGAGGAAACCGTAGCGGAGGTCCTGTGCCATCATGCCGAGGTGGATGTCGTTGTATGCGATTTCGCCTGCGTTGACATGCTTGCGGAAGTCAGGGTTGGTGGTGTAAGGTGCGCGGTACTTGATGGCGTGTTCGTTTGAGAGCACACCGTCGCATGACTGACCTGTGCTGGCTCCTGTGAAGATGCCAACCTTGAATTCACGACCTGCCTCATGTTCTGCATGGGCCTTCTTTGCTAATTCTGCTGTTACTGCTTTTGCAGTACCTGCTGGTGTGAAGCCACTGAGACCGATGTTGTCTCCGTTCTGGATAAGTGCAGCGGCTTCGGCTGCTGTAATTTTAGCGTATGCCATTTTTTGTGTATAATTGGTTTGATTTATTAGAGTCGTGGGGATGTGTGTGTCTGCCTGACGGGCGGACTGCACATACGGAGTGCAAAGTTACAAAATTATAGTGACATTAGTCTTTGCATTGTGGATTTATTTCAAAATGAGAGTGTTTTTGATGGACTTATGTGGGGAACTGCATGCTGCATTTATCATTATCCCAAATCGTCCATTAGTCTGTTACGCGCTGACAAGCCTTCTTTTAGTCATCTATAATGTCGTTTCTCGGTTACAATGGAACCCCATTGCGCCCTCAAACCGGCAATACATCTGTTCAAAAAACTCCTTTGTCGGCATAAACGCCGAGTTGTCGCAAACCTCATGACATTCAGTCATTCGGTCATCATAACGCTAATGGACGATTTGGGATTATCTCAAATCGGCCATTAGTCTGTTACACGCTAACAAGCCTGTATCTCTTGTCCGTCGGTTGATGCTGATGGCACAGGGGTGGGTGGGAGTCAGCGGAGTGGCTTTCGTTTCTCCGCCTTGATTTGGGCGCGGGTTTTGAGGTTGAAATGCCACCATTCGGTTTTGAGCACTTTGAAACCGCCGGCAGCCATGACATCGCGCAGCAACTGGCGGTTGTCGATGGCCTGCTGACTGATGATGTGGCGGCGGAGCATGTCCTTCTCGTATTCGGGATGTGCAGCGTGCCCCATATAATCGACAAGGGTGCCCATCGGCAGGGTGTCGCCTTGTTCGTTGCAGATGCTGATGTCAACAGCATAGCCATAGTTGTGGAGGCCGCCTCCGTTGGCAGGGTTGCTGACATAGATGCTTTTGTTTGTGCCTTTCACGATGTTCCACATCTTCTGCTGCACCGACATGGGGCGTGATGCGTCGAAAATGATGAGCGACAGTTCGGGGTGTTGCTGATGGAGGCGTGCCTGTGCCTTGTGGAGTGCCTTGGCGGCATCGGGGTGGAGAAAGGCGTGTTGGAGGTCGGTGTAGAGCACACGGTGGGTGAAGTTGTCGGGACGCGAATACATCAGGCTCACACGGATGGTTGGGTCGATGTCGTGTATGTCAACATAACCCTGTGCTATGATTGCTTTTTCCGCAGGGGTGTATGTGGCGGTCTGCTTCGCTTTGTCGGCAGACTGGGCTTGTGCGCTTATGCTGACCAGAGTGATGGCAGCGAGCAGCATGAGGGTGTAGGGTTTCATGAGATGGGGAGTTTTTTTTGGGTTGAGGTATGTTCGTGGCAAATGGGACGGGATGAGTGTGGGCGTGAACTGCGTCGCTTATTGCTCGATTCTGACAGGATAGTTGCCACGGAAATCTTCGAAGCAATCGGCATTTTCTTTCAGTCGGCGGCTGTCGTCCATGAGTGTGCCAGGGGTGAGACGGGGTGCCTGTGGCAGTGGAATGTCGAAGGTGGCGGCAGTGCATCTTGCGTGTAAAACATCCGATGGATTCGTGGTTTTCAGAATAAATTCGCGCACGGCATGGAGCGACATGAGTGTGGCATTGCGCTTGCCGTTGGCTGAATAGCCGGCGATGTGGGGCGTGGTGATGTCGGCACGGGCGAGGAGGTCGGCATCGATGTGTGGTTCGCCTTCCCAGGTGTCGATGACTGCATGGCTGACGGTGCCGTCGGTCAGTGCTGCTTTCAGTGCCGTTTCATCGACCACACCTCCTCGGCTGGCGTTGATGATGACTGGGCGGCGCAGAAGGTCGTGGAAGAAACGGGCGTCGGCCAGATGGTGTGTGGGATGGCTGCCTGTGCGTGTGAGTGGTGTGTGGAAGGTGATGATGTCGGCTTGCTGACAGATGGTCTGTATGGAGGCGAAGCGTGGACGGGTGTGGTCGGCGTGATGAGCAGACTGACGGATGAAGTCGTTGCTGGTGCTGCTGAGCAACTTCTCGGCAGTGGTGCCTGCCTCTTGTAGTGGAGGGTCGCTCATCAGTACGGTGAATCCTGCGTCGGCAGCCGTCTTGACAACTAACGACCCGACATGGCCCACGCCGACGACTGCCATCACCTTGCCCGCTGGTGTGATGCCGAGGGCGCTGATGGCGTTGGTGACATACTGGTTGACTGAACGGGCGTTGCATCCGGGGCAGTTGGTCCACTGGATGCCTGTCGCTGCGCAGTATTCGGTGTCGATGTGGTCGTAGCCGATGGTGGCTGTGACGATGAACCTGACGGTGGAGCCTTCGAGCAACTGGCGGTTGCACTTGGTGCGTGTGCGGACTATCAGTATGTCGGCATCAGCCACATCGCTGGCGCTGATGGCGGCTCCGGGCAGATAAATCACTTCGTCGGCAAGGCGTTCCACCTCACCGCGAATGAACGGTATCTTGTTGTCAACTATGATTTTCATTGTGATAGATTGCGATAGAAAAAATAACACCCCTGCGGCGTGAACCTCAGGGGTGTTGATGTGTGTGTTAGTGCCAACTGGTGTCAGTGTCGTAGCCGTAGTGATAGATTCGTGCCAGTTGCACATCGAAAATGAGTGCTGACTGTTCGGGGATGGACGATGTGCTTGCGGCGCCATATCCCAGATATGCAGGGATGTAGATAGTCCAGTTGTCGCCTTCCTTCATGTGCATCAGTGCTGTGGTGAATCCTACAACATAGCTGCCTGTGCGGTTAAGGTATGGCACATCGGTCTCCTCGTCGAGTGTCTGTCCGCTGTAACTCTTGTCGAAATTGAGTCCCTGTGGATGGAGCTCGGTCGGCATGAGTCGGCCTGAATAGTGTACCCTGACGGAGTCGTTGAAGAGGGGTGACACTGTGCCTGTGCCGTCTTTTTGCTTGTGGGCATAGACGAAGAGGTTGCGGTTGCCCTTGTACAGACTTGCAGAATCGCCGAGGTTGTATGCTTTAAGAATCATCCACCTTGAATCAGCGTTTTGTTCTGCTACCTTGGCAATGGAGTCGATGAATGCAATGTTGCGGTCTTCCCAGTTGTCGTATTCACCCACTTCGCCCTTTTCTTCGCAGGCAGTGAGTGTGAGCAGTGTGCCGAGCACAAGGAGTGTCAGAAGTTTCTTCATCGCAGTGTTGGGTTGATGTGTTTATTTGAGTTTTTTGAGGAGGCTTGTGATGGTCACATTGTCCTCGATGATGCCACGGAGTTCGTTGATAGCCACGCGCTTCTGCTCCATTGTGTCGCGGAAACGGATGGTGACTGTGTTGTCCTCGAGTGTCTGGTGGTCAACTGTGACGCAGTAAGGAGTACCGATGGCATCCTGGCGGCGGTAGCGCTTGCCGATGGTGTCCTTCTCTTCGTACTGGCAGTTGAAGTGGAATTTGAGGTCGTCGATGATTTCGCGAGCCTTCTCTGGCAGTCCGTCCTTCTTTGTGAGTGGGAACACAGCGAGCTTGATTGGTGCGATGGCTGCTGGCAGGCGGAGTACGACGCGTGTGTCGCCGCCTTCGAGCTGCTCTTCGCAGTAGCTGTGGCACATGATTGAGAGGAACATACGGTCAACACCGATACTTGTCTCGATGACATAAGGTGTGTAGTTCTCGTTGAGTTCAGGGTCGAAGTACTTGATGTTCTTGCCAGAGAACTTCTCGTGCTGGCTGAGGTCGAAGTTGGTGCGTGAGTGGATTCCTTCAACTTCCTTGAAACCGAATGGCATCTTGAATTCGATGTCGGTTGCTGCGTTGGCATAGTGAGCCAGTTTCTCGTGGTCATGGAAACGATAGTTCTCTGCACCGAATCCGAGGTTCTGGTGCCATGCCATACGAGTCTTCTTCCACTTTGCAAACCAGTCGAGTTCGGTGCCTGGCTTGATGAAGAACTGCATCTCCATCTGTTCGAATTCGCGCATACGGAAGATGAACTGTCGTGCCACGATTTCGTTACGGAATGCCTTACCAATCTGTGCGATGCCGAACGGAATCTTCATACGGCCAGTCTTCTGCACATTGAGGTAGTTGACGAAGATGCCTTGTGCTGTCTCTGGGCGGAGGTAGATGGTTGATGCGCCGTCGGCAGTGCTGCCCATCTCGGTCTTGAACATGAGGTTGAACTGGCGCACTTCTGTCCAGTTGCGGGTGCCGCTGATAGGGCAGACGATTCCTTCGTCGAGAATGATCTGACGGAGCTCGTCGAGGTCCATTGCGTTCATTGCCTTTGAGTAGCGCTCGTGCAGAGCATCGCGCTTAGCCTGCTCTTCGAGTACTCGTGGGCTGGTCTCGCGGTACTTCTGCTCGTCGAACGAGTCGCCGAAACGCTTCTTTGCCTTTGCTACTTCCTTCTCAATCTTGTCTTCGTACTTTGCTATCTGTTCTTCGATGAGAACATCGGCGCGGTAGCGCTTCTTTGAGTCGCGGTTGTCGATGAGTGGGTCGTTGAATGCGTCAACATGTCCTGATGCCTTCCAGATTGTAGGGTGCATGAAGATGCATGAGTCGATACCTACGATGTTTTCGTGCATAAGCACCATTGACTGCCACCAGTACTGCTTGATGTTGTTCTTCATTTCAACACCGTTCTGACCGTAGTCATATACAGCTCCTAAACCGTCATATATTTCACTTGATGGGAATACAAATCCGTACTCTTTGCAGTGGCTGACCACTTTCTTAAAAATGTCTTCTTGCTGTGCCATTTCTTTGTTTGTTTAGATAATTTGGTGCAAAGATACGAATAAATTAAGAATTAAGACCAAAAAGTGCGAATTATTTGATTTATTGCGCAGTCATCGTGGGGGTAAGTGCGTGTTTTTGGGTGTGAGGCAGCAGTTGAGCAAGTCAGAACTTGCGAAAGTTGAGCAAAAATATTGAGGTTATCGGCATTGGCTGGAGAACGACCTGCTTATTGTGTACAAGTCTCTGCATCCGAATGGCCTGATAACCTCAAATGTGGTTTGTTTGCTTGTCGATGTTGAGCCTCGCAGAATATCGACTTCGCAGGGACAAAGTCCCTTCGTTATTTCACTTCCTTTCCTTTATAATAGGTGTTGAAAGTGTCGTGGGCATAGCCTCTGCCGTCAACTTTGAATGATGACGCCATTGCACCTCTGATTTCGTTGCCTAAATAATAGACATCGCTGCTGTCTTTGCTGTAACCGTCGGCAAGTACCTGGAATGATGAACTGAAAGCTCCCTTGATTTCCTTTCCCATGTAAAATACTGTCAGGTTGTCCTTGCCATACCCGCCGCCGAGGTCCTTGAACGAGCGGCCATAAGCATTTTTCAGGAGTTTACCGTTGAACAGTACATCGCCGTTGGGCATTACCATGTAACTGAAGTCAGGGTGTGCTGGTGTTCCTGGGCCATAGTTGCCGGGTGCTGCTGGAGCGTCACCGCGGCCAACATGTATGTTGCTGCCTGGTGCTGGTGGCATGTCCCTGAGCCGGAATGACTGTGGATCGACAAATGGAAGGATTTCGCCATTGTAGTACACATTCTGGAAGTCCTTGGCATAGCCGTGGCCTAATATGGTAAATGAGCGGGCATCAGCATTTGGCATTCTGTGTCCATTGTGCTCTACTTGATTTCCTCTTACAAGATAATCATGACGGTTGTTTTGTGCACAAACCAGTGTGGTGAGAGACAGTAAAGTAACTGCCATCATCGTTTTCATTGCTACATTCTTCATAAGGCGTCGTTGCTTTAATGATTATTACTCGTGTTACTTTTCACGGTGCAAAGATAGGTGGTTTGTGGCGTATGTGCAAGGTAAAATGCCTATAATGCAATAGGGTAAGCCCTAATCGTGATGTGCATTTTACCCGAAGGAAAGTCGGACGGGTCTATCCGAACAGTTCGCGCAGTGCTTCCTCCACACGGCGCACTCCGCGTATCTCAATCTTGAACTTTGTGGTGTCGAGCCCGTTAAGGTTGGTCTGTGGTATGATGATTTGGCGGAAACCAAGTTTTTCGGCTTCTGCCACTCGTTGGAGGATGCGGCTCACTGGGCGTATCTCACCGCTGAGGCCCACTTCGCCTGTCATGCAGACATCGCGTTCGATGGCGGTATCGACATTGCTCGAAAGGACTGCGGCGATGACACTGAGGTCGATGGCTGGGTCGGTGACACGGATGCCTCCGGCTATGTTGAGATACACATCCTTCTGGCTGATTTTGAATCCGACACGCTTTTCGAGTACTGCCAGCAACATGTTGAGGCGGCGCAGGTCGAAACCTGTGGCAGAACGCTGTGGTGTGCCATAGGCAGCCGAACTGACCAGTGCCTGTGTCTCGATGAGCAGCGGACGGACACCTTCGATGGAACATGCAATGGCTGTGCCCGACAGTCCTTCGCCGTTGTTGTCGGCGTTGGTGGCAGATGTGTTGAGCAGCAGTTCGGATGGGTTTTCCACCTGTCGCAGTCCGTCGGACAGCATCTCGTAGATGCCAAGTTCGGCAGTTGACCCGAATCGGTTCTTGATGGCGCGGACAATGCGGTACATGTAGTGCTGGTCGCCTTCAAATTGCAGCACGGTGTCAACCATGTGTTCCAGTATCTTCGGTCCGGCAATGCTGCCCTCCTTGTTGATATGACCGATGATGATGACCGGTATGCCCGACTCTTTTGCGAATTTCAGCAGCATGGCGGTGCATTCGCGTATCTGGCTGACACTGCCCGGGCTCGACTCTACATTCTCGGTTGCCATTGTCTGTATGGAGTCGATGATGATGAGGTCGGGGGCGAGGGTCTTGATGTGGTCAAACACATTTTCAATCATCACCTCGCACAGTAAGTGCAGTCCGCCAGTGGCATCGTTCTGCGGTGTGGTCGGCATGATGCGGTCGGCTCTCAACTTAATCTGCTGTGCACTCTCTTCGCCACTGACATACAGGGTTTTGAGATTGGTGAGGTGGAGCACAGTTTGCAGTATGAGTGTTGACTTGCCGATGCCTGGCTCGCCTCCGAGCAGGGTGAGCGACCCTGGCACAAGTCCTCCGCCGAGCACACGGTTGAATTCGGCATCGTGCATGTTGATGCGTGGCACTTCGTTGGTGTCGATGCGGCTGATGTGTATAGGGCTGGATGTGTTCTGCCGTGAACTCAACTGGCGCACAGACTGCTGGCTGTCCTTGCCGAGTTTCACTTCGACGAATGTGTTCCATTCGCCACACGAAGGGCAGCGGCCAATCCATTTCGGACTGTCGTAGCCACATGATGAACAAACATATGCTGTCTTTTCTTTTGCCATGGTGCTGGATGCGTAATGTTGTGTACTGATGCGTAATATGGTTCTGATGTGATGGTTTCCGGGGGTGGGCTATTGTGCTTCACCCTTCACCTGTGGTTCAGGTGCAGAGGGACATTCCACACGGCTCTCGATGATGTCGTGTACTTCCTCCATAAACACCTTGGTGGGTTTGCCGGCACGCTGTTCCGGGGTAATCGGTTCGTGGATGGTGAGTGTGAGGCGTCCCCATGTCACCGACTTTGCCTTGCGGTTGAAGATGTCGAACGAACCGTTGATGGTGAGTGGCACGATGGGCAGTCCGATTTCGTTGGCGAGCATGAATGCTCCGCGCTTGAACGCTATCATCTTGCCGTCGTACGAGCGTGTGCCTTCTGGGAATATGACCATCGAAATGCCGCCTTGGAGTGTGGTGCGGGCGAGGTTGACTGCACTGCTGATTGAAGAGAGGGAGTCGCCCACAAAGATTTGTCGGCATGCCATGCATGCCCAGCCTGCAAACGGAAACTTCTTGATGTATTCCTTCATCATCCACTTGAAGTTGTGGCCGAGGTAGCCGTAGGTGAGGAATATGTCGAAATAGCCCTGATGGTTGGCAAGGAACACATACGACTGGTTGGGGTCGAGATGTTCGCGGCCTTCGACCTTCACTGGCAGCAGAAACACTGCACAGGTGATGCGGCTCCACCACATTGGCACATAGTAGCATGTGTAGCGATAATCGCCGAACAGGGCTGCTATGGACACAATCGTTGCCGTCAGGATTGTGGCAACCAAGAACAGTGGCAGTGCAATGCAGAATGAGTATATCTTGTAGATGATGTTAATCATAATAGGAGGGGGTGGTTTGGTTTGTCTGGGATTTGTTTGTCGGCTGGCGGTGTGTGACTCGTGCCGCCGTCGTTTATTTCTTTGATGTTCTGAGTGTGATGACATTGACCTCAGGCCATGCACCGAGGCGTATCGGCCAAAGCACACATCCTATGCCGTTGCTTATGTGCAGGTAGCGCCCATTGCTGGAATAGACTCCTGTCCACTCTTTATATACCATGCTGACGGGTGACCATCCAAACACCATGAACTGTCCGGCATGGGTGTGACCTGACAGTGTGAGCTGTATGTCGGTCTCGGGCAGCACCTTGCGCCGCCAGTGCGTAGGGTCGTGACTGAGCAGCACCTTGAATGCTCCTGCGTCGGTGCCTGCTTGTGCTTTGTCGAGGTCGCCGTAGGCTGGGAAGTGCGGTGGCACACCGTCGTTTTCCACTCCGACAATGACGATGGAGTCGTTGCCGCGACGGACGACTGCATGGTCGTTGAGGAGGAGGTTCCAGCCAAATTGCTGCTGATACTGATGGAGTTTGCTGATGTCGGCTTGTCGCTCGGCTTCTGTGTGGTGACGGTTGTAGAGGTTGTAGTCGTGGTTGCCCATCACGGAAAACACTCCGTCGGGTGCTTTCAGTTGGCTGAGCTGCGACTCGAACCCTCGGAGTTCATCAGCCTGGACGGTGACGAGGTCGCCAGTAAAACAGATGGCATCGCAGTGTTGCTGGTTGATGAGGTTGACAATGTTTTCAACATCTTCCTTGTAACCCTTGCGGAATGCCATGGCGTGGAAGTCGCTGAACTGCAATATGCGGTAACCGTCGAATGATGCAGGAAGGTCGGGAAACATCAGTGTGCATTCCTTTACAACGAAATGACGGTTGCCATATAAGAGGCCGAATGTGATGGTTGTAAAGATTAACAGAAGAATCGCAATGATGATGTAGGGGACTTTGTGCTTATGCATGATGACACACTGACGGAATGATTATTGGTTGAATGTCAATTGTCTGCCACGGATGCCGTCGATGACAATGCCGTCGAGGTAGGCGGTCTTGCCGTTGACCAGTGTGCGTACCACTTTCCACTTGAAGGTGCGCTCGTCCATTGGGGTCCAGCCGCACTTGGTGTAATAGCGTCCTTCTGCCACCTGCCAGTTGGCTTCTGGGTCAACGAGCACGAGGTCGGCAAAGTAGCCTGGACGGATGTAACCGCGACGGTCGATGGAGTAGAGATCGGCTGGGTTGTGACTCATCAGCGATGGTATGCGCTCGATTGGGAAACAGCCTTCGTCGCTCATTTCGAGCATACTGACGAGTGAGAACTGTATGAGTGGCATGCCCGACATGGCTTTGAGTGCTCCGCCCGTCTTTTCGTTGAGCAGATGTGGGGCATGGTCGGTGGCAACGAAGTCGATGGTGCCGTCGGCCAGTGCCTTGCGCAGTGCCAGCTGATCCTCTGGTGTCTTGACCGATGGGTTGCACTTGATTTTGGTGCCGAGGTGGTCGTAGTCCTCTGTGGTGAACATCAGGTGGGCAATGCAGGCTTCGGCAGTGACCTGCTGCGGGTCGGTGGCATGCTGCTTGAAGTCGCGGAGCATCTCCACTTCGCGTGCTGACGACACATGTGCTATGTGCAGTCGGGCGCCAGTCTCCACTGCCAGCTCGATTGCTCGGTTGGATGCTTCCCAACAGGCTTCGACACTGCGGATGCGTGAGTGGTAGCGTACGGGGAAGTCGTTCTGCCCCTTGTACTTATGCTTGAATTCCTTGATGTTGTGCTGGATGATGCTGTCGTCTTCACAGTGCGCCACGATGCGCAGTGGTGATGTCTGGAAGATGCGGCGAATGGCTTCGGGGTCATCTACAACCATGTTGCCTGTGCTTGACCCGAGGAAAATCTTGACGCCAGGCACAAGGTGAGAGTCGAGTTGAGGGAGGATTTCGGTGTTGTCGTTGGTTGCTCCAAAGAAGAATGAGTAGTTCACACGGCTGTGCTCACACGCCAGTTTCCATTTTTCTTCAAGGCGTTCGATGGTCGTCGTCGGTGGAATGGTGTTTGGCATCTCCATGTACGAAGTGACTCCACCAGCTGCGGCAGTGCGGCTTTCTGACGCAATGTCGGCCTTGTGTGTGAGTCCTGGTTCGCGGAAATGGACATGGGTGTCAATGACGCCAGGAAAGAGGTAGAGACCCCGGGCGTCGATTGACAGCTGTTCGTCGGTGTCGGCATCTTGTGGAGTGGTTTCTCCTTCGATGACACTGGTTATCAGTTCGTCTTCGATGTTGACTGAACCTACGAATGTGCGTCCTTCATTGACGATGGTTGCGTTGTGAATTGTTGTTCTCAATTGGAGTTATGGATTTGATGCCCTTTGCAGATGCCTTGGTTGAAGGGCTGCATCGGGGTGGTTGGTTGTTTTTGCTGCTGTTATTGCTTGGCTGCTTTTGGATATTTGCGGAACCATCCGTCCCAGCGCAGGCGCATCACTCCCCAGAAGGCTTCGGAGAAGATGCCTCCGCTCATCTTTGATGTGCCTTCGACGCGGTTGACAAAGACCACTGGCACCTCCTTGATTTTGAACCCGCACTTGTAGGCGGTGAACTTCATCTCAATCTGGAAGGCATATCCCTTGAAGCGTATCTTGTCGAGCTCGATGGTCTCGAGCACTTGGCGGCGGTAGCACTTGAATCCGGCTGTGGTGTCGTGGATGTTGAAACCCGTGACGAAACGGACATATTGTGATGCGAAATACGACATGAGCACGCGTCCCATAGGCCAGTTGACCACATTCACGCCTGTGATGTAGCGTGAACCGATGGCAAGGTCGTTGCCCTCGTCGGCGCATGCGCTGTAAAGGCGTGGCAGGTCGGATGGCGCATGGCTGAAATCGGCATCCATCTCGAACACATAGTCGTACTTGTGCTCGATTGCCCATTTGAAGCCTGCGATGTAGGCAGTGCCGAGTCCGAGTTTTCCCTGTCGTTCCATGATGAACAGGCGGTCGCTGAACTCTGTGCTGATGAGCCGTTTCACGATGCCGGCAGTGCCGTCGGGTGAACCGTCGTCAATGACAAGGATGTGGAAACACTTATCGAGTCCGAACACTGCACGGATGATTTTCTCGATGTTCTCCTTTTCGTTATAGGTTGGAATGATAACGATGCTGTCGCTCTGATTCATATGGTTGATAGTTTGGTTGGTTGAGTTTTGCTGGTGTAAACCTCCGTCTGATGTCGAAGGCACATGGACCGGCGTATGTTGTTTTGGTTAGCCTGCATAGGGGCTTATTGAAATTGCAAATATAGGGATTATAAATGTAACGGCAAAACTTTTTACGAATTATTAAGAATTTCAACAGAATTATACAAATATATAGGTGCTTTTTCAAGATGCAGATTTGCCAAGTCGCAGGCTTGCTGTTTATGGTTTTTCCTTTGCGAGCGCTGATGTTTTGCTTCACGAGCGCTGATGTTTTGCTTCACGAGCGCTCGTAAATGTGAAATCGTACGCTCGATAATTGAAAAAGGTGTACACCTTCCTGCAAAAAGGTGTACAGCAAAATCAGAAAAGGTGTACACGAAACTTTGGGAAGGTGTACACCTTTTTTAATCTATGAGCGCTCGTGAAGGAAAACATGAGCGCTCGTGAGAGCAAATACGAATGCTCGTGAGGGAAAACATGAGCGGACCTTCCCCCATCTGGCCCCTCCCCATCCCTCCCTTTCAGGGCGGGGAACAATATAAAAGAAAAGGTTCTTCAGACATTTGGAGTGATAGGAAATATACTTTCATTTCGCAAGCGTCTGTAGGACGCTACAACGAGCACAGCGAGTGGTCAATAACCCTGTACACCGTAACATAGTGAAGGTGTGCAGGGATAGTTGCAATATACTATATGAGCGTCTGGAGGACGCTACATCGCTTAGTCATGTGCTGTACCGTCTTCCAGACGGCTGTGAGAGAGTGGGTGGTCTCTGTTCCCCGCACATCCTCCGC
>JAGHSZ010000168.1 GCA_018065565.1 Candidatus Colivivens caballi
TGTTCGGAAAGTAAAAATACATTTCCTCACTCTTTCTACATCCAAAAAGCTAAATATACATGACAAAATAGGTGCAAAATGCTTGATTTATGCATAATTAACCCATTATTTTGAATTGTTTCCGTTTTTTTTCATAACTTTGCAACCCATATTTGCCTCTTTAGAGGCATACTCAAGTGTACCAGATACGAATATGTATCATTCAATAGAAAAACATTGGCGAGTAGTGTAGCAAAGAAAAACAAGCATTCCTCTTGACTTCCGAGAATAGCGAAGACAAAATAGTATCCCCCATCAAGTCCAAGCGACAAGATGATGACAAATAACTCACAATACACTGACAACTGAATATTGACATCAGATGACAGACGAGATAAAGAACATATCACCAAGGTTTGTAACTACGGATGCAAGTTTCTGTGGTACGACTGATTATGTGCAATGGGTTTCGGAAATAAAGAAACGCTATCAGGCAGCACAGATAAAGTCTCGGGTACAAGTGAATTCGACTATGTTGGAGTTCTATTGGAGTCTTGGACATGATATTATTTTGTTGAAAGCCGAACAGCGTTGGGGAACAGGTGTCCTTGATAAACTCAGCAAAGACCTGAAGGATGCATTTCCAAACGAGAAGGGATTCTCGGTGACTAATTTGCGCGCCTGTCGCAGATGGGTGAAGATGTTTAAGCCGACCTTGGCATCTCAGCCTCAAAAGAATGGTACTGTAACTCACTTAATTCAGCAACAACTTGTTGCCGAATTTAGTGGCTCTGATTGTGAACAACTTACAACCGCGATTGATGCCATGGCATATAAATTAGGTGACGAGAAATACTCCCATTTTATAGGAGATTATAATTTTCCTTATGTCTTGGGACTTGTTCCATGGGGACACCATACAAAAATAGTATCCCACTCCAAATCTATCGAACAAGCACTGTTTTATGTTAGGCGCACTATCCAGGAAAATTGGAGCCGTAGAGAACTTGAACTGCATTGGGGTGATTATGGTAATGGTAATACATCAGAAACTAATAACTTTGCAGGAATATTACCTACATATCAGAGCAATCTTGCCAAAGAACTATTCAAGGACGAATACAATTTACAGTTCTTGCGCAGCAAAGACATTGTTGACGAAAAAGATTTGGAAGATGCCATTGCGAACAATGTTACATCTTTCCTGCTTGAATTAGGTCGGGGGTTTGCCTATTTGGGCCGACAAATGGAATTGCGCTTGGATAACGAAACTTCTTATTTCCCCGACTTGCTATTCTACAACATAAATCTTAAATGCTATGTGGTAATTGAGTTAAAAATAGTGGATTTCATTCCAGAATTTATTGGGAAACTGAATTTCTATGTTAACGCTTGCAATCACCTGTTGCGTGGACAAGATAATAATCCGACTATAGGTCTATTAATCTGCCAATCGAAAGATGACACAAAAGTTCAGTGGGCACTGGAAGGAATAAATAACCCTCTGGCTGTAGCTGCACATAACATTTTACCAACCGCTGAGGAAATAAGGCGCGGTATAAATTTGAAACGCACTATTAAATAAAATGTACTCTGTACAAGGAACTGAAAGATGCAGAATTTATATAACTCACAATATACCGACAACTGAATACTGGCATTAGATGACAGACAAGATAAAGAACATACCATCCTGCACTCAACCAATTGAGGCGATAGAGTCTCGCATCCAGACGATACGAGGCAAACAAGTCATGCTCGACCGTGACTTGGCAGAACTGTATGGTGTGGAAACAAAAGCATTGAATCAGGCAGTCAAACGCAACATAGAACGTTTTCCAGAGCGATACAGGTTTCAGTTGAATGATCGTGAGCGTGATAAGCTGGTAACAAATTGTGACCACCTTGAATCTTTAAAGTACTCTACTGTCAATCCGTATGCCTTTACTGAGCAGGGAGTGTCCATGTTGGCATCTGTTCTAAAAAGTGATAAGGCTGTACAAGTTAGTCTCAATATTATTGATGCTTTCGTTGCCATGCGGCGTTTCTTGCTCGCTAATGCTCAAGTGTTTCAGCGTATCGAGACATTAGAGATGCGGCAGATAGCTACCGATAACAAGTTGAATCAAGTATTGTCAAAGCTCGACGATGGCACTGCTTCAAAGATTGAAGGCATATTCTATGAAGGAGAAGTCTTTTCAGCTCGCGCCTTCATTGAAGACTTGATAAAGTCAGCCAAACAATCTGTAATCATTGTTGATGCATACATTGATGCAAGCATACTTGAACTGCTCACAGTTCGCAACGACGGAGTCACGGCTTCTGTCTATACGGAATCCATTACGCCAGCATTGCAATGTGCATGGCAATTATACAACAGGCAATATCCAGCAGACCAGATTACACTGCAAAGATACAGCAGTAAATTCCACGACCGATTCATCATCATAGACGATACGGTCTATCATGTAGGAGCAAGCCTTAAGGACTTAGGAAA
Organism: Candidatus Colivivens caballi; assembly: GCA_018065565.1. Taxonomy (GTDB): domain Bacteria; phylum Bacteroidota; class Bacteroidia; order Bacteroidales; family Bacteroidaceae; genus Colivivens; species Colivivens caballi. Next base: position 2,477 of record JAGHSZ010000168.1, read on the forward strand.
GCGACTGTTCGCTTTTACCAGA
>JAGHSZ010000150.1 GCA_018065565.1 Candidatus Colivivens caballi
CGGTCACATACTTTTGCCGCTCTTCAATGGCTTGCTGTTCGGCGAGATTTTTCATGATGCAAAGGTATTTCTTTATAATAAAAAAAGACAAAAATGTCGATTAATGCAGTATTTTAATAATAAATTTTACCTTTGTGATTATACTATTCAATAAATCAAAATCAAAGATATTATGAACAAGCCATTTCTTTTAATGGCAAAAAAACCACCGACTCATTTTGGCATCGTTGCCGTGGGTCAGTGGGGACGTTGTTTATATGGTGCTATGTTGCCTTTGTGGAAGGTATGCACTGTTTAGGTTATTTCAGCACAGGGTGGATGGAAGCGCAGGTTTTAGGGTGAGATCCCATCTGAACAGTAGGCTTTAGTCTCATAGCGCTATCGTAGTTATGGAGCATGTGTGATGGTGTAGATGACCAATAGTTACACGTGATGCCTTCATTGTAGAGCTGAGTTGAGTAGTAGCCGGCAGCAGGGAAGAACACGCTGTTGTATGCATACTCAGTACCCTCCTTGCCTGTACACAGGATACCCTTTACGCCGTTATAATCGGTCGTCCATATGCAGTTACATTTTTCACCGCTTACCAGTTCCAGGAATTCTTCTCCCGTCGGTATGCGCCAGTTATCGCCCCAGACTACTATAATGAGTCAACCCAATAACTGCTATCACTTCATGTTGGAACTTAGCTGGAATAATCTGAAACTGTATTCTGTCACAAGTTGTCACATTCCACTTTTTGTGACAAAAAGGTATGTAATATATTAATATGTAGTTGGTTAGGTTGTCACAAGCGTGTGACAAAATATATCAGCTTCAATGTCGTTTGTCACAGTCGTGTGACAATCTAACAATAGGTATATCAATGTGTTATGCGTAGTTTTGTCACAAAACGGAATTGTGACACTTTGTGACACAAAAAACAAACAAAGAAAAAACAAATGGAACAAGACATTTGATACATAGGCAAAATGCACGCGAAGCAGTGGGTTTTCAATACCGAAGCAGTGGTCAATTGCACCCGAACCTGTGGGTTTTCGATGCCGAAGCAGTGCACCTTCGACCCCGAAGAACCAGAGGACATTACTGAAGAGTAGCCCCCACCAGTCCTTCCCGAGGGGAGGAGTAAGTGAGGAGAGACCTTCTACTAACTGAACCCTCTTCTGCCCTCGGACCCTCCCCATCCCTCCCTTTTAGGGCGGGGTTGGATTGATGGGGATGCATACAAGAGTTTGGGTTCACGCAGAAAGCGCAGATTAAAAGGACTTTTTCTTTTCGTAGCGCTTTTGCCCTTGCAGGGCGTAGGTTGATTGCCAACATTGCACCCAAGGCGCCGCTACGCTTGCCATTGGGCTATGAGCAGGTTGCTCTTTCAGAGCGCATAAGATTGAAAATTATGTTCACGCAGAAAGCGCAGATTAAAAAGGAGCAAATCGGTTTCCTTTAATTCAGCGCTTTCTGCGTGAGTTTTATAACTTAATTCAAGTTTCGCAAGCTCAACTTGCACGGCGGAATGACTGAATGTCATTCTGCTTGCGACGACCGAATGACTGAATGTCATGAGGTTTGCGACGACTCGGCGTTTATGCCGACAAAGGAGTTCCCCCTACGAATCGATATTTCGCAAAGCTCAATATCTACAAAGATACCTTGTAGGTTCTGAGTATGCGAAGAACCGATTGGTAGCGAAGCGATAGGTAACGAAGTGATATGTAGCCCGCAAGGGCGATTGGTCAACTGAGCAAGATACTTGCGAAAGTTGAATAACTTAACCTTCTCTGTATTGAAACTGTTTAGGATTTTTCGAACACGAAAGGCGAAAAAAACGAAACCATGCGGACAGTTATTCAATCCTCAGAGCATCAATGGCAATGGTGCCTTCCAGATTGATTAGTTCAATGGTGTGCTTGCCCTTTTTGAGTTTGTTGGAGGTGAAGACCACCTGTTGGGCTTTGCGTTCTGTGTCTTTGTGAAATGTCACCTCACCACACACCTTGCCGTCTGTCACAACCTGCATCCTGCCCTCATATTCGCCTGTTGGGGCAATGATGCTGATGCGCTTGCCTGAAAAGGGTACTGACCACCGATCGCCCACCTGGTCGCTGAATGAGAGATCGTTGTTGAAGTCGCCTTCGCCCTTGCCTGTCGTGCGATTCCATCCGTAGGTTCGTACGCCAGGGTCATCATCGTTGAACCAAGCCTTGTCGTGCGTAATGCGCAGCACCTTGAAGCCCTGTGCCAGTTCTTGATTGGTGATGCCTTGGGTGACAGATGTTCTTATCTGTATTGTTAGTCCCTCGGCACTTTGCTTGAATGGGATGGACTGTCCGTCTTCCAGCATCTCCACCTTACGGATTTTGCCTACGGAAGGGAATTGGGTTGAGAGTGGTTGAAGAACAATGTCGTCGGTCGCAGGATGCAGAATGGTGGCATAGATGTATCCACCACGGCGAGTGTAGATGACATGGTCGTTGCCCCACACATCAAAGGGACGGGCGCTGTAGATGGCCTCGCTGTTGATCTCTATCCATCGGCCGAAGTCCAGACATATCTGCCTTGCTTCGGGGTCGATGTCGCCACGCCCATGCTGGGTGATGTTGAGCAACAGGCATCCGTTGCGCGACACATTCTGCATCAGTCGGGTGACGATTTCCGATGCACTGCGGTAGCGTGCACCTTGTTGGTAGTGCCATTCTTGCAGGCTCACCTCCGTCTGGAAGGGGAAGGCCATGATGTCGTCCTCGGTGTAGAGTTCGGTACTTTTCACCAGCGAGCGGTCCACTATGTTGACCATCTCAGGGTTGCGCTGAAAACTGTTGTAGCGGCCACCCACACCCTTAAAGGTAGCCACCACCTCACGGTTGCCCGTCTCTCGCTTCGATGCAATGTTGTAGAAGTTGGCTATAATCTGTGGCGTGAGCCGTCCCAGTCCCATGTTGATGCCTAAGTCTTCCTGAGAGTCTCCGGCATGGTCGTCAAAGTAAATCATGTCGGGCTGATAGCGGCGTATGGCGTCATCCACACGCCACATGAACTGGTTGGCGAATGGGCTGTCAAGCGAGTTGCGCCCATTGTGGTGTACTGGCCCATAGAGGTCCTGAGGGTCCAGCCCCTTCCACCATTTCTCTGTGCCGTCGGCATTTGGCTGGTAACCATCTTCAAGTGTGAGCATGGCATCGTAGGGAACGCCCTTTTTGTCACCCTCCTTGTCGCTGGTATAGCGAACCGTCATGAATTGTCCCCAGGTGCGGGCTGGGGTGTTGTGAAAACCGATGCCAAAGGGCATGTCATAGCGGCGGGCAGTCTCTGCCCAGATACCCACTATGTCTTGATGTGGCCCCACATTCACGGCATTCCACGGTTGGTATTTACTGTCCCAGCAGTCGAAGTTGTCATGATGGTTTCCCATGGCCAGAAAGTACCGAGCCCCCATCTTCCGATAGAGTTGCATCAGTTCGTCGGGGTTCCATCTGTCAGTCTTCCAGTCGCGGCACAGTTCCTTGTAGCCATATTCCGAGGGATGACCGAAGTGCTCGCGGTGGTAGCGTGCCTGTGGGTGTCCCTCCATGTAGATGCTTCGTGCATACCAGTCACCGTCCTCTGCCATTGATTGCGGATCCCAGTGCGACCATGCACCGAGTTTCGCTTCACGCCACCATGCTGGCACATTGTAGCGTCGGCTCAGATTGTCCCATGCCGTGGTGTAGTCACCTTGCTCTATGGGCAATGGCGGGAGGTTCCAGATGTCCAGCGCCCCGGGCTTACTCTCTTGTGCAGAAATGCTGCCGATTGGGAGTGACAGGCATAGAATAAGCAGTATCTTCTTCATTTCGTGACAGGTCAATGTTATTCATTTTCATAAATATGAAAGATTCTTTCCATCAGCTGCCACTTTCCGTCAGATGTGTCGTTGGGATTGCATTCCTGGTATTCAGCCACAGTATGCTCCCATTCATCCTGCCGGGGTAGGGTGGCAAGCCGCGCCATCGACGCATCCCAGTCGAAGTCGTCGGGCGTTTCGACAATCATGAACAGGAGGTTCTCGTATCTGTATATTTCCATCTCGAGGATGCCGACCTCCATTATTCCGTCGCGAATTTCCTTCCAGTGCTTCTCTTTGCTGTGCAGTGCCACATACTTCTTGATGCCCTCGGGGTCGTTTTTCAGTTTGAGTGTTTGGCAATATCGCTTTGTCTTGCCTGTGAAGTTCTTTACTTTGTAAGAGAATACTTGTTCCATGTTTTTTAATTCGTTCTTGTTAATATATATTGTTATTCAACATTCGCTAATCAATCTTAAACACGATGCTTGTCTTGCAAGGCAATGACACCTCCATTTGTCCATCCCAGTTCTGCATTCTGCTGAGAATACAAACCAGATAGGTCGAGCTGTGAACTACGTGTCAGGCAATTGCCCACCTGCTCCCAGTGTATCAGGTCTTTACTATGAAATACAGGCACTCCGGGGAAGTATTGAAACGTAGAGTTGACCAGATAGA
>JAGHSZ010000067.1 GCA_018065565.1 Candidatus Colivivens caballi
TTGTTCTGCGCGTTCTGCGTGAGATAAAAAGAAATACCCTCTTACATTCTCGTTGTGAGAGTGCAAGAGGGTATGTGTGTAGGACGAGTGTATGTCGTCACAGGGTGTTACTTTGTCAGTTGCTTGAATGCTGCGAAGATGGCGTCGGCAGTCTGCTGCATTTCTTCAGCAGGGAAGGATTTCTTTTCTGCTGAGAAGCGCATGTCTTGTTCTGACTGCATCGGTACGAGGTGGATGTGTGCGTGTGGCACTTCGAGTCCGAGGACTGCTTCACCTACTTTCACGCAAGGGCAGACTTGTTTTACTGCCAATGCAACTTTCTTTGCAAACTGCTGGAAACGACCGATTTCATCGTCTTCCATGTCGAAGATGTAATCGACTTCGCGGCGAGGGATGCACAGTGTGTGTCCCTTGACAAGTGGGTTGATGTCGAGGAATGCATAGAACTCTTCGGTCTCAGCGCACTTGTAGCTTGGAATCTCGCCTGCTGCTATTTTACTGAAGATGGTTGCCATAGTGGTTGAACGGGATTGTTTTGTTAGATGCTGATGCTGACGATTTCGAGTTCGATGATGCCCTGAGGAATCTTGATGGAAGCGATGTCGCCCACCTTCTTGCCGAGCAGTCCCTGTGCGATTGGTGTGGCAACAGAGATTTTGCCTTCGCGTAGGTTTGCTTCGCTTTCGCTGACGAGTGTGTAGGTCATCATCATGCCTGTCTTCACATTCTTCATTTCCACCTTAGTGAGAATCTGGACAGTGTCGGTGTTGACTTTCGATGTATCAATTATCTTGGCATCAGAGAGCACTGCTTTGAGTTCTGCAATCTTTGTCTCGAGTTTGCCTTGTGCTTCTTTTGCTGCATCGTATTCTGCATTTTCGCTAAGGTCGCCCTTTTCACGCGCTTCCTGAATCTGGCGGATAACCTCTGGGCGTTCAACTTCTTCAAGTTGTTTGATCTGGGCACGAAGCTTGTCGTAGCCCTCTTGTGACATATAAGCCATATTGGTTCCTGTTTGTTAAATTGTGTGTATTAAGTCGTTATTTCACTCTTTGTAAAGAATAAAAAAGAATAAGAATTCCAATACTCGCGTATTGGAACCCTTTTCTATTTTACCTTTTTCCGCTGCAAAGGTACGAATAAAGTTTATAACTTCCAAACTTTATCGCTGTTTTTTGCTTCTACCCTCCTCATCACTCGGATCTTCAAACCACTAAACCACCAAACCCCGAATCCGCTAATTCACCTTTCGTATTCGTCATCGAAGAATCCTAAGCCGCTGATGGCTTTGAGGAATCGTTCGATGTAGTCCCAACTGGTGAACGACCACTGGAATCCGAGGCGCATCAGCACCTGTGTGGTGTAGTGGTTGTTGAAGCCGTTGAAGGCTACATATTTGCCGTCGGCCACTTGCTGATATGCCAACATGCTTTGCAGTATTGATGCCTTGTTGGGGTCGGATGCCGACTGACGGAGGTGCTGCTCGAAGTCGGCTTGCTCCGCCAGTTGTATGTTGATGCCCAGACATTTGAGGCAGTTGACAACATTGCCGTATGACTGGCTGTTGGAGTTGACTGGGTGGAAGATGGTGCACTGACGGGGGGTCTGACTGAGAAGTACCACGGCATGTGCCACTTCGTTGATCGGTGAAAACTCGATGGAGGTGGACATTGCTTCGTAAGGAATGTAGCCTACTGCCTGGTAGGCACGGAGGCGTCCCATGAAGGAGTTGGTGGAGAAGTTGACCTGATATTCTCCGTCGGTGCTTCGGGCTGCGAGGTTGCCGAGTCGCATTATCTTGGCATTGAGCCCATGCTGTTCGATGGCATCGAGCACACTGCGTTCGGCTTCGAATTTTGAACGGATGTACTGGTTGTCGAGTGTCTGCCCCCAGTAGATTTCTTGTTCGGTGATGTCGTGCGGCGGCACTGGGTGGTCGCTGACGGTTGTACCTGCAACGCTGAGGGTTGATGTCTGCACCATGATGATGCCGGCACGCAGACAGAAGTCGATGCAGTTGCGTGCTCCGCCGAGATTTGTGTCTTCAATGTCAGTCCCCGACGAGAAATGCTTTACATTGGCGGCGCAGTTGAAAAGGTGTGTGACACCGTCGGCACTTGTTGGGAACTTGTCGAACACCTCTGGGCGTGTGACATCGCCTTCGATGATGAACAGCCGTTTGCCGATGAGGTCGTCGAAACTGTCGTCGAAGTAGTAGAACAGCAGGGCGCGCAGTCGGCTTGTGGCTGTCTGCACTTCGTTTGGACGAACCAGACAGTAGATTGGCGGTTTGCGTTCATCGTCAATCAGTTCCTTGATGATGTGCAGGGCGAGATAGCCTGTGGCACCTGTCACAATGGCTCCGCCGATTGGCTGTGACTGACCTGAACGGAATGCATCGAGTGTGTTGGCTGCGAGCAGTTGTGAGTCTGACGGAGACGACAGTGCGCCGGAGGCATTGTCTGCCGATGGAGCGTCGCTTGTCGTGGTTGGAGAGGCATTGCTGACCTGTTGTGCCAAAAGCCGTGGTGTAGGGTTGGTAAACACCGTCTTGTAATCGAGTTTGAACCCTGCATTCATTGCTTCAATCACCACTCTCACTGCCACCAGGGATGTGCCGCCCAGTTCGAAGAAGTTGTCGTCGGCTCCGACTTTTTCCCGACCGAGTATCTTGGCGAAGATGTCGCAGAACTGCTGGACGACGGCGTTGTCGGTACTGCTGGCTGTCGGCAGACCTTCGTTTGCCGGTGCCAGGTAGTCGAGGTTGCGGTTGAGTTTGTTTCTTTCAGGAATGTTGACGGCGATGGTGCCGATGGCATCGTCGGGATGTGCCATCATTTCATGTGCCGCTGTAAGCAGGTTGTCTGCCAGACGGTCCATTGTCTCTTGCTTGTAGAATGCATCGTCGTATGTGACCATGACGCTCGGCTTGCCGTCAACATGCTCAATGCTTACGCTTACAGGGAATTTTGGCACTTTCGTGTCAAGACTTTCGATGCCGATGGCTTCATCGTTGACATGGAACGGGTTGATGAGTCCGAGTTGATAGACATAGTTGAACAACGGACGGAAATGATAGTTGGCAGCAATCTGTGCGAATGGATAGTCCTCATGGCGCATTGTGCCTGCAAATGTCTGTGCTGCGCTGCTGATGTAGTCGCTGACGCTCTGCTTGCCGATGTGCGTGTGGAGTGCCAAGGTGTTGACGAACATGCCGACAGTGCTGGCTATGTCGAGGTTCTGGCGCCCGCTGCTGATGCCGCACATATATACATCGTCTGTACTGGCATATCTGCTCAGAACATAGGCAATCACGGCATACCAGAACTGTGCCTGTGTGCAGCCTTTTGCCTTGCAGAACGAGTCGATGTCGGCGAAGAAATCTGCTGATATGCTGTCGATTGGCAGCGACACCTCTTTCTGTGCTCCGCTTTCGGCAGGGAAGAAGTCGGCAGGAATGGCGACGGGCTGGGTGTAGTCCTTCATCTGCTGGTCGTAGAAGTCAATGGTGTCGAGGAAGTTGCTGCTTTCGGCAAATGCCCGTTGTGAATCGGCAAACTGGAAATATGTGTAGTCCTCTGTGGTGACGGTTTTGCCGTTGAGTACATCTACAATCTGTGAAATGATGATGGCAATGCTTGCGCCGTCAGCCACAAGGTGGTGGATGTCGAGGAACAGCAGGAGGCTGCTTTCGGTGTGAATGACTTCTGCACGGAATAATGGACCTCGTTGAAGGTCGAACGGATGTACTGCCTTCTGACGGAAACTGTCGAGGTCGGCGTCCGTCATTTCTGATACGGTGACTTTCACTGCAATGTGTCTTGGACAGACCATCACGGGGTCGTCGCCGAGGTTCATTATTTTGCAGAACAGTGCAGGGTGAGCAGTCAGGACTGTTGTAACGGCATTGCTGAGTTGGTCGGCACTGACTGACGAAGGGAAATGCATCAGTGTCGGTATGTTGTAGATGGTGGTGCCTGGATTTTTGAGACAGTCGAAGTAAACGCCCTGCTGGGCAAAGGTGAGGTGCACACAGGCATCGCCCATTCTTTCGTTTCTTATATCATTTTGTGAATGGTTGCTATGTGAACGGTTGCCGTCGGCTGCATTGGCAGCGGTGGAGCCATTGCCGTTCAGTGTCGGCTGTGATTTGTCAGCAGCTGATATCAGTGTGCAGATGTTGCGTATGGTGCCTTGCTCCATCAGGTCTGTCACCTTGATTGCCGTTCCGAATTGTTTCTTGATGAGGATGGATAAGCGTATGGTGAGCAATGAAGTTAGTCCTGCCGACATGAGGTTGGTGGTGACTCCAAAGTTCCTGTTGTCGAGGATTTCGGCAATGATGTCGAACAGCGACTGTTCGAGTTCGGTGGCTGGTTCGACAATCTTTTCAGCAGCGACCGTAGGTTCAGGCAGATGCTTCACATCAATCTTGCCCGCAGGTGTGATTGGCATCGAGTCCATCTGCATGAAGATGCTTGGTATCATGTAGTGGGTGAGGTGCTCTGCCATTCCGGTCTTGATGTCATCGACCGAAGTGTGCTGGCCGTCGGCAAGGGTGTAGTAGGCGATGAGCTTGTCCTGTCCTCCGACTTTCTTGATGACGATGACACACTGCTTCACCACAGGTTGCTTCGCCATCACAGTTTCGATTTCACCGAGTTCGATGCGCAGACCGTTGAGCTTCACCTGATTGTCTTTACGGCCGAGTATGACCACATTGCCGTCGGCAGTCCAGCGGGCATAGTCGCCGGTGCGATAGACCCGTTTGCCGTTCCAGTTGATGAATGCCGCTGCTGTCTTCTCTGGCATTTTGTTGTAGCCGCGTGCAAGTGATTTTCCTCCAATCACCAGTTCACCCGTCACGCCGACAGGCAGTTCGTTGAGGTCGCTGTCGAGAATCTGGTAGGTGTAGTTGACCGATGGCTTGCCGATGTGGACATAAGCTGCATCGTTCATCACGGCTCCGCTCGACCCCATTGTAGTCTCGGTCGGTCCGTAGCCGTTGACGAGGATTAGGTTCATCGATTTCAGGCGTTCAATCAGTGTTAACGGCAGTTTCTCGCCACCTGTCATGATGGACTTTATCTGCTTGCGCACCATGTCGGCATAAGAGCCGAGTTCCAGGTTCATGGCAATGCGCGACGGTGTGCCGCTGATTGATTCCACTCCGGTACGCACGCACAGTTCTGCTTGTGCCACAGGGTTGATGGTTTCTTCTTCATTTGCAAACACCACAGTCTTGCCGTTGAACAGAGGTATTCCGTATTCAGATATTGAGAGGTCGAACGACACTGTGGTCTGGCACAGTACGACTTTTGCATACACTGTTGCCGTGAGTATGATATGGTTGGCAGGATGAACGAGAAAGAAATTAGCGGCAGCGATGTGCTCAATCATCACTCCCTTTGGCTTTCCTGTTGAACCTGATGTGTAGATGAGATATGCAAGGTCGTGGGCATCGACTTTGACATCAGGCTGCGTCGGTTCATATTGCAGGCTCTCCTCCATCAGTTTTTCAATGTCGAGTGCTTTGTCGGCATAGTCGCTGATGTGGCTGGCAGTAGTGATGACAAACCGTCCGTCGGAGTCATCGAGGATGTAGGAGATGCGGTCGGATGGATATGCAGGATCCATCGGTATGTAGGCTGCCCCGCATTTCATCACGGCAAAGAGTGCCACGAGGAAATGGCTGGAACGCGGTAGTAGCAGCACTATGCGGTCGCCCCTCCTGACTCCATGTGCTGTCAGTGCATGTGCAAGCCGGTTGGCTGCTTCGTTGTACTGGCGATAGGTCAGTGTCCTGTCGGTGGCAATCAGTGCAATGGCATCGGGGGTGAGCTGTGCCCAGCGTTCGATGCCTCCGTTGAAGGTCACTTCGGTCAGTTCTGCTTCTGCCACTTGGCGGAAGGCGTCGATTTCCTTTTGCTGGCTGTCGCTGACGATTGATATGTTGCAGACTTTTGCCTGAGGATTGGCAGCCATGTTTGCCATGACGGTGTCGAAGCTGTCAATCAGTCGGGCGATGTAGTCGTCACTGTATAGATTGCTGAAATATTCGACCTTGACAAACAGACCATTGTCATCCTCAACAACAGAGATGGCAATGTGGGCACCGGTCTCCTTTTCATTGATAATTTCGGGTATGAATTTACAGCCGTCAATGGTGAAACTGCCGCGTATCGGACCGTGGTAGGCAAACAGCATGTCGGCTGTCAAGTTGGTTTCGGAGCACAGTTCGGCAAATGAATAGATGTCGTACTGGCGTGTGTCGCGTGACTGCTGTGTCAGTTGGCGCACATAGTCGGTTACGGTGGTGTCGGCATCGTAGCGGCATCGTACGGGTATGGTCTTCACCATCATCGACATGGTGCGGAGTGTGTCCTTGTCGTGCCGTCCGTGCCAGATGGAGGCAAATGCGAGGTCGTGTTTTCCCGTGTAGGTTCCCAGCAAGCGTCCGAAGGCAGCGCAGGTGAATGCCGAAGGCGATGTCTCTGTCTGCTGGCAGAACTGTTGCAGTTGCTGTGGTGTGAAGCGCAGACGAATGTTCTGATGGCTGAATGACATTGCCCCGCCATTGTTTTTGTCGGGTTCGGGCAGTGTGACACTTTCCAGGTCGCCATACTCTTTCAGATACCAGTCCCGTGCTGTTGCCAGTGCTGTGGTCTGTCGCAGTTTTGCTTCGCGGGCAGAGATGTCGAATGCCGTCACAAGCTCCTGACTAAGTGGCTCTCCATGATAAAATCTATCGATTTCATCGAAAAAAACGCCCATAGAAATGCCGTCGAAGATGATGTGATGAATGTCGAGACAGTAGTATGTGCATGTCTCAGTGACGAACACAGTGGCTCGGCACAGACGGTCGCAAGCTAGGTTGAACGGCTTCACAATGTCTTGCCGCATGAGTGCAAATTCAGCCTCTGTGGTGTGGATGACTTGACACTTGTCCTCGGCCAGTGATTCGTCGTATTCCATGTAAGGAGTGCCGTCGTCACCGGCTTTGATGTGTACTTTGGTGACGACATGTGCATTGAGCGCATTGCTGATGGCATCAGCAATGCGCTGGGCATCAATGGCGGCGTTGATCTGAACCAGTATTGTGGCGTTGTAAACAGGCTCACCTTCTCGTTTCATGCATTCGGCATAAATGCCCTTCTGAGTCTGGGTCAATGGGCAGCGAATGTCGAGCGGTGTGTTGATTATAGGATGTTCTTGGGGCATTTATGGCTTGATTGTTTGGAGGGTTGGTGTGGGCTGGTAGGGAGTTTCAGTGCTTGTGTCAGAGTGAGAAACGCTTTGCAAACCCAATTAGTTGGAAGATGTTGCGTACATCATCGTTTGGATTGAGCACTTTGAGCGAACCGCCGTCCCGTGTGGCTTTTTTCAGCAGTTCGAGGAATATGCGCAGACCGCTGCTGCTGATGAATTCCAGGTTTGTGCAGTCGAGTGCAAGTGCTTTTCCGCTGGTCTCGAACAATGGTTTCAGGTCTTCACGGCACTGTTCGGCTGCTGCTGTGTCAAGGCGTCCATTGAGCATTCCTGTCAGCACACCGTCGATTTCTTTTACTTCTACATTCATAGTCTTGTTATTTTTTGTTTGAAGGTGGGTTCTATAAATTCATTTCTGACGATTTTGCGATTTGTTTCGAGCAGATTGCTGTGCGGAACGAGGGAGCAATGCGAGCATTGTGACCGAGTGACAAACAGCAAGATGCCGAAAGAAAGCCAAAAGCGGCGAAAAGTTTATTTAA
>JAGHSZ010000147.1 GCA_018065565.1 Candidatus Colivivens caballi
CTCCGGCAGACGACCGTTGGATTATACACGGGAATAGCTTAGTTGGTAGAGTGTCGGTCTCCAAAACCGAAGGTCGGGGGTTCGAGCCCCTCTTCCCGTGCCAATCGTAAGAATTATGGTTAAAGTAAAAGACATAACAAATTACTGCAAGGAATCATACGACGAACTTGTTTACAAAACCACTTGGCCAACCCTGAAGGAGTTAACCAATAGTGCGGTGACGGTACTCACAGCTTCCATCATCATCGCAATTATTGTATTCCTTATCGATTCTGTTTTCCAGTGGGTCATGGAATCTGTTTATTCACTCTTTAATTAAAACTAAGGAGGACTGACATTCATGGCTGAACAGACAAAGAAATGGTATGTACTTCGCGCAATGGGTGGTCGTGAAAAGAATGTCAAGGAATACATTGAACTTGACATGAAGAACCACGGTTACGAAAAGTATGTATCGCAAGTTCTTGTGCTTACACAAAAAGTAGAAGTCGCTATAGGCGATAAGAAACGTGTCCGGGAAATTAATAAATTGCCTGGATATGTTTTAGTGGAAGCAGAACTCGTTGGTGAAGTTCCACATTTGCTCCGTAACACTCCTGATGTGCTCGGTTTCCTTGGTGGCGACAACCATCCTCAACCTGTCCGTTTTAACGAAATCAATCGACTCCTTGGAGTTGAGGAAGAAAAGGTAGAGGAACCAGTAAAGGAAATTGTGACTGATTTCATTGTTGGTGAATCTGTGAAGGTCACTGATGGTCCTTTCACAGGATTCAATGGAATCATAGAGGAGGTACTCTCGGAGAAATTGAAACTCAGGGTGACAGTCAAAGTGTTCGGACGCGAAACACCGCTCGAATTAGGCTTTGGACAAGTTACAAAGGAATAAAAGTTCTGTTACGCTTTTGTTCCTGATCGTTTAAATAATTAAAACAAAAACTAAAATGGCTAAAGAAGTTGCTGGATTAATCAAATTACAGATTAAGGGTGGCGCTGCAAATCCATCACCACCAGTAGGACCTGCTCTTGGTTCTAAGGGTATTAACATCATGGATTTTTGCAAGCAATTCAATGCCAGAACTCAGGATAAGGCTGGAAAAGTGCTTCCAGTTGTTATCTCTTATTATTCTGACAAGTCTTTCGATTTCGTAATCAAGACACCGCCTGCTGCTGTTCAGTTGCTGGAAGCATCTAAGGCAAAGAAGGGTTCTGCTGAACCTAACCGTCAAAAGGTTGCTGAAGTAACTTGGGATCAAGTGCGTGCAATCGCAGAAGATAAGATGCCTGATTTGAATTGCTTCACTATCGAGTCTGCCATGGCTATGATCGCCGGAACAGCAAGAAGTATGGGTATCACTGTTAAAGGAGAATTCCCTGGTAAATAATCAAAAAACACTTCAATTAAGATGAGTAAATTGACAAAAAACCAAAAGTTAGTTGCAGATAAAATTGAAGCAGGGAAAGCTTACACTTTAACTGAAGCTGCCAATTTGGTTAAGGAAATTACATACACTAAGTTTGATGCGTCTTTCGATATCGATATCCGTCTCGGTGTTGACCCTCGTAAGGCAAATCAGATGGTTCGTGGTGTCGTTTCTCTTCCAAATGGTACAGGTAAGGAAGTTCGTGTTCTTTGCCTCTGTACTTCAGACCAGGAAACTGCTGCAAAAGAAGCTGGCGCTGACTATGTTGGTCTCGATGAATACATCGATAAAATCAAAGGCGGATGGACTGATGTTGATGTAATTATCACTATGCCATCTTGCATGGGTAAGATTGGTGCCCTCGGTCGTGTGCTCGGTCCTCGTGGATTGATGCCTAACCCTAAGAGTGGTACTGTAACTATGGATGTTGCCAAAGCTGTACGCGAAGTAAAGCAAGGTAAGATTGACTTTAAGGTAGATAAGGCCGGTATTGTTCACACATCTATCGGTAAGGTTTCTTTCACAGCTGATAAGCTTGTTGAAAATGCTAAGGAATTTATCAACACCATTATCAAGTTGAAGCCTTCAACTGCCAAAGGTACTTACATCAAGAGCATTTATCTCTCTAGTACAATGAGTAAAGGTGTCAAGGTTGACCCTAAGTCTGTTGAATAATAATCTGTGATAGAATTATGAAAAAAGAAGATAAAAGCTTATTGATCAATAGTCTCGTTGAGACACTTAATAGTTATCCACATTTCTATGTTGTTGACATGACAGCGCTTAACTCTGCTGTTACAAGTGCTCTCCGTCGTGAATGCTTTAAGGAGGATATAAAACTTCAGGTAGTTAAGAATACTCTCTTTGAAAAAGCGCTCGACAATGTAGAAGGTGACTTTGCTGCTTTGATTCCTGCACTTAAGGGTCCTTCTGGAATAATGTTCTGCCAGACTGCAAATGTTCCTGCAAAGATGCTGAAGAAGTTTGCTAAGGCTAACAATGGTGTTCCTGCACTGAAGGCTGCTTATGCTGAGGAAAGTGTTTATGTTGGAGCAGAGAATCTCGATGCACTTTGTGCTATCAAGAGCAAGAACGAACTCATTGCAGAGGTTGTTGCAGCTCTCGAAGGTCAGGTACAGGGAGTTCTTGGTGCCCTCGAATCTGGTGCAAGCACTATTTATGGTGTGCTTGACACAATCGCTGAGAAAGGCGAATAATTAAAACAAACGAACTAAAATAAAAAATAATAACATTAAAAATTTGTACTATTATGGCAGATTTGAAAGCTATTGCTGAAGAATTGGTAAATTTGACAGTAAAGGAAGTAAGTGAATTAAAGAACATCCTTAAGGATGAATATGGTATCGAACCAGCTGCTGCAGCTGTTGCTGTTGCTGCTCCTGCTGCCGGTGAGGCTGCTGCTGCTGCAGAAGAGAAGACTGCATTTGATGTAGTTCTCAAGAGTGCAGGTGCTGCTAAGCTCCAGGTTGTAAAGGCTGTTAAGGAATCTTGCGGTCTCGGTCTGAAGGAAGCTAAGGAATTAGTTGACGGTGCTCCTTGCAATGTTAAGGAAGGTATCGACAAGGCTGCTGCTGAAGCACTCAAGGCTGCTCTCGAAGCTGCTGGTGCTGAAGTTGAGGTTAAGTAATTAATCTTTACATCCACTATATGGTTAAGAATCCTCAGGTTGAGGGTTCTTAACTTTTTGCATTTATAATGCTTATCAATGTCTGAATGATGAATTCGATTGATTATTAGTTTTTTAAGGACTGTTTTTGGATGATTTTGTGCTGATGATTTTTTAGTTGTTGCATTTGCAATAGGTTACAATGAACTGTAAAACCTGAGGGGATTACTGGTTCGTCTTGGATTGAAAATATACACTCTGATAGAGATAACATATATACATCATAAATTATAATTTATACAATGTCAACAAACATTAACAACAGAGTTAATTTCGCCTCTGTGCAGAACCCAATGCCATATCCGGATTTTCTGGATGTGCAATTGAAGTCTTTCCGTGACTTCTTACAGTTGGACACCCCACCTGAGAAACGAAAAAATGATGGCTTGTACAAGGTCTTTGCTGAGAATTTCCCTATTCAGGATCCTCGCAACAGCTTTGTATTGGAGTTCCTCGATTACTACATCGATGCTCCTCGCTATTCAGTTGAAGAATGTCTTGAACGTGGTCTTACTTTCAGTGTACCTCTCAAGGCAAAGCTCAAACTTTATTGTACCGACCCTAACCATGAGGAGTTTGACCCTCAGGTGCAGGATGTTTATCTTGGCGCAATTCCTTACATGACTGACAATGGTACATTTGTCATCAATGGTGCTGAACGCGTTGTAGTTTCTCAGTTGCACCGTTCTCCAGGTGTGTTCTTTGGTTCAAGTATGCACACAAATGGCACTCAGCTCTTCTCTGCCCGTATCATTCCATTCAAGGGCTCTTGGATTGAATTTGCTACTGACATCAACAATGTTATGTATGCATACATCGATCGTAAGAAGAAGTTGCCAGTTACAACTCTGTTGCGTGCTATTGGTTTTGAAGCTGATAAGGACATCCTCCGCATATTCAACCTTGCAGAGGAGGTAAAGGCAACCAAGGCCAACCTCAAGAAGGTCATTGGCCGCAAACTTGCTGCTCGTGTTCTTAATTCTTGGGATGAGGACTTCGTAGATGAAGAAACAGGTGAAGTTGTTTCAATCGAGCGTAATGAGACAATTCTTGACCGTGAGACAGTACTTGATGAAGAAAACATTGAGTTGATTCTTGAAGCTGGTGTTGACAACATCCTTGTACACAACGAAGAAAACAATAGCTCAGACTATTCTATCATATTCAATACATTGCAGAAGGACCCAAGTAACTCAGAAAAGGAAGCTGTTGCTTACATTTACCGTCAGCTGCGAAATTCAGATCCTGCTGATGATGCTTCTGCTCGTGAAGTTATCAACAACTTGTTCTTCTCTGAGAAGCGTTATGACTTGGGTGATGTAGGTCGTTATCGTATCAATAAGAAACTCAATCTGAATACAGACCCAGCTATACGAGTTCTGACAAAGGAAGACATCATCGAAATTATCAAGTACCTTGTTGAGTTGGCTAACTCAAAGGCTGTTGTCGATGATATTGACCACTTGAGCAACCGTCGTGTGCGCACAGTTGGTGAACAGCTTGCCAATCAGTTCGCAATTGGTCTGGCGCGTATGAGCCGCACCATCCGTGAGCGTATGAATGTCCGCGACAGTGAAGTGTTCACTCCAACAGACTTGATTAATGCAAAGACCATTTCTTCTGTAATCAACACATTCTTCGGAACAAATGCGTTGTCACAGTTCATGGACCAGACTAACCCACTGGCTGAAGTAACACACAAGCGTCGTTTGTCAGCTCTCGGTCCTGGTGGTCTTACTCGTGAGCGTGCCGGTTTCGAAGTACGAGATGTACACTACACTCACTATGGCCGTCTCTGTCCAATTGAATCACCTGAAGGTCCAAACATCGGTCTGATTTCATCTCTGTGTGTATATGCAAAGATTAACAAGCTCGGATTTATCGAGACTCCTTACCGCAAGGTAGAGAATGGTGTCTGTGACATCAACAATGAACATGTTGTTTATCTTTCTGCTGAAGAAGAAGAAGCACAGATCATAGGTCAGGGTAATGCACCTCTGAAGGAAGATGGTAATTTCATCCGTAAGGTCGTTAAGTGCCGTAAGGATGCAGACTATCCGGTTGTTCCTCCAACAGATGTCAATCTCATGGATGTTGCTCCACAGCAGATTGCCTCAATTGCAGCTGCACTCATTCCATTCCTTGAGCATGATGATGCTCACCGTGCTCTGATGGGATCAAACATGATGAGACAGGCAGTTCCACTTCTCCGCACTGAAGTCCCAATTGTAGGTACAGGTATTGAAAAGCAGGTATGCGAAGATTCCCGTACTATGATTACTGCCGAAGGCGACGGTGTTATTGAATATGTAGATGCTTCTACTATCCGTATCCTGTATGACCGTACAGAGGATGAAGAGTTTGTAAGCTTCGAACCAGCTGTTAAGGAATATAAGTTGCCTAAGTTCCGCCGCACAAACCAGAACATGACAATCGACCTCCGTCCAATCTGCGACAAGGGACAGCGTGTTAAGGCTGGTGACATCCTTACTGAAGGTTATGCAACTGCAGAAGGCGAACTTGCTCTTGGACGCAACCTCCTTGTAGCTTACATGCCTTGGAAGGGTTACAACTATGAGGATGCTATCGTGCTGAACGAAAGAGTTGTACGCGAAGATATACTCACTTCGGTTCATGTTGACGAATTCTCACTTGAAGTGCGTGAAACAAAGCGCGGTGTTGAAGAGTTGACTTCGGATATCCCAAATGTAAGTGAAGAAGCTACAAAGGACCTCGACGAGAATGGTATTATCCGTGTTGGTGCACATGTTGAGCCAGGCGACATTCTCATCGGTAAGATTACACCAAAGGGTGAGTCTGACCCTTCTCCGGAAGAGAAACTCCTCCGTGCCATCTTTGGTGACAAGGCTGGCGATGTAAAGGATGCCTCACTCAAGGCAAATCCTTCACTCAGTGGTGTTGTCATTGACAAGAAACTCTTTACCAAGGCAATCAAGAGTCGTGCTGACAAACTCCGTGACAAGCAGGCTCTTCCGAAGCTCGCAAAAGAGTTCCAGGACAAGGTCGATGACTTCAAGGCAATTCTCATTGACAAGTTGCTCACTCTTACTAAGAAGAAGACTTCAATGGGTGTTAAGGACTATATGGGTGCAGAAGTTATTCCTGCAGGTGCTAAGTTCAAGGCGGCTCATTTCGAAAACCTTGACTTCACTTCAATCCAGCTCAGTGGATGGACTGACGATGACCACATCAACGGAATGATTCGCGACCTCGTAATCAACTATCTGAAGAAATATAAACTGCTTGATGCAGAACTGAAGCGCAAGAACTTCGCTCAGACAATCGGTGATGAACTCCCTGCTGGCATCATTCAGATGGCAAAGGTTTACATCGCAAAGAAGCGTAAGATCGGTGTCGGCGACAAGATGGCAGGTCGTCACGGTAACAAGGGTATCGTGTCAAAGATTGTCCGTCAGGAAGACATGCCGTTCCTTGCAGACGGAACACCTGTCGATATCGTCCTCAACCCTCTGGGTGTGCCTTCACGAATGAACCTCGGTCAGATCTTCGAAGCTGTTCTCGGTGCTGCTGGTAAGAAACTTGGTGTTCGTTTTGCCACTCCAATTTTCGATGGTGCTCACCTTGAAGACCTCAATGAATGGACAGACAAGGCCGATCTGCCACGCGCTTGTTCAACTCAGCTTTACGATGGTGAAACTGGACTTCCATTCGACCAGAAGGCAACAGTCGGTGTCACTTACATGCTGAAACTCGGCCATATGGTTGAAGACAAGATGCATGCTCGTTCAATCGGTCCTTACTCTCTCATCACTCAGCAGCCACTTGGTGGTAAAGCACAGTTTGGTGGTCAGCGTTTCGGAGAAATGGAAGTTTGGGCGCTCGAAGCATTCGGCGCATCACATGTCCTCCAGGAAATCCTTACAATCAAGTCGGATGATGTTGTTGGCCGTAGTAAGGCTTACGAGGCAATCGTTAAGGGCGACGCAATGCCAACTCCTGGAATTCCAGAATCACTCAATGTGCTCCTGCACGAACTTCGTGGTCTTGGCTTGAGTGTCACTCTCGAATAATTACACAGTAAAGTTCATAAAACAGTAATCAGTAAATTGTCAAAACAGAAATACAATTATGGCTTTCAAGAAAGAATCCAAGATAAAGAATAATTTCACAAAGATAACCATTGGACTGGCATCACCAGAAGAAATACTTGAGAACTCCTATGGTGAAGTGCTGAAGCCTGAGACTATCAACTATCGTTCATATAAGCCTGAACGGGATGGACTTTTCTGCGAACGAATCTTCGGTCCAACAAAAGACTATGAGTGCCACTGTGGTAAGTACAAGCGCATCCGCTACAAAGGTATCGTCTGTGACCACTGTGGTGTTGAAGTGACTGAAAAGAAGGTGCGCCGTGAACGCACTGGCCACATTGGTCTTGTTGTTCCGGTGGCACACATCTGGTATTTCCGCTCACTTCCAAATAAGATTGGCTATCTGCTCGGTCTTCCAACAAAGAAACTCGACTCCATCATCTACTATGAGCGTTATGTCATTATCCAGGCTGGTGCAGCTCTGAATGAAGAGAAGCATATTGTTGACCTCGAACTTTTGTCAGAAGAAGAATACTGGGATGTAGTTGACAGCCTTCCAGAAGGCAACGAGCAACTTCCTGACAGCGATCCTGACAAGTTCATTGCAATGATGGGTGCTGAGGCACTGGAATATATGCTGAAACGCGTTGACCTTGACTCTTTGGCAAATGAATTGCGTGACCGTGCATATAAGGACACTGCAATGCAGCGCAAGCAGGAGGCACTCAAGCGCCTTCAGGTTGTAGAGTCTTTCCGCGCATCAAAGGGCCGCAACAAGCCTGAGTGGATGATTCTCCACAACATCCCTGTCACTCCTCCTGACCTCCGTCCATTGGTTCCACTTGATGGCGGTCGTTTCGCAACAAGTGACCTCAACGACCTCTATCGTCGTGTCATCATCCGTAACAACCGTCTGAAGAAACTCATTGAAATCAAGGCTCCAGAAGTAATTCTCCGCAACGAGAAGCGTATGCTTCAGGAGGCTGTCGATAGCCTTTTCGATAACTCTCGTAAGGCCAGTGCCGTAAAGAGTGAAACAAACCGTCCTCTGAAGTCACTCTCTGACTCACTCAAGGGTAAGCAGGGCCGTTTCCGTCAGAACCTTCTCGGTAAGCGTGTTGACTATTCAGCTCGTTCGGTTATCGTTGTAGGTCCAGAACTGAAGATGGGTGAGTGCGGTATTCCAAAGCTTATGGCTGCTGAACTCTACAAGCCATTCATCATTCGTAAACTTATCGAGCGCGGACTCGTAAAGACCGTGAAGAGTGCGAAGAAGATGGTTGACCGTCGTGACGACCAGATCTGGGACATCCTTGAAAATGTGATGAAGGGTCATCCAGTACTTCTTAACCGTGCCCCTACACTTCACCGACTCGGTATTCAGGCATTCCAGCCAAAGATGATTGAAGGTAAGGCAATCCAGTTGCACCCATTGGCATGTACAGCGTTCAACGCCGACTTCGATGGTGACCAGATGGCCGTTCACCTTCCACTCTCAAACGAGGCTGTCCTCGAAGCTCAGTTGCTGATGCTCCAGAGCCACAATATCCTTTCGCCTGCCAGTGGTGAACCTATCACAGTGCCTTCACAGGATATGGTGCTGGGTCTTTACTACATCTCAAAGATCCGTCCAGGTGCAAAGGGTGAGGGTCTCACATTCTATGGCTCAGAAGAAGCACTTATCGCATACAATGAAGGTCGTTGCGATGTACATGCTCCTATCCGCTGCGTCGTTAATGATGTTGATGACAATGGCAACAGCTACAAGCACCTTGTCGAGACTTCGGTAGGTCGTATCATCATCAATGAAATCGTCCCTCAGGAGGTTGGCTTTGTCAATGAGGTAATCGGAAAGAAAGCCCTCAAAAAGGTCATCACTAAGGTTATCAAGACCGTAGGTATGGCCCGTGCCTGCCAGTTCCTGGATGGTGTGAAGAACCTCGGCTACCGTAAGGCTTACGAAGGTGGACTTTCATTCAACCTTGACGATATCATCGAACCAGCAGACCGCGTGAAACTCATCGACGAGGGTAATGCCCAAATCGAAGAAATTGCTCAGCAGTATGCATTCGGTCTTATCACTGAAAAGGAGCGTTATAACAAGGTAATTGCAACTTGGTCAGAAGTCAACGACAAGGTTAAGAGTTCATTGCTCAAGACCATGACTGAGGACAACCAGGGATTCAATGCCGTGTTTATGATGCTCGACTCAGGAGCCCGCGGTTCTAAGGACCAGATTGCTCAGTTGGCAGGTATGCGTGGTCTGATGGCAAAGCCTCAGCGTGCAGGTGCTGACGACAACAATACAATTGAAAACCCAATCCTTTCAAACTTCAAGCAGGGTATGTCTGTGCTTGAGTACTTCATCTCAACTCACGGTGCTCGTAAGGGTCTTGCCGATACTGCGTTGAAGACAGCCGATGCAGGTTATCTTACCCGTCGTTTGGTTGATGTGAGCCATGATGTCATCATCAATGAAGAGGACTGTGGAACACTCCGTGGCCTTGTCTGCACAGCATTGAAGGAAGGCGACCGTATCGTGGCAAGTCTTGCTGAACGCATTCTCGGTCGTGTCAGCGTTCACGACATACAGAACCCTCACACCGGTGAACTCATTGTTGCAGCAGGTGAAGAAATCACAGAACGCCTTGCAAAGGAAATCGAAGATTCAGGAATCGAAAGCGTTGAAATCCGCTCAGTCCTCACTTGCGAAAGCAAGCATGGCGTATGTATGAAGTGCTACGGACGCAACCTTGCAACACAGCGCATGGTGCAGAAGGGCGAAGCCGTCGGAGTCATCGCGGCTCAGGCCATTGGTGAACCAGGTACACAGCTGACACTGCGTACATTCCACGCCGGAGGTCTTGCTGGTTCGGCTGCAACCAACGCACAGATTGTTGCCAAGAACAGCTGCCGCCTCGAGTTTGAGGAACTCCGTACCATCAACCGTCCTACTGACGACGATGAAAATGCAATGATTGTTGTAGGTCGTCTTGCAGAACTCCGATTCGTTGATGTAAAGACAGGCATCGCACTCTCAACAGTCAGTGTGCCTTACGGTTCAGTCCTCTATCACAAGGATGGTGATGTGGTCGATGCAGGCGAACTCATCGCAACATGGGACCCATTCAATGCCGTTATCGTAACCGAATTCGACGGTACAGTGCAGTTCGACGGAGTAGTTGAAGGTGTGACATACCGTGTGGATGAAGATGCCACATCACACCTCCGCGACCTCATCGTACAGGAATCGCGCGACAAGTCTATGGTTCCTACCTGCCACATCATTGGTGACGACGGTGAAGTGCTCCGTACATATAACTTCCCAATCAACGGTCACATCTCTGTGGAAGACGGACAGAAACTGAAAGCCGGTGATGTCCTCATCAAGATTCCTCGTTCAGTTGGTACGGCTGCCGACATCACTGGTGGTCTGCCACGAGTAACCGAACTCTTTGAGGCACGCAACCCATCCAACCCTGCAATCGTTGCAGAAATCGATGGCGAAATCTCAATGGGCAAAATCAAGCGAGGCAACCGTGAAGTCATCCTCACAAGCCGTGTCGGTGATGTCAAGAAATACCTCATTCCGCTCAGCAAGCAGATACTCGTTCAGGAGAACGACTATGTACGCGCCGGCACACCACTCTCTGACGGTGCCATCACACCAGCCGACATCCTTGCCATCAAGGGTCCAACTGCTGTTCAGGAATATATCGTCAACCAGGTGCAGGATGTCTATCGAATGCAGGGTGTAGCCATCAACGACAAGCACTTCGAAATCATCGTCCGTCAGATGATGCGCAAGGTGCAGATCAGCGACCCAGGCGACACACGCTTCCTCGAAGGCGGCATCGTTGACAAACTGGCATTTGCCGAAGAGAACGACCGCATCTGGGGCAAGAAGGTGGTTACCGACCCAGGCGACAGCGAGACAATGCAGGCTGGTATGATTGTCACAGCACGAAAGTTGCGTGACGAGAACTCACAGCTCAAGCGCCACGACCTCAAGCAGGTACAGTCGCGCGATGCCATCCCTGCCACATCCGTACAGATACTCCAGGGTATCACTCGTGCAGCCCTCGGAGCAAACAGCTTCATGTCGGCAGCATCGTTCCAGGAGACCACCAAGGTGCTCAACGAGGCAGCCATCAGCGCAAAGAGCGACTCGCTCGAAGGTATGAAGGAAAATGTGATCTGCGGTCACCTCATCCCAGCCGGTACTGGTCTGCGCGAGTTCGAGAAACTCATCGTTGCTAACAAGGAAATGCTCAACCAGCAGCGCCGTCAGCAGTTCAATCCCGATGCCATCTTCACGAACTTAGACAATCGCGATTCCAACTACTAAACCACACAACCCCCTCGCTTTCGTGGTTCCTATACACACAATGCGAGGGGAGGCTTGCAGTCATTCTGTGCAAGTCCTTATATACAAAAGAGAGGGTAATCAGGCTCAGGCTTGATTACCCTCTTAATTTATGGTTTCTGTTACTTGATGCACCCTTTTGATAAGATGTAAATTGGCTATTTTATGCGTTTGTATCTTTTGTAACAAAACAGTTCTTTAAATGCTTCGTCAGCAAGATCATAGTCTAAATATATCAGCATGTTATCATCATAAAGATATTTAATTTCATCACAAGTAAATTCTTTAAATTCCTCATTATAATAGACAATATACTTTCCGTTGCTATTGGTGCCAACCTTGGTAAAGTCAAATACGAGAGGCTTGATTGGACTCAAATAATATTGCTGGCAGGTTCCTCCCATCGATTTCCCATTTATTGTGCGCTTATAATGAAAAACCTTAGCAGAGAATTCCATGTATATGGTGTCGCCTTCCGCCTGGATGCACATCCATTTGCTACCGATAAGTTGACTGCTCTTGTAGATTTGTGCCCTCAAACTCAGGGCGCTAAGTAATAGGGCAAATGTAATAATTAAGTATCTTGTCATGATTGAGTATATTAAAAAGATGGTATCTTCAAGAAAAATCATGATATTGCATCATGAAATGGTTGTATCAAGTCACAATATCGTCGTATCATGCCATGAAACCATCATATCATGCTGCGATGCTTTTGGAATGTCCCGTCCTGTAAGGAATGGGGACGGGTCTTTTATCTATTAATCTCTCAACACTAATGCTGCCGTGTGCATCGTTTAGAAATCCAGACTTACTCCGAATTCCATGGTGAACGGGCGGATGAAGGTGCCTGCCATGAGGTAGTTGGTGTATGCCGATGCGTCCTCCACCAGGTCAGCCGACGCGATGCTGCCGCTTGCTCCCTTCTGGCCGAGCCAGTTGATGAGGTTGAGGCTGAGGCGGCAACGAGGGGTGAGGTGGTAGTCCATGCCGGCGAAGGTCTCCCACCGTCCGTCGTAGTACAGAGAATTGGTCTTGTTGATGTACTGCTTGCTGATGTAGCGGGCTGTGAGCCATAACCTCCATCGGTTGGTGGTGTATGACGGCTCAATGGTGAATTCCGCCTTGTGCAGGTTGGTGACATTGTTGCCGCTGAAATCGTAGGTTTCGGTGACTCCGTCGCTGAATGTGGGGGTGAATCCATAGTGTCGGTACTGCGGATTGCGCAGCGTGAGCTGCATGTGCAGGGTCAGTCCCTTGACGGGGGTGAGCATGGCGTCTGTGGTCCAACCGAATGATTCTATGCCGTAGTTGACTGGCTGCATCTTCGACTCGATGTAGCCTATGGGGTAGCCCGCCGTCTCGTGTTGCAAGGCATGCTGAAACGCCGTTCTCGAATTGATGTTTGACTGACTGATGCCGACCAGCTGCGACACGATGTTTAACCATGAGTTGACATACGACAGTCCTGCCTGGGCAAACTTGGTGTCGGTCGGTGTGGTCGGTGGGTCGATGAATCCTCCGTAGCTGAATGTGTTGCGGTTGGTGCGTGTGGCAATGGCTTCTGCCTTGAATGACAGATGCGGTGTGATGCGGTGCGTGAAATTGAGTCCGACGGCACCATTGAGAAAATGTTCGTTGAAAGTCGTGATTCTGCCTTTCGTGAGGTTGAAGCCCGGATAGCGAGTGTTGCTTGTGTCGTCACCCTGGTTGTTGGCTGACTGTCCGTGCAAGTGGTTGTGCTCGAGTCGGATGAAACCGATCAGTGATGTACGGCGACCGATGTTCCACTCATCCATGGCATATGCCGCCAGCTTGTTCTCCCTGCCTTTGTAGAATTCTCCCGATGTGTTGAAGTTATAGAATTTGTCGCCCTTGAACAGCAGAATGTCGGGGCGAATTTTCACCTCATGCGAGAAGTTGATTGAGGAGACGGTGACATTCTGATAGTCGTAGTCATAGTCGATGCCGATTCTGAGACTGTGTCGGTGCTTCTTGTACTGGATTTCGGCATTGGTCATCAAGGCTGTGCCAGTCACATCGTAGTTGAGCAGACTGCGTCGTTGCAGGTCGCCTGAGAATGCTGTGCCGTCGGCGTATGTGTAGGCTGATGAAGTGGCATCGACATGCTCAATGCCGCCGAGGGTGCTTGCTCCGCGTTCCGATGTTCCAGTCTTCATGCGGCTGCGGAAGTTGAGGTGCATGTCGTTGCCCAGGTCATAGTCGAGGGTGAAGGTGGCATGGTGCGTGACGTCGCGGTTGCCGTCGTCGATGCTGGCACTTTTCATTTCCGCCGTCTTGAAATCCATGTACGAGTATGATGCGAGTTCGGGCCAGTAGGAGTCCTTTCCCAGACGGAAATCCCCGAATTGCTCTACGCTTCCGTCGCCCACGAAGATGAATGGACCATAGTTCTCCTGCATCGTCCGGTAGTTGACATGCTGATAAACGAGCGCCATCTGACCGCGTCCGTCACTGAACTGCCTTGAAATGACTCCCTTGTAGAACTGGTGCCGGTCTTTCAGTTCTGGGCAGACAGTGTGGTTGCTTCCGGGGTCGAAGTTCTGGAATGTGCTCAGCGAGTATCGCCATCCGTTGGCGATGGGTCCCGATATGTTGACATCGAATTTCTGCTGTCCGTGGCTTCCGACAGTGTAGGCTGCTGAACCACGGAACCGTGCGCTGCCGATTCGGTTGAAACTGTTGACATAGCTGTTAATTTCGCCATATCGCATTGCGGCTTCCAGTGGCTGCATGGTCGTCGTGCGTTCTGCACTTGCTCCGCCGTGCCATGACTTGAAGGGGAAGAACTGGTAGATGTAGTACGAGACGGGGAGTCCGTCTTCGAAGATGGTGACGGCAGAATTGTTGTTTGTGGGCAGACCTAACGAAATTTCGCGTGGCTTTCCGTCAGAAGCAGCGTTGAGGAATATCGCGCTGTTCTGGTTCTCTGTTGCCAGACTGTCTTCCCCCTGTTGCTGTGCAGCAATCGGAGTGCATGTCAAGAGACTGACGATTATGATGGTGCTTTTCCGTTTCATTGCCAAATCGGGTGCTTTAAATTATTAACTTTCATTATTATCACGACATGGCAAAGGTACGAAAAATAATTGAATTGATGTGCATTTAGTCACTGAAACAATGATTAATTGATGAGAGTGGAGTGCTTAGAGTGGAGAGGACTTTAAGCACTAAACTATCGTTTCAGTGTTTTCAGGTATTCCTTTTGCTGGGTGGTTATTCGGAAACTTTCGCGTGCCTTCTGGATGGTCTTGTTGTGTGTCCACGGGTCGAGACGATGCTGGATGAGGCAGGGGAGGGTGGCGTCCCACTGCTTGGCAAGTGCTGTGGCGAAAAACCATGCAACCATCATCCTGACATAGTATTCGTCGCTGCGGACATCGGCTGGTATGTCGAGCAGTTCGGGCTGAAAATCGGTGTCAAGGTAATGTGACATGAGCATTTCGATGCCGAACCGACATGTGTAGGTGTGCGGCGATTTGCTCCATTGGCGAATCTTTGCCAGCAGTTCTGCCTTGTGCCTTGCAAACACCTTGGGCGACATGATGTCGCACACTGCCCAGTTGTTGACAAAGGGCAAAAACCTCTCGGTGGCGGCGATGCATTGGTCGTAGTCCTTCATCTGTGAAATGAGCAGAGCCTGCAACATGTCTTCATCGTAGTACTGATGTGGAAGGTCGTCCATAAACTGCTGGTGCTCTGGCTGCTTGATGTATTCTTTTGCAAATGCCCGGAGTGCTGGCACCCTTATGCCGATGAATCGTTCTGGGGGAATGCCAGGAGTCAGTTTTGCTTGGAACTGGGCGTACTCTGTGTCTTGGAGTGCGAATAGTTGCTGTTGAAGATTTGTCATGGTGAAGTGATTGATGGGGCTGATGGAACTGATGGGGGGAATGGGGCTAATGGGACTAATAGGACCAATGAGACCAATGGGGGCTTAGGTCATTTTCCAATAGCGTGGTTGCATCAGCCTAACTTTTAATTAGCCATCCGCCAAACTTTTAACTTTTAATTTATTACATTCTCTCTTTCACTGCATTGCCTGCGCCAGAACCCTTGTACTTGTTGTCGGCGCTGTTGAAGTGGTATGACACACGCAGCACGATGCCGGGGTTGCGCGAGTCGATGCTTTCCTTCAAGATGAAGCTGCCGTAGTCCACATCGATGTGCTGGACAGTCTTGTTCAGGATGTCAATCCAGGAGAGGTTGAAAGTGAGGGCATTGTCTTTGAGGAATGACTTTTGCAGACAGAGGTCGAGCCCATGTTGTGGGCGTGTGAGGTTCGTGATTTCGTGGCTCATCTTGCTGACGAACTGATAGTTGAGTTCTATTTGCCAGTTGTCTTTCAGACGAAAGGCGTTGTTTGCTTGCAACAGCAACATAGGTCGGTTGCGACAGACCACTCGTGTGCCGTTGGCTTCGCGTTGGTCGGTGACGGTCATCCGCAGATACGGCTTAGAGTAGCCGATGGTGTAGCG
Source organism: Candidatus Colivivens caballi (assembly GCA_018065565.1). GTDB lineage: Bacteria > Bacteroidota > Bacteroidia > Bacteroidales > Bacteroidaceae > Colivivens > Colivivens caballi. Next base: position 16,047 of record JAGHSZ010000147.1, read on the forward strand.
TGGGTAATAGACTCCGAACGAAGGCGATGCATTGAGGTACATGCTCAGTTTGTGATATGGGGCATCGACATTGCTGTATTTCAGCATTACGACCGAACCGTCCTTGTATGGTTCTGCCCATTGAGTGATACCATTATCCACACGCTCGTATGTGGAACTGAATGTCAGCCATTTCCACTGTGCGTTGAGCGACAGGGTGCTCTGCTTCTCATTTTTGAGTTTAGGGTCGCCACTCTGGTAGGTGTAGCGGTTGTCGTACATTATTTCGCTGGAAATGGCATGCAGCTGAGGTCTCAGAGTCTTTCCTGTGTAACTCAGTGACAGTCCCACTGCACCGAGCTTTGTGGCGAAACTCAATGACGGGAACCAGTCGCTGCCTTTACGGCTGAGGTCGTTGGCGGGGTTGATGCGGTCAGTGTAATCGAAGTTGACATATTCATATCGCAGTCCGGCGCTCAGCTGGCCAAACGACAGTGGCAGTGAATACTGTGCAAATCCAGCGATGGTGTTTTCAGTGGTCTTGCTTTCGGACGATGGTATTTCTGACATGGTGATGGCATAGTCCTGATGTGTAACAGCATAGGTCTCTTCGCTACCAGCTTGCAGTTCACCTTTGCCGATAGGGTAGGACAGCACCAGTTTGGCTGCACCCATGTTGCCCGACGCATGTGCTTCTGACTCCATTGCGACAGGGGCAGCCCAGCTTGTTTCATTGATTTGGTTGTTGTCGTTCGTACGGGCAACCATGAAGTCGGCGTTGAAGTCGATGCTGAGTTTGTTGATGTTGCCGTTGTAGTAGAGGTTCCCGTTCCATGAATAACCCTCCGGAGTCACCCGCTGGTTGACAGAATGCACATGGTCGTCCACCGTTCCGTTTACCACGAAGTCGTTGTCCATGATGATTTTCTGGTGGTTGTAGTATGTGTTGCTTCGGTCAATCTTGAAACCCAACGAGTGTTTGTCGCTGATCTGCCAGTTTGCACCAAAGATGTGCTGAATGCCACTTTGCTTGGCCTTTGCAAAGAGTATTCCGTCTTGCATTTGAGACAGTAACTGTCCGTCCTTCATGGTGTTAGTGCCGCCATAGATGTCGCTTGCCTGGAATCCATGATTCATCCAATAGACAATCTTGCCAAAGAAGTCCCATCCACCAGTACGATAGTTGAGGTCGAGTACCGACCATGAGGGGTCGAACTCGCTGCCGGTGGTGTATTTCTTTGCCTGGCTTGTGATGGCATAGCCGAATCCATCGCCCTGTCGGCGTATGGTCTTGATGCGGACCACGCAGCGCACATCTCCGCCATACAGAGCACCAGGATTGCTCACCACCTCCACGGCTTTCATCTCCTCCGACATGAGGTTGCGCAGTTCAGAGTCGTCGGTCACCTTGCGTCCGTTGATGTAATACACAGGTTCGCCCCTTCCCAGCACTTCAAGTGTTCCGTTGAGATTGATCATCCCGGGCACTTTGCTGAGCACATCGTTTGCGTTGCCCGAATGTTCCAGCACCGAACCTTCGATGGTGGTCACCACGGCATCGCCTTTCAGTTGAGTCTTTGGCAACACGGCCTTTACCTCCACCTCTTTCAGCATTTTAAGGTCTTCCTCCAACATCAGTGTGCCGGCATTGGTCGTATTGCCCGTCACTTGCAGCGACTTGCACACTGTCTTGTAACCAATGAACGAGGCCTTGATGATGTAGTTTCCAGCATTGGCTTTCATTTCAAACGAACCATCGGTGCCCGACATTGCGCCAGTCACAATTGTGCTGTCGGTATTCATCAGTGCCACGGATGCAAATTCCAGTGGCTGGTTGAGAGTCTTGTCGAAAAGTTTTCCATTGATTGTAGTCTGTGCGGTGCTTGTCATGACGCTTACCAGAAACAACAGCGTCAGTAATAAAGAATGTTTTTGCATATAAATTGAAAGTTTTGTAAATGAAAAAAGTGAAAAGTGAAAAGTATAAAGTGAAAAGTGAAGAGTAGAGAGATGAGAGCGTCCTAAACTCTAAACTCAAACTCTAAGCTTGTTACTATATAGACGCAATAAATGGCGAAAATGTTGCAAGATAATGCAAAAAAAGTAAAAAAACTGTTGCCCCCTCCACAGACCTCATCTGTTTACAGCCCTCTCTGAGATGAAACGATTTGGGTATAAGGTGCTAAATGTATGTCAATTCCCGATTTTGTTGCTGTATTATTTGCTGTTATGCTAATTATTCGTACCTTTGCAGTCAAATGTTCAGTGGTGCCGCTTCCTGATGGAGAATGTGGCATTGAGGACATTCCAAACAACTATATAACTAACCCCTCAAACAACAAAATAATGAACTTTCTGAAAAAATCCTTGCCAATCATCCTTGGCGCAATGTCTGCGTCGCAGGTGAATGCCCAGTACCTGGAGCATATCTACGATTACATTGAGAATACAAGTGTCTTTGAAGAAAACCAGGAAGAGCCTCATGCCTATTACCTGGCCGACAACCACATTTCGCTCAATGGGGCGTGGCGATTCTTCTTCGCCGATACACCCGAGGAGGTTCCTCACAACTTCTTTGCCACAAGTTTCAAGGATGGACGGTGGAACCAGATCAATGTGCCAAGCAACTGGGAGATGGAGGGATATGGCGACCCTCTGTTCCGAAATGTGCCGACTCCATTCAAGTCCAACCCTCCGTTTGTGCCAAGAGAATACAACCCAACTGGCGCATACCGTAAGTCGTTTGAACTGCCTGCTTCGTGGAAGGGACAACAGATTTTCCTGAGAATGGAAAAGACCCAGAGCGCGTCGTTTGTGTGGATCAATGGTCAGCAGGTGGGATACAATGAAGGTGGTCAGGAACCTGCCGAATATGATGTCACACCATATGTGAAACCAGGCAAGAACGTTCTGGCTGTGTGCGTCATGAAATACAGCGACGGCTACTACCTCGAAGGACAGGACTACTGGCGACTGGCAGGTATCTTTGATGATGTGACTCTGTATGCCACACCAAAGACCCGTCTGTTTGACTGGTATGTCACCACCGACCTCGACGACGCATACCGCGATGCCAACCTCAGTGTGAAGGTTGATGTCAAGAGTTACGATGACGCAGCCAAGTCGTTTGCCGTGCGTGCCACTCTCAGCGATGCCAAGGGAACTGTGGTCAAGACCATGCAGACCGACAAGATGACGCTCAACGGCAAGGGAAAGAAGACTGCTGAACTCGCTTCTCTCATTTCCAATCCCGACAAGTGGACTGCCGAGACTCCGGTGCTCTACACACTGAAACTCGAACTGGTGGATGCCGACGGAAAGGTGGCACAGACCATCAAGAGCAAGATGGGATTCAAGGAAACCGAAATACGCCATCAGACATTCTACCTGAATGGAAAACCGATAAAGGTCAATGCCATCAACTCGCACATGCAGCATCCTGAAAAGGGACATGCAATGGACGAGGCAACCATCCGCAAGGACATGGAAATCCTGAAACAGCACAACTTCAATGCTGTCCGCACCTCACACTATCCACCAGTCAACAAGTATCTGGAACTGGCTGACGAATACGGACTTTACATCATCGACGAGGCTGGCACAGAAGCACATGCCACCGAATATCTGTCGAACGACTCGAAGTTCCTGCCGATGTATCTGGAAAGAGTGCGCCAGCTGGTGCTCCGCGACCGCAATCATCCATGCGTTCTGTTTTGGAGTGCAGGTAACGAGAGCGGTGAAGGACCAAACATCACCGAGGTGGTCAAGGAAGGCAAGAAACTGGACCCTACACGCTACTTCATGTATGGTGGCAATGCCTATGCTCATCCGGGCGAGGAAATCATCGGTCCACGCTATCCGACACCTTATGAACTGGAAATGAACACAGCCATGACTCCTGAGTCAGAGGACTCTCGCCCTTCGTTCATGGACGAATACCTGTCAGTTGCAGGTAATGCCGGAGGCGGATTCGATGAATACTGGGACATCATTCGCCGCCATCCACGACTGATGGGTGGAGCCGTATGGGATTATGCCAATCCGGGACTCACCGACCACATCCGTCCGTTGAAGGACAGTTCACCATTTGACACACCAGTTCACCTGATGGGCAATGCCAAGGTGAAGAAAGGCGTGCTCTGCCTGAACGGACACGACGAGTGGGTCGAGGTTTATCGCAGCGACAATGTTGAACTCAAAGGCAATGCCCTGACCATCAGTTTCGATGTGAAACCAGGCAAACTGAGCGGAATGAACGAGGGTGCAGCCTATGTCACAAAGGGAAACACACAGTTTGGAGTGGTGCAGAAGGGGGCCGAGAAACTGCAATTCTATCTGCATTCAGGCATTATGCACCGACTCGATGTTGCCATCCCTACCGACTGGATTGGCAAGTGGCACCATGTCACTGCATCGTGGGACAGCAAGGAGATGCGACTCTATGTTGACGGCAAACTCCTTGGAACCGAATCGACTGAGCGCAAGGCTGTCAATGCTGCTCCTGGCGGCTGGAACGGCAACGGACGCGGCAACCAGTCAACCGAACGCGGTCTTCTCAGCAACTTCCCTTATCCTGTTAATATAGGTCGTTTTGCAGGCAACCATGCCCAGGACCCTCAGACCATATACACTGCCGATGCTGAAATGGACAATGTGGCAATCTACGACAAGTGCCTTGCCGACGGTGAAGGCACTGCCCAGGATGCTGTGCTCTATCTCACATTCGACGGCAATGGCGACGAAGGCACATTCTACACCATTGGCGGCAACATGCGTACCTATGGATGTATCTGGCCCGACCGCACACCACAGCCTGAGATGTTACAGATGAAGTGGACCACACAGCCTGTCAGCATCCGTCTCATCGATGCCGACCGTGGCGAGGCAGAAGTGACCAACCGCCTCTTCTTCACCGACCTCAGCAAGTATGCATCACACTGGAAGCTCATGGCCGACGGCGATGTCATCGAGGAGGGCGACATCCAGTTTAATGTGGCACCAGGCGAGAAGCAGTTTGTCCGCATCCCTTATCACAAACCAAACATCGTGCCTGGAAAGGAATACCGTGTCACTGTCACTTCGTCACTTCGTCACGACGAGGTGTGGGCACATGCAGGTCACGAAGTGGCTTGGGACCAGTTGGAACTTACTTCATGGAATCTGCCAGCACACGAACCTGCTGTCGCTGCATCCAGTGTCAATGCCCGCGAGGACGACAAGCAGATCACCATCAGCGGTGCAGGATTCTGCTACACCATCGACAAGACGACAGGAAACCTCTCACAGATAGAATACGACGGCAAGCAGATTCTGAAAGAACCTGTGGCATTCAGCCTGTGGCGTGCTCCACTGGCAAACGAATTCGACTCATGGGATGCCTTCCGTGTGAACGGAGGCTATGCCGATGGCTACGGAGGCATGATTGCCACACTCTTCTATTCAAAGGGAGTCAACCAGCTCAGCATCCGTCCCGCAGAAGTCCGACTCAGCCACAACGACCACGAGACCACAGTCACCGTCCGTCAGGTGGTACAGGTCGGTGCTTCGTCGTATGGCGCCCTCGACCTCTACATACAGGGTGTGCAGATGGCTGGATTCACTCTCGACTACACATACAGTTTCTACGACGATGGCACCCTGCGGATTCACAATCACATGAGTCCTCAGGGCAAACTGCCTGAAATGTTGCCACGCATCGGTTTCACCACCTCCATCGCCAACGAGTTCGACCGCATCACCTGGTATGGTCGTGGACCAGAGGAGAACTATCCTGACCGCAAGACTGGTTATCCAGTGGGTGTGTGGACACGCTCTGTTGCCGATATGTACGAACCTTATCTTCTCCCACAGGACCATGCACTTCGCACCGACACACGCTATGTGCAGTTGCTCGACAAGGCGGGACATGGAGTCCAGATTTCGATGAACGAGCATTTCAACTTTAATGCCTATCAGTTCACTACCGACAACCTGACCAAGAGCCAGTTCACATATCAGCTCCGTCCACAGACCGACCGCTACACCTTCAACCTCGACTACAGTACCACAGGCGTAGGTTGTACATGTGTCTATGTGCTCGATGAATACAGAGTGAAACCTGCTGCTTACGACCGAGACATCACTATTCGAAGAAAATAAGGATATTCAAGTTTCGCAAGCTCAACTTGCTCAGTTGACGAATCGCTTCGCTACGAAACACTTCGTTACGACGAAGATACTCAATCTTCGTCGTCTTTCGTACATGATATATCGTGGTTGAGGCCATTAGCCATGATTCCTACAAGTGCCCTTATGGGTATGCAAGGAATCGGGCTAATGGCCTCAATTTTGTTTTAATTTGCTCCACCTTATTTGTCTTTCAGACGGCTCTTCTGGCTTTCGCCTGCTCCGGTTCCGCGGTATTTGCTGTTTGTAGCATTGAACGCATATCGGAGTGAGAGTGTGAAGGTGTGGTTGTTGCTGTGTGACAACTGATTCAGTGTGTAGTAACCACAGTCAAGGGTTACATTTTGGTCGCTGCGTTGGAGCACATCGTTGATGGAAGCACGCAGGCAGAGAGCATCGTTTTTGAGCCAGCATTTCTGCACTGTGAAGTTGAGAGTTGCGGTGTTGTTTCGCAGGCGGAAATTCATTGCCTCGCCCTGTGACTGCCACTGGAAGTAGTTTTCAATCTGCCATGAGTGAGGCAGACGGAGGGTGTTGTTGAGGTTGACGAAGAAGATAGGGCGGGTGTAGGAAATGTCGCGTGTGCCGCTTGCTTCGCGAGGGTCGGCAAGAGTTTGGCGCATGTCGGGCTTCTGGAATCCGATGGTCCAGTTCGGACTGAATCGTCCCCATGTAGGTGAGGCGTTGACATACATTACAAGATTGCGTACTGGAACATCCATATTGATGCTTTTGATTAGGATGACTCCCTCGTCGTTGTAGATGTACGACCACTGGGTCAGGCAGTTGTCGATGCGTTCGTAGCTTGCCCCGAGCAACATCCATTTCCAGCGGAGGTTGAGTCCCAGTTCCTGCTTCTTCTCGTTGTCGAGTTTAGGGTCGCCCTGCTGGCGTGAGTATGGATTGATGTAAATCATTGACTCGCTGAGGAACTGATAGTTCGGACGGTTGGTCTTGATGCTGTAACTGAGTGATGTCTGCAAACTGCCCCACTGCTGTGCCCATGAGAGTGAAGGGAAGAAGTCGTCGGTCTTGCGGGTCATCGACTTCGATGGATCCAGGAGGTTGTTGTAACGCATCCCCACATGTTCAAACCGCAGTCCGGCGCTGAAACTACCCACTTTCGGAATCATGCATGCATATTCGGCAAATGCGGCAATGTTGTCCTCTTTGACCTTTGAACTGCTGTTGGTGATAGGCATGCCGACCACATTGTACTCCTCCTGTCGGCTGACATGACTCATCTCTTCACCTACTGACAACTGACCTCTCCACAGAGGGTAGGTGAACACCAGTTTGTCGGCAATCATGTGGGCAGATGATGCATTGGATGAACTCATTGTGCTGCTGATGCCGTTGGTGATTTCTTCGATGTCGTCGGTCTGGTTGGATTTGCTTGTCATGAAATCGACATTAAAGTCGATGCCCAGTTTGCCCACACGGCCGTTGTAGTAGGCATTGCTGCTCCAACTGAACGGCTGCGAAACCTTGCCGTGCTGGTGGTTGCTGTTGATGTCGTGAGTGAGCAGACTCGACGAGTCGAGCAGATATTGTTTCATGTCGGTGGTCTGGTCGAATTCGGTGTGTGTGTTGAGAACATCGTTGCGGTCGATGCGCATACCGACAGAGTGGTTCTCTGCCAGCATCCAGTCGAAACCGATGTGTGAGTTGAGTCCATGGCCCACCCAGTCGTTACGGAGTTGGCTTGCCTGTTCGGTGCAGAGCATGTTGCCGTTTTGCTTCATGTAACTCCACTGTTGAAGTTCGCTGTCGTTGACAGAGGTGTAGTTCCACCAGTTGATGCCACCAAACACTTCGAAATTGTTGTGGCGGTAGCGCATGTTGGTGTTGATTCCCGGGTCGCTTTGTCCGTAAGCCAGGTTCTGGCGGTTGCTGACTTCTGCATCAAATCCGAAACCTTCGCCCTGACGCTTCTTGGTGCGGATGCGAACCACAGATGTCACGGTGGCACTATACTGTGCACCAGGGTTGTTGATGACTTCCACATCCTTGATTTCCTCACTGCGAAGGCGTTTCAGTTCGTCGGCATCCTGCATCAGTCTGCCGTTGATGTATATGACAGGTGAACCCTTGCCGATGACTTCGAGATTGTCACCGTTCTGCATCATGCCCGGCACCTTGGCGAGCATTTCCTTGGCACTGCCCGACTGTCCGAGCACTGTACCGTCGATGGTGGTCACGAGCGAGTTGCCCGTCAGACGGGTTTTTGGCAAAATGCCTTTAACGGTCACTTCTGTGATTGTCTGACTGTTTTCGTGCATCTGAACGCTGCCGCCGAACTGACTTACTGGCATGCAGATGGTTTCATATCCGATGCTGGTCAGGCGCAGCAGACTATTGCGGTTGGTCGAGGTGAGTGTGAATTGTCCGTTGGCGTCGGTCGTGGCTCCGGTGACGAATGTAGAGTCGGGGAGCGACAGCAGTACTACATTCACGCAGCACATAGGCTGCCCGTTTTCATCGGTTACCTTTCCTTTTGTTTCTTGTGTTTGTGCCATAGTCATTGTGCTTATCAGTGACAGCACAACTGTTGCAATGATTGTTTTCATCTTGTTCGATTGTTTTGAGTAAAGTCGTATTATATCCTTATTATTTATAATGTGTAATTTTGCATTAGAACAATTTAAGGTGGGTTCTATAAATTCATTTCTGACGATTTTGCGATTTGTTTCGAGCAGATTGCTGTGCGGAACGAGGGAGCAATGCGAGCATTGTGACCGAG
>JAGHSZ010000085.1 GCA_018065565.1 Candidatus Colivivens caballi
GGCATACGACCCCGACGGCATCGACGGCATCAGCGAGTCTGCCAACCCACAGGACGACGCTCTGTACGACCTGCAAGGACGACGCCTGAACACACAACCCGTCAGGGGATTCTATATCAGTGGAAATAGGAAGTATGTCGTAAGGTAGGTGCAAGTTTCGCAAGCTCCACTTGCATAGTTTACGAATAGCCCTTGCGGACTACGAAACGCTTCGCTACCAATCGTCCCTGCGGACTACCAATCGGTTTTTCGTAATCTCAAAGCCTACGGGTATCTTGGTAGATGAAGAGCGGAGAGATTAGAGATTCGAGTTTAAAGATTAGAGCGGAGAGAACCAACAGGATGGTTCTCTCCGCTCTTTATTATCATCTATATGCTCTCAACTTTAAGCTTTAAGTTCTAATCTCTCCACTTTTCACTCTTCACTTTATACTTTTCACTTTATACTTTTCACTTTTATCTCCCCACAATCATTGACCCACATCGTGACGGGTCGTTGCTCTCGATCTGGATGGCATAGATGCCAGTGCCCATCTGCTTGACGGACTTGCCGTCGATGGTGTAGATGTGCATGGTTTCGCCCTCGCGCAGAGGGAAGACCGACGAAGGCAACAGCCGTGGTGTGACTATTCCGTCGATGCCGAGCAGATAGAGCAGTCCGCGGTAGGCATCAATCTCGCCGTGACCATAGCAGTTGTTGGGATAGTCGATGAGGGGGTCGTAGTGTCGGGATGTGTGGGCAAAGATGTCGATGATTTCTTCCCGTGTCAGGTCGGGTTTGGCTTGGAGCCACAGTGCGATGCAACCCGACACGACGGGTGTTGACATTGATGTGCCTGAATTGGAGTTCCATGCATAGGTGCGGCCGTTGTAGTCGAAATGCTCCACATCCCAGCCGAGGTCGCCAGCACGGGGATTGTTCTCGATGTAGAAACTGCTGTATGCCGAAACCACATTGTTGCCAGGGGCGACGATGTCGGGCTTGATGTCGCCAGTCAATGACGGACCAACGGAACTGAACGGCGCGAGTTGCCCACCCTCGACATCGTAATAGTGTTTCCATTGCCCACGGTAGTTATACACTCCTGGACGATAGCCCACGGCTCCGACACTGATGACCGACGGATAGCACGACGGCGCATGGATGGAATGTGACCGCTTGGTGTTGCCAGAACAGAATTCTCCTGCAAGATAGACGGCATCGGCATCGGGGTCGTCGTTGGCAAACTCCAAGTCGATGTGGTTGGTGTATGCCACCACTCCATAGACATTCTGCGAGTCGTCGTAGCACGACATGTAATGATAGAGTTCCACCTCCACGGTGTCGCCCCCCGACACGATGGTGTCGCACAATTGATGTTCGTCGCACTCCATCAGCCGCTGAGCCGTATAGGTCACGGTTGTGTCTTTCAGTGTGATGATGTTGTCGCCGACACGGTTCGAACGGACAATGTAGCCGACCACATCGGCAGAGGCATTTTGCATCGACGAACGGAGGGTTGTCTGCCCGTGTGCCTTCGACACATATGTGGACTTTTCTCCCTGATTGCCTGCCGATGCCACTATTATGCGCCCAGGTCCCACAAGTCGGTCGAGAGCCTCCGACCGCAGATCGTTTTCGAGGAGGTCAACCGCGCTGCCTTCACTGAAAGATGCCACACACGGCTTGCCCTGACTTTCGGCATAGTCAAACATGAACTTGAATCCGAGGATGTCCAGAGCATCGGTGTATTTGTAGCGGTCGAGCGAGTCAATCATCTCCTGATTGTTGCTGGTGTAGTTTGCGACCATCACGATGTCGCTCTCGGGTGCCATGCCCGAATACTTTCCCTCGAAACCACTTCCGGCAGCAGTTGCGGCGGTGTGTGTGCCGTGTGTCTGCAACAGTCCGTCATAGGAATGCTGAACCGACGGCAGTTCTGACTCGTCATAGACACGCCCCACAGGCATGTCGCTGCCCACGGTGTCGGGAGTCATCATGTCCCACACCTTGCGTATTCTGCCGCTGAATGTGGGATGCGTGTAGTCGAAACCTATATCCATCACTCCGACCACAACGCCACTGCCACGGAATGCCTGCGGAAGCTGCACCCCTTGCCACACCTGCCTTGCTCCGTTGATGGCGGCGCAGGTGTCGTTTTCGACTGTCATTGGCAGTCCTGCCTCAATGCGGTGTACGGCAGTGCTGCTGGCAAGTGAATGTATGCGGTTGAGCGGTATCGATGCTATGTAGAGGTCGTCCCAGCAAGCATACACACGGCAACCGTTTTCGCTCAAAGCCTCGGCATTGTCGGCCTTGACAAAAGCCGTGATGGTCTGTCGCGATGCACTCGACAGTTTGGTGTTGTTTCCCACCTGTGCTACACAGCGTGAGGCTTCACGCACCAATGACGACATCTTGCCGACTTGGCAGAAGCAGTTGATGCTCATAAGGGCAAACAATGAAAACAATAGTTTTTTCATAAAGTGATAAGTATAAAGTGAAAAGTGAAGAGTGATAAGTGATAAGTGAAAAGTGAAGAGATTAAAGGGGAGAGTTTAGAGATTGAAGGGGATGAGGGTGACAGTGGAGCACAGTCCCGAAGGCACTGGTTCCCAGTCGGCATAAGTTGTAGTCTTATAGTTGAGATCGACCACATTGATTTCTTTCATCTTGCGCCACTTCACGCCCTGGCGGTCGAGGGCTGCGATGCGATTGGCAGGAAGGTTTGCCACATCGACCGTGATGACGTTTTCGCCTGGTTTCAGATAGCGTGTCACATCGGTCAGATACGGCACGGCAAAGAGTGTGTCGGCAACTTGTCCGTTGACTGTGACAATGGCAGTCTCGCGCACATCGCCAAGGTCGAGCATATAGCCGACGGTCGGTTGGTCGGAACCGATGGCAGACTGCGGCAGCATGAACCGTGTGGTGTAGCGCCCCGTTGCCATGGTCTCGTTGAGTGTCGGATTGCCGAGTGTGGTCCACGAGCAAGGGTTCACAAGGCTGAATGTGTCGGCAATGGCGACTGGTGCTGCCTGTGGGAACGAGAGGGTCCAGCCTGTAAGCGTGATTGCCTTCTCCGTGTTGAGGGTGCGGTAAGTGTGCGTTGGGATGTTTCCTGCATCATTGTCGCCGACCGATGCGCCACCGTTGTCGGAAGTGACGAGGATGATGCTTTCGCCCGAGCGCAGTTGCAGACGGAGCCGTGGACTGCCGTCAGCATCATGTGTGAGTGGGCACTGTGTGATGTCGCCGTTCATGGGGTTGTAGAAGGTAGCGGTCTGTGCTGATGTGGCAAGTGTCACCCACTCGTCGATGTCGCGTCCCTGCAAGTTGCTTATGAAATAATGGTGTCCGTGGGCATCGGCACGGCGGATGAGCGAAAGCCCCTGACGGGTACGCATGGTTTCGGGCTGTATGCCGAAGAGGTCGTTCAGGCGACTGGCATCGGTGGCTACCACAGCCGTCTTCTGCATCTTCTTCAACAGACGAAGGAACGGCTTTGTCTGTGTCAGCTGGCGTCCATGACCTGGCACCATCTGCGGCAGACTGCCGATGAACACGATGTTGGCACCTTGTTTCGACAGGTTGAAGAGGTGTTGCAGAGTCTCCAACGGCATATAGCGCACATTGGGCACCACCACAGCCTTCCACACTGCGGCATTGCCAGTGTTTGCAGCATTGGCTGCATCGTCAGCATCTGCCCCATCGTGCCGCATACGCAGCAATCCGTTGACAGTTTCGAGTTTCAGCAGGTATTTGTCGCTGACATAGTCGCAGTCGTAGCCTGCATGGATGATGCTGTTGACCTGCTGAATGAACTGTGGAGCACGCTCTGCCATGTGGTGAATGTCGAACTGCACAAGGCGACCAGGCAGGTCGTGAATCATGTCGTAGTATGGGAGATAGACCAGTACATCGTTGTCGGGCTCACCCATCTGCATGAATGTCTGCACCCGCTGGATGTAGCGCGAAAATGCTGGCATCGCCGTCCACCAGTTGTTTGCAGGTGTCATATCGACCGAAGCATAGAAGCGCCATCCGGGCCACTCCTCGTCCTGTGGTGAATAGGCTGAACCGTGAAACACGATGTGGTTGACTCCCGCCACCATCATCAGGTCGAAGTCGGGCTTGCACTGTGACAGTGATGTGCGGAAGTGCTCGGTGAGCCATGTGAATGTCTCCGACGAAGTGAACCGCTTGCCGGTGATGTGTGCTGCCGATGAAGCGTATTTGAGCATCGACAGGTCGGAGTCGTTTTTCTTTGTGAAACCGGCATCGGTGCGCAGGTCCTTTATTCCGAAGTTGGACAGTCCGAAGCCCTCGCATTCGGGTATGTCAACTGCCGCATAAATGTCGATGAGGTTGGCAGGACTGCCGTGTGCCTGATTACGGGTTATGGCACCATGACGGTGCGCCCAGTCGGTCCATTGGTTGGTGAAATTGTCGAGCAGCAGTTCGCCGAGTGTCTCGCGGTAGTCGCTTGTCTGTTCCGGAGTCCACTGGCTGTTGAGAACCGACAGGTCGTCACTGCTTCCGCCATGTGTTTTCTGCAATGTGGAGAGCAGACTATATCCGCGCTTTTTCTCGAATTCATCGAGGAATTTCGGTGTCCAATCAGCATTATACACCTCATAGGAGTCGTTGAAGAAGGTGTGTGGAAACGGTGTCGAAGTTGACTGGAACGCATGGTCGAAAATGTCGAGATAATGGCGCACGGCAGTGGCATCGAAGTGGTCGATGACCAGTCCCTCGCCTCCCGGAGCAGCACGCTTGACTTTCTGCATGGTGCGGCCGACGGTTCCGTCGTCATTGAGTTTGCATGCAGCCTCATCCCTTGGCACAGCAGGACCTCCAAATGGCCAACCCGTACCTGTTGCCATATCGACCTCAATGCCGAGTTCACCGCCCAGTTGTTCGGTGGTGCGCAGCATCTTCATCCACTGTGGCGACAAGTACTGTATGTCGTGTGTCTCGTTGCCCTGCACACCATAAATAGGGGTGATTTCCACACCGCCGATTCCAGCCTTCTGCATCTCTTCAAGATTCCAGCGAAGTCCGTCGTCGGTCACAGCACTGCCAAGCCACCACCATCGTGTATAGGGCTTTGCCTCCTGTGGGACAGCAGGCCAACTCTGGGCATGGCAGACTGAGAACTGGCAACCAGCGAGCATTGCCAATAGCATGCAAACCTGTTTCATATTGATTATTGATTTACTGGTTTAACACGATTTTGTGTGGATAAGTTTACTTTGTATCAGCACGCGTTATCGTACAATCGTATATTCATCATGATGTTGTCACTACACATGTTACAACTGTATCGCAGCATGAAATGATGGTTTCATGGCATGAAACGACGGTATTGCGACTTGAAACGACGGTTTCATGACGCAATACCACGAATTTTTATCGCATCACCTTGTGCGACTTGCCATCAGCAGTGCGGATGATGTTCAGTCCCTTGACTGGTGACGACAGACGGATGCCTGACAGTGAATAAACTGCGGCAGGCACATCTGATGGTGTCGCAGCCTCTGGTGCTTCGATGGCATCCGACATTGACGAATTTGTCACTACGAAGCGGTACTTGCCATTTGTCGCGGAGTCTTTGTTGGTGGCGCACTTGCTGTCGGGTGCCAAGTAAGCAAGCGGCACTAAATTGCTGAACAAGCCCGTGAACACCTGAATCGAAGCATCGCCTTCGGCATACAGATTGCGGTTGCCGCCGAATCGGCAATTGACGATGGTGAGGGAGTCAGAGGCATAGCAGTCGAGTCCATTTGGTGTGTCAATCTCTGCCCCATTGAGCTGAGCCTTGCCGTTGAAGCACAATGTCTGACCACCCGGTGAGGAGAATTTACCGCCATTGATGACAGTACGAGTGTCGTTGGTTGTCCATATCGCGCGGCGATAGTCCCATCCGTCAGTTGGAGGTGTTGCCTCATTGGTGAATGTGCCACCGTTAATCTGTATCTCACCATCAATGTTGTAGTTGCTCAACACTTCGGTATTGTAGCCGACAGAGAACGAACCGCCATTGATGACTGCATCGCCGTTGAAACACATCGTTGTTGCATCCTGTGCGAAGAATGTGCCTCCATTGATTTCCACACTTGAATATCTCGCAGTCCAGATGACGCGTGAGTATCGCCAATCATAGTACTCATTATAAGGAGCGGAATTGATGAATTTGCCACCATCAATGACGAGGTTGCCCTTGACTGCAAACAGTTCGAGATTGCCCGTTCCCAAATTGATTTCACCGTCTCCGGCAGAGTCCTTGACACGGAGTTTGCCATCGACATCAAAGCAGTCGTAAGCCGTAAGGTGATGACCATTCAGGTCGAATGTGAGGTCGGATGTTTGAGGTATATATGTATCTCCCAGCACGGCATCGTCCTCCATCACCACATCAGTGCCCTCCATGTCGGCTGCCGCAAAGGCTGTGAGCAGAGTTTCATAGCCGCAGCCACCTGCACTTGCCACGGCATGACCTGTGGCCATTGGCATCGGCATACAACCGATTTGAGCCATCTGTGCATTTGTAAATGTAAGTGAAGGAGAGAGGTCTTCAAGCGAGAAAAATCCGTTGAATTCGCCATTCCAGCCCCAATTCACACGGTAGTAGCCGAAGTCATCGTAACCGTCAAGGATGAACGCATGACCATTGGCACCGTCATAGTTCTCGCCACGATAGATGACAGGACGCCCTTCGTTGAGTTCGGTCTGCAAAAGGCTGTCCCATTCACTGTATGAAAACGACGAACGGCGCAGCAGTGAACCAAGGCTGTAATCGAAATTCTGCATGATGCCGTAACGGCCCAAATAGCCGTAGGTTTCATCGTAACCATAGTCGAGCTGAATGGATGCACCGATGTCTGCCATGAGGCGTGCAACTTCATATCGTTGTACATAATTTTCGTTGGAACCGTATGTCAACGGCATGTTTGTCCAGTCGAACGAGTGTTCCACATTGCGCGAATCCACATAAGCACCATACTTCGGGGAGAGGTATGGAGCCGTTGTGCCACGCCCATACTGTGGGTACTCGTAGTAGCGCATCATAATGGCATAAGCTGTTGCAACGCATCCAGTACAAGAGGACATGCCACGGGTGTAAGGACATTCGGTGTTGTATGGATAGTTCTGTCCCCATTGGGCTGTTTGGAGTTCCACCACTGGATTGCCCATACGCATCTGATGCCACTGGCGCTGTATTGCTGCGGTTGGCATGTCACCACTATTGCGGATCTGCTGAATCTGAATGCCTACACCATCGAGCCACTCCTGCATGTTGTCGGGAATGGACGATGTGGGTGCATCGGCTGAATATGCCAGCACAGGGCGCACGGCATCGTCGGCAGAAATGACGATGAATCCACGGCCGTCGGCACCTGTAAAGACATAATAAGGTGCGTCGGCAGCATTGTCCGTTGATGCAGATGTGCGGGCAGGACGGTTGAAAACGGCATGGCGGACAAGGGACTTGCCAGCCATCAGTGTTGAGGCAAACTGGTGAGCAGTCTGCTCACTAACAGTTTTCGCCATTGCCGCTACTGGTATCAGCAGCGTGGCAATGGCGAAAAGAGATGATTTGATGTTCATTTGCATTGATTTTTAATTTAGGAACATTTTGATAAGATGTCTTCTATATCGACTTGTCAATTGTCCACGAGAATGCCCGTAGCCCGAGCATCGGGTTGTCAGTGTCAAGATGTTTAAGTCGTTCAAGAAGCGGTGCTTCCTGTTCGTCGCTGACAATGGTGAAGATGGTACTGCACATCGAAGGCCAGGCATGGCTGCCGAAGTGTGGGTCGCCATTGACGCTACCGCGTCCCTGTGTCTGTTCCATCATAGTGAAACCGCGTGCATTGGTACGGTCAAGCACTGCCACCACACTTTCGTAGTGTGCCTGGTCGAATGATATCATTATTGCTTTCATATTCTGTCGTTAATTGCGGTTTTTATTTGTTAGCCTTTGACTTCTTGGTAGTGGCATTCTCCTTCCAGTAGCTGTCGAGTTCGAGCTGAGCCTTGTGCTTCTTGCGCTGACGATTGATACCATTTGCTCCGAAGATACAGAACATTGAAGGTACATAAATCAGTGTGAGAATGGTTGACACAGTCAGACCACCGATGATACTGATACCGAGCGGACGCCACATTTCTGCACCGACACCCTGGCTCACTGCCATTGGCACCATACCGAGGATGGTGGTCAGTGTGGTCATAAGGATTGGGCGGAGACGGCTTCGGGCTGCAACGACGGCTGAACGGATGAGTCCGTAGCCGCGCTCACGCATCAACTGAGTGTAGTCGATAAGCACGATACCGTTCTTCACAACAATACCGATGAGCATGATACCACCGAGGATGGACATCAGGTTCATGCTGGTGCCTGTGAAGCAGAGTGCAAAGATGATACCTGAGAATGCGAATATCATTGAGAGCATGATGATGAACGGATAGGTCATTGACTCGAACTGTGCCGCCATCACGATGAACACGAGGATGATGATGAGCACACCGAGCATACCGAGGTCGCGGTTGCTGTCCTGCTGGTCTTCATAAGAACCTGCCACTTGATAGGTCACGCCAGCAGGTATTTCGATTTCCTCACACAGCTTGTAGCCGAGTTCAACACCATCGGACAATGCTTCGCCACTCTTCATTACGGCATCGACTGTAACGATACGGTTACGGTCCTTACGCTCGATTGTTGGAGGAATGGTTGACTCCTCAACAGTGGCAATGTCGCGTATCTTGATGTTCTGTCCCATGCCATTAGGGATGAGCATGTTTTCTACATCCTCGATTGACTCACGGTTCTGCACTTCATAGCGCACCTTGATGTCGTATTCCTCACCGTCCTCACGGTAGTACGACATAAGTGAACCTGTGATGAGGTTACGCACGCTGGCTGCTGCCGTCGAAAGTCCAAGACCCTGCTGAGCAAGCTTTTCACGGTCGAAGTTGACAACGATTTCTGGCTGATAGTCGGAACGCGACACCATGACCTGAGAGACGATGTCGCTCTCGCGGAACTTGTTCGCCAATTGTGTTGCAACCTGATAAGTATCGTTGAGGTCGTAGCCATAGATTTCGAATGTAGCCATGTTCTGTCCACCCATTGATGAACGACCACCACCGAGCATCACATTCGACTTGGCAAGTTCAGGAATGTCTTTGCAGTCGGCACGCATCTCGTCACAGATTTCTGCCAGACCACGGTCGCGCTCGTTCGACGGAACAAACATCATGTTGAACGAAATGATGTGCGAACCGTTGGAGTTGAGCGAAGCGAAGGTGTTGTTGTCGCCAGCCTGACCGATTGTAAAGTTACAAACTCGAAGGTCCTTGCCGTAACGCTGCATCCACTTGTCAGAGAGTTCCTTGGCAATAACCTCTGCCTTCTCAACGCGTGTACCGATAGGGAGTTCAAGTGTGGCACCGACACGGCCTGAGTCGTTCGATGGCATGAACTCGCTCTTGATACCAGCCAGCTCCATAGTGATGATGCTGAGGATGAAGAATGCGATACAGCCGATGATGACAGTCCAGCGATGGCGCACTGCCCAGTTGATGCGGGCTTCGTACCAGTCGTCGAGACGGTCGAGCCACTTCTGGATAGGAGCATAGAACTTCACAAACCATCCTGCCTGCTTCTTTTTCAGACGGAGCATCTGTGAACAGAGCATTGGAGTGAACGAAAGTGCTGATGTTGTTGAGATGGTCATGATGACACACATCATCCATCCGAGCTGCTTGAAGAGCACACCCGACATACCCGAAACCATGGTCAGTGGGAAGAACACGGCAATCATGGTGAGTGTAGATGCTATAACTGAGATTGCCACCTCGTTGGTTGCGTGGATTGCAGCCTGTTTAGGGTCGGAACCACGCTCGATGTGAGTAGTGACATTCTCGAGCACCACAATGGCATCATCGACGACACTACCGATGGCGATTGACAGACACGACAGCGAAATCATGTTGAGCGAACCGCCTGTCGCATACAGGTAGATGAACGATGCAATGAGTGACATAGGGATGGTGATACAGATGATGACCGTAGCACGCCAGCGACCGAGGAAGATGAACACTACGAGCACGACGAATATCATGGCGTAGATGATGGTCTCGGTCAGTGAGTTGATGGTGTTGATGATGTTCTCGGAAGTATCCACCATCACGCTGAGCTTAACATCAGGTGGCAGGTTCTTCTGCAATAAAGGGATCATGTCGATGACCTTGTTAGAGATGGCCACGGAGTTAGCGCCACTCTGCTTCTGCACAATAATCATAGCACCCTGTACACCATTGGTGAATGTACGCTGTGAGCGTTCCTGGACATCATCGACGATGCGGGCAACATCTTTCAGATAAACGATGGCCCCGTCGTGCTGACCTACAACCACATTGCGCATCTGCTGAGGGTCAGAGAATTCACCTTCGACACGCACCGTATAGGTCTGGGTACCGATATCCATGGTACCGCCAGTGATATTCTGGTTCTCGGCAGCAATGGCTGCGCTGACCTGCTGTGCACTGAGTCCGTATGCCTCCATCTTGTTGGCATCCATGTAGATGTTGATTTCACGCTCAGGTGCACCACTGATTGACACAGTACCGACTCCGTCGATACGCGCCAGCGGGTTAGCCACATTGTCGTCCAGAATCTTGTAGAGTGCCTTCTGGCTGACATCTGCCTGTGCCGAAAGCATCAGGATAGGAATCATGTCGGTCGAGAACTTAAACAGGATTGGCTGGTTGGCATCGTTTGGCAAGGTGTTAGCAACCATATCGAGTTTGTCTCGCACATTATTGGTCAAGGCGTCAATGTCGTAGCCGTACTCAAACTGGAGGGTTACGACTGACACATTCTCTTTCGAAGTTGATGTGACATGCTTGATGTGTTCCACTGAGTTGAGTGTATTTTCAAGTGGTCGTGTCACATTGTTCTCTATATCATTGGCTGATGCTCCGTTGTAATAGGTGAGTACCATGATGGTGTTGGTGTCGATGTCCGGGTAGAGGTCGATAGGCAACTGAACCACCGAGAATATACCCAAAATCATTACGGCAGCGAAGCACAGGCTTGTCATAATCGGGCGTTTCACCGCCCCTTCGTATAGACTCATCTTGTTATCTGTTAATTACGAATTACAATTTACTGTTTTCTCTTTGATTTATGTAGCAACTCTGTTTGTTGCAGTGTTGTGAACGATGGAAGGGATGCCGCAGTGTTACTTCACCACTTCGACTTCTGCACCGTCCTTGAGTCGTGTCTGACCTGCAACAACAATCTGTGAGTTTGGTGTTACACCGCTGATGACTTCATACTGATCACCCATGTGCTTGCCAAGTTCCACCTTCTGGTACTTGACCTTGCCGTCCTTATAGACATAGACATAGCGGTCGCCGGCTCCCACCTGCTTTACGAGTGCCATGTCGGGAATGAGTACGCGCTCGACACTGCCGAAATTGACTGTGGCACGGGCAAACATACCTGGGCGCACGCGCTGGTCGCTGTTTGGCAGATTGACCTCAACTGGGAAGGTGTGTGTGGCCTTGTCAATGGATGGGTAAACAATTGACACCTTGCCGCCGAAGAGTTCGTCACCATAGGCATCAAGCTGAATGTCAACTGGCATTCCTACGGTTACATCCTTGAAGTATGTCTCTGAGATGTTGCAGATGAGTTTCACGGGGTTGAGCTGTTCGATGGTGAGGACAGGAAGACCCATTGAGTACATGTCGCCGTTGTCGTAGTTGCGTGCTGTTACCACACCACTGATAGGGCTGGTCAGCTGTGTGTTCTGGCTTGCCTGGCTGAGCTGGGTGCGCAGCATAGCAACCTGCTTCTGCTGTACTGTGAGCTGGGTTTCAGCTGACTCGTATTCAGACTTTGAGATGCCACCCGAAGTGTAGAGTTCGGCTGTACGGTTGAACTCAATCTGCTGATGCTGCAACTGAATCTGTGCGCTCTGGAGTTGGAGCTGGAGTTGGTCTTGATTGGCTGCATCGAGCTGCACGAGCACTTGTCCGCGGCTGACACGGTCGCCTACATCAACGAGTATGCGGTTGATGCGCTGAGCAATGTTTGGCGAGATGTTGTTCTTAACATCGCTTTCCACAGTGGCAGTATATGTTTCTGTCTGTGGTACTTCCTGCTGTGATACTGTGGTGAGTTTCACCTGTGGCTTGCCTTCCTGTTTCTTGTCGGCATCCTTATTGCCACATGACACGAGTGCCAGTGCGGCAATCACCATTAATACAATCTTTTTCATTGTTTCAATATGTGTAGTTTTATGATTTGTTTTTTGTTTTTCCTATGGGGCTCATGGGACCTATGGGACTTATAGGACCTATTAGGCTCATTTGGCCCATTAGGCCTATCAGGCTCATTGGACCTATCAGGCTTATAGCCCTCATTGCGCCCTTTCACTATTCGCGGCCAAGAGTGTAGTCGAGGTCAGCCTTGTTGACGAGATAGTTGTAGATGGACTGCATGTATGTGAGTTCGGCCTGAGTGAGTGCTGTTTCGCTCTGGTTGAGTTCGAGGATTGTGCCACGACCCACTTCATAGCGCTTGCTGCTGATGTTCACAGCCTTGTCAGCCTGCTTCACTGCTTCTGCGTTTGACTCAACCTGAGCCAGGTTGCTC
This sequence comes from Candidatus Colivivens caballi, assembly GCA_018065565.1. Lineage (GTDB taxonomy): Bacteria > Bacteroidota > Bacteroidia > Bacteroidales > Bacteroidaceae > Colivivens > Colivivens caballi. The sequence continues at coordinate 12,654 of JAGHSZ010000085.1, forward strand.
GCCATGTTCTTTCGGTAGCTTTCGGCAGCCATGTTGAGCTGGCGATATGTGTTGAGACGGGTGTCGCCAAGCTGCTCCTGCTGCAACTTGTTGCTTTTGAGCTTCGTAAAGTTGCTTGCATGATAGATTGGAACCGACACATTGAATGCCAGGGTAAGACTTGGTGAATACTTGTACTTGAAGACATTCCAGTTGTCGTTCGACATTGACTGATACTGTCCTTGAAGCTGCATTGCCACGGTTGGCATGAAATTGGTGCTAAGAATCTTGCGTGTACGCTGGAGCAGACTTGCATTCTGGTCAAGCTGACGCAGTGCCGAGTTGTTGTCGAGTTCGGCTGCATCGTACTGTGAATCCGACAGTGCCAACTTGCCTTCATACGACTTGAGGTCATCGGCAATTGCCACCTCGATTTCAGGATTGATGCCCATCAGCACTTTCAGTTGAAGCAGTGCCAGTTCCTTGCCGCTCTCAGCACTGACCATCGACGAATTCATCGAACGCATCTGCACCTCGGCAGAAATCTTGTCGTATTCACTGACCTTGCCGACATTAAACTTCTGCTCAACGACATTGTAGTTCTGCTGTGCCACTTCGTAGCTTTTCTTCATCACTTCATAGCTGTCGCTGCTGAGCATTGCTCCGTAGTAAGCCTTTGTCACCTGGTTGATGAGGTCGAGTCGGCTGCCACGGGCTTTTTCTTGTGCAAGGAGAATGTCCTCCTTCGTGAGTTTCATGTTCTGATAAACTGCTGGGGCAAAGAGTGGCAATGCAACCGTGATACCTCCCTGAGCTGTGGTCGAACCGTCCATGCCCATCTTGAATGTACCCATGCTGGTGCGCATTTCAGCCACCTTGATGCTGTGCGACAGTGCAAGCGAACCATCGACCGACGGCAGAAGCGACTGCCATGCCTCAGTGCTGGCAACCTTTTTCAGTTCGATGTCCTTGTCGGCTACATGAATTGTTGGATTTTCAGCCAGCGCAATCTCTATTGCACGCTGAAGAGTGAGATCTACCTGCTGAGCAAACAACGAAGATACAGCAAGCAGCATTGAAACACTTAAAAGCAATTTTTTACCTTTCATTTCTATCTTACTTTTACATTTGACTTCCATTTGTTTCATCATGTTTGTGCGTACACACAGTTGAACGGGCAGATTCATCGCAGGAACTGGCAGGTTCACTGAAAAATGTTTCATTACAGAGCGCATATTTGTTTCATGGTAGAATACTCCTAAAAGCACATTGCTTTGTATATGATGCGCACAAATGCGTTGCAAAGTTACGATTTTTTGACTTTTTGACCAAAACATGTGCTTTAATTGACACACATTTTCGACCAAAATACAAGTTTTGAACCTCAATTCCATCATTTCATATGCATATTACACATATATTTATAAATAGACGGCACAGGTTTCGCAAGGTCAACTTGCACGATTTACACTTCATTTCTTGCCTTTATGTCAATTTTTATTCTTACCTTTGCCAGCAAAACAATCATGACACCAACAGCCGTAGAGCAACTCGGCTGTCTTGCCTACCATGAATTGATATCAAGAAATCAGTTACAATCAATTTTATAAGTTATATGATTAAGCGTACCATCTTACTTAGCCTGTCGTTCGCCATCGGCCTCTGCCTGAATGCGATTCCGAGAAACACGATTTATTACACCACATCGAACGACTCAGTGTGCTACTTTCACAGTTTCAGCAAACTCCCCTGGGGCATGATCAGCAATGAATATGTTGACGGTCAAGGCATCATGACATTTGCCGAGGACCTCAACGAACTGCCATATTACGCCTTTTACGACTGCAAGACCTTGACAACAGTGGAACTGCCCGAAGGCATAAAATTCATTGACGAGTGTGCATTCCGCGACTGCGAATCGCTGAAATCGATAATCATCCCTGATTCGGTCGATAGCATCGCCGACCTGGTCTTTGCACAGTGCATCTCCCTGGAATCGTTGGAGGTCAGTCCCGGCAATCAACGATATGATTCGCGCGAAGGATGCAACGCCATCATCGAGACGGCAACCAACAATCTGATTGCCGGATGCCCCGCCACGGTGATTCCTTCAACGGTCACGGGTATTGGGTTTTATGCATTCTATAACTGCTTCCCACTCACATCAATCAACATTCCAAGCTCCGTCAGCTTCATCGACCAATGCGCTTTCGCCGGCTGTACATCGTTGACATCAGTGACGATTCCTGACGCCGTCACTTCAATCAACAATCATTTGTTCTATAATTGCACTTCACTAAAATCAGTCAGCATCCCAGCGGCCGTCACCAGCATTGGCGAACAAGCGTTCAGAGAATGCACATCGCTCGAGTCTATCAACCTTCCTGCCTCACTGACAACCATTGGGGTACGGGCATTCGAGAATTGTTCGGCGTTGAAGTCGGTAGAGATACCAAAGTCGGTCAGCACCGTTTCAAAATATGCGTTCAATGGCTGCACATCGCTCGAGTCAGTGAAAGTTCACTGGTCGCGTCCACTCTCCATCCCTTCTTCCGTATTCTATCAAGTCAACACGGACGAGTGCATCCTGTATGTTCCCCAGAACACATCTATGCTCTACATGGTAGCTCCTACATGGATAGACTTTGTCAACATTCAGGAATTCAGCAACGAACCTGATGCCAACACCCACTTCCTCACCATTCGCCAGGGCAATGCAGGCGAGATGAAGCAAGTAGTAGAATTGGGCAAGAGCTACAAGTTCCTGCTCACTCAATCCGACGACAAAACAATCAAGCGCGTCACATTCAACGGCAAGGATGTGACCGACGAAGTGACCGACGGATGGTACACCACTCCTGTCATCAACTCCGATTCAGAACTTTTCGTAACCTTTATTACCGCCGATGGCCTGCCAACCGATGCCGATGTCAACGGTGACGGCAGTGTCAATGTGAACGACATCAGTGAAATTTCGTCACTGATTCTATACGGCGCAGAATAAGTTTTCCCTCACGAGCACTCGTATTTTCCCTCACGAGCGTTCATGTTTTGCTTCACGAGCGCTCGTAAATCATAAAAAGGTGTACACCTTCTTTGCGTTTGGTGTACACCTTTTCTGAATAACCTGTACACCTTTTTCCAGGAAGGTGTACACCTTTTTCAATTATCGACCGCACGATTTGACATTTACGAGCGCTCGTGTGGCAATCTTGCACCGCTCGTGGAACAATCCACCAACGCTCATGCGGCAATTTATCAGCAACCATGATGGCAAGCCTCAATCACCAGCCAGTGCATATCAACCATCCGTCATGGCACCGGCCACCATCATCAATGAGTAGTGCCATCTGCCACCATGAGGTTTCGCAGTTCAGGCGACATTCACCGAGCCGCGCTGACGGCGCAGAAAAAGATGATGGGTATATATAAAAAAATAAGAGGGACTATCACTAGTGCCTCTTCTTCATTACTAACCTTAAAATTAATACCTAATCAAATCCTTTTTACAATCTTTTACCTTAACTTAATACTTACTG
>JAGHSZ010000051.1 GCA_018065565.1 Candidatus Colivivens caballi
CCGCTGTACGATGGCGAAACCATGAATCGGCCTGGCACTGCTTTGGTCTGTCCGACATAGTAGGTGCTGTCGGTGAAGATTTTCACTGGCACCATGGCACCGGTTTGCCGGTAGTCGTAGTCGCTGCCTTCTGGCACATGTATGCACTCAAGCATCCACACTCCGTGAATGTCGAAATGACCTTCTTCGTTGCCAGTGCAGGCTGTGAGCATGATGACGAGAAGGGAGATGAAAATGTTGCGAAATGAGTGCATAGTGTGTGGATGGTGAGGTGTTGAGGTGATGAGGGGGAAATGCAAGTGCTGTTCACTGTCGCCGTTCTCCGACAATGAGAAACACTTCGTCTTTGAGCTGGTCGGGCAGTTCTACGGCACGGAGTTGTAGTGAACGCACCCAGCCTGCCACTTCGTCGTCGTGCATGGTGTAGAGTATGTTGCTGAATTCCTCAATCTCGGCATCGGTGTAGGAGTCGGATGTGCGGCCACGGAAACGGTCGAGTTCTTCGTCGTCATAGTATTCAATCTGACGGCTGACTGCTGCCAGCAGACTTTCTTTTTCGCATACTTCGTGCTGACCACAGCATTCGCGGTCTTCAATCTGCTTGATAGATGGCAGTTCGGCTATTTCGCCCCGTTCCACCTTCTTTTGCAGTGAACGGTTGCGCAGCCATCCGGCAATAAGGGCAACAATGCCGAGGGCTATGAGTGAGAGTATCAGATAGAGCATATTTCGAATCCTGCTTTTTTGAGGTCGTCCCAATAGGTTGGGTATGACTTTGTGACGACTTCGGGGTCGTTGATGCGTATGGAGCCAAGGGTGATGGCACATGGGGCAAATGCCATTGCCATGCGGTGGTCGTTGTAGGTGTCGATGGCATCGATGGCATCGACTGCGGTGGATGCAAGGCGGCTGATGGAGTCGCTCCACATCTCGCTGTCTGTGGCGTGAATCTCAATGCCGAGCTTTGCCATTTCGTTTTGAAGTGCTGCGATGCGGTCGGTCTCCTTGATGCGGAGTGTCTGCAAACCAGTGAAATGGAATGGGATGTGCTTCATGCAGCAGGTGACAACCACTGCCTGCACCAAGTCGGGACAGTCGGTGAAGTCGTAGCAGAAGCAATGTAGGTCGGTGTTCCGACGGATTTGCTCGAAGATGTCGTGGCACACACGGTCGCCTTGTACGCTGTCGGCTCTGAGCCCTGGCAACTGGAAGTCGATGCCGCTCAGTACACTGATTTCGTACCAGAAGGCTGCTGCCGACCAATCGGGTTCGATGGTGTCCCATGCCCGCTGGCTGACCATTCGGCGAGTCATCTCGACATAGGGCTGCGACACAGCTTCGCCCTCGATGGTGAGTTGCAGAGGCTGCTGGAAGGTAGGGGCAATCATCAGTAGGGCAGAGATGAACTGCGAACTGATGTCACCGCGGATGGTGAGAGGTCCGCCATCCATTGGTTGCTTGCCTGTGATGCGCAGTGGTGGGAATCCTTCTTCACCGAGATACTGGATGTCGGCTCCGAGTTGGCGCAGTGCATCGACCAGTGGGGCAATGGGGCGTTGGCAGAGTCGCTGGGTGCCAGTGATGGTGCGTGTGCCCGGGGTGACGGCGAGCAGTGCTGTGCCAAACCGCATGGCTGTGCCTGATGCTTCGACAGTGAAATCGGTGTCGATGTGGAGACGGTCGGTGAGGCGGAGCATCACACGGATGTCGTCGCTCAGGACTGTGCCGCTGAGCTGGCTGTGCAGTTGTGCCTGTGCCTGTGGTGTGCCATAGAGTTGTGACAAAATAATAGCACGATTGGCTACGCTCTTTGACAGAGGCAGTTCAATCGTGCTGTTGTTTAGTTGTCGGGCTTGTATCAGCATCGCACTTGGTCGGTTTGATGTGATTAGCGTTCTATGGTCTGCTCACGGTCAGGACCGACTGAGATGATTGCGATTGGGGTTTCGAGTTGTTCTTCAAGGAATGCGATATAGTCCTTGAATGCCTGTGGGAACTGTGCCTCGGATGTACAGCTGGTGAGGTCGGTGTTCCATCCTGGCATCTCGACATATACGGGTTCGATGCCTTCGTTGATGTCGTATGGGAAATAGTCGATGACTTGTCCGTTCTGCTTGTATGCCACACATGCCTTGATGGTCTGGAAGTCGTCGAGCACATCGCTTTTCATCATGATGAGCTTGGTGACTCCGTTGACCATGATGGCGTATTTCAGTGCCACGAGGTCAATCCATCCGCAGCGGCGTTCACGGCCAGTGACTGCTCCGTACTCGTGACCGATGGCGCGAATCTTGGCTCCTGTCTCGTCAAAGAGCTCTGTTGGGAACGGACCTGCTCCGACGCGTGTGCAGTATGCCTTGATGATGCCGAACACATCGCCAATCTTGTTTGGTCCGAGTCCGAGTCCGGTGCATGCTCCTGCGCAGATGGTGTTGCTTGATGTGACGAATGGGTATGAGCCGAAATCGACATCGAGCATTGTGCCCTGTGCGCCTTCGCACAGTACTGACTTGCCCTCGCGAAGGAGATTGTTTACTTCGTGCTCGCTGTCAACGAGTGGGAACTGGCGCATGTATTCGATGCCTTCCATCCAGTGACGCTCGACTTCGGTGATGTCGTAGTCGGTGTAGTTGAGTGAACGGAGTATTTCTTCGTGGCGTGCCTTGTGGGCTGCATATTTCTCTTCGAAGTTGTCAAGAATGTCACCTACGCGGAGGCCGTTACGGCTGATCTTGTCGGTGTAAGTCGGACCGATGCCCTTGCCTGTTGTGCCCACCTTGTTCTTGCCTTTTGCTGCTTCGTAGGCAGCATCGAGCAGACGGTGTGTAGGCATGATGAGGTGTGCCTTCTTTGAAATGTGGAGACGGCTCTTGAGTTCGTGACCTGACTTTTCGAGTTCTTTTGCTTCATCCATGAAAAGGTCGGGGGCAAGAACCACGCCGTTGCCTATGATATTGACTTTGTTTCCCTGGAAAATGCCTGAAGGAATGGAACGCAGCACATACTTCTCTCCTTCAAATTCGAGTGTGTGACCAGCGTTTGGTCCACCCTGGAATCGAGCTACTACATCGTAGCGTGGTGTCAGCACATCAACGACTTTTCCTTTTCCTTCGTCTCCCCACTGGAGACCTAATAATACATCTACTTTCATTGTGTTATTTGTGATATTGGTTGTTGCTGTCGTGCCTTCTTCGGGCAACTGACTGTTTTCAAGAGTGCAAATGTACGAAATAAATGGGAATTAAGTGAACTGACAGCGAAATTATTTGTTGTTTTCTCCTAATTTATCGCGCAGTTTCTTCTTTTCACGGTTCTGCCGCGCTCTGCACTTGGCACAGACTCCATAGACGGTGACTGAGCAGTTGGACGAAAAGAACTTCTTGAAACGCATCGACATGACATAGTCGGTGATGTTCGCATCGAGAAATTCTGTGGTCGCTCCGCAGACGGTGCAAAGCAGCTGATGGTGAGTGGGACTGGCATAGCAGGCTTCGTAGAACACCATGCTTGGCGTGGGATGCTTGACGACAAGGCCTGCCTTGACAAACATCTCAAGGTTGTTGTAAACGGTGACACGGCTGATGCGCATGTTCTGACTCACATATTCCTGCATGGAATCGATGGTGAACTGCTTGCCGATGGTGTAAACGGCATCGATGAGTGCGTAGCGCTCGGGGGTTTTGCGACACCGTTTGCGGTTCATGTACTGGGTGAGCTCTTCGCGTACAAGGGAGAGCATGTCGGGGGATGCTGGCATATGGGGGCTGGGGGTGTGAAAAGGGTGACTGGATTGTGGGTTAGGCATCGTGGGAAAGTTGCCCTTGCAGGAGATTGGTGGCGAGGCGGCGCACTGACATTGGGGTGTTGTCGTCGTCGGTGAGTGCATGGAGCTGGTCGGTCAGTTCGTTGATGCACCGAGGATTGAGCGAAGTGCGGCGCAGGAGGTGGCATAGGATGCTCAGACCAGTGACCTGGCGAATCTCGTCGTCGGAGGCAATCCACTGAAATGCCTTGTCGGCTGCGCAGTTGATGTGCTGAAAAAGGTGCAGCGCTGCAATCTGGGCAATTTCGAGTGTGTGGATGGAGTCCATCCAGAGGTCAGCGAAGTCGCTGTCGAACTGCTCGGCTGGCTGAATCATCGTGGCAAGGATGCGGCATTCGCGAACTGACTCTTTCCACAGGGACTGAGCCAGTTCGTGATTCTTACCGTATTCCTGCGCCATGGATTGCAGACGGGGCAGTTCCACGCCAAAGTTTACTCGGTAGTCGGCTGTGGAGCGCATTGCTGCTGATGCCACCCCGTTCATTGCTGCGCGGAGGTCTTTCTTGATGTCAAGAATGGTGTTGTTCATCGGGTGTATGTGACTATTCGTTGATGAGAGGGAGTGTGCGGTACTGTGTGCTGTAACGGAGCATCTGGTCGGCATAGCTTTCAGTATAGTCAATCTTCACATCAGTGATGTTACCCTTGCTGTCGTACTCCGGTGTATAGACGGGGTTGATGAAACCCTTGTAAGGAGCGAGGTCGAGTTTCTTGTAGCGTTCGAGAACTTCCTTGTGGAGTGTAGGGTCAATCTTCACGGCATAGGTCTCGACGAGTTTCTGTGCAGCAGTGTAGTCGCCTTCGCTCTTGATGCGCTGAATCTCGGCCAGGAGTTTGCCGAAGAGCTGGCGGAGACGCTCATAGTCGTTGATTTTGACATAGGTCTTGCCGTCCTTCTTTACCATTTCCACCACATTGTCGGCCTTGCCCTGCTCGTAGCACCAATGAGCGATGAGGGCACGGTTGCGCATGTGTGCCTCTTCGATGTTGTTGCCGAGGTCGATGCGTACGAGCTGTGTCATCAGTCCGTTCATCATGTATGTGTAGTACTGTGCCTTGTAGGCGTCCTTGTCGTTAATCAGACCGAGGTCGATGAGCTTCTGGTCGGCAACATAATAGAGACCGAAGAGGTCGGCGCGTGCTTCCTCGATGGTTGAACCGTAGGCTTTCAGACTGTCGCCATCGACGCCAGGCAGGAGTTTGCCCGAACCATGTCCGAGACATTCGTGGAGGTCGGTGTGGAGGTCGTCGGTGATGTCGCCAAACTGCTCAATCAGTTTTGACTCAGTGTCAGAGTAGCAGAACTCGTTGCGCATGCCACTGCCTGCTGCCTTGTTGTAGGCATCGGTGAGGTTGCCGATGGTGACAGACTTGCTGCCGTGCTCCTTGCGGACCCAGTCGCTGTTAGGCAGGTTGATGCCGATGGCTGTCGAAGGGAAGAGGTCGCCGCCGAGGATGGCTGCATTGATGACCTTGGCTGATATGCCCTTCACATTCTCTTTCTTGAAACGGCTGTCAACAGGCGAGTTGTCCTCAAACCACTGTGCATTCTTTGACAGAGTCTCTGTGCGCTTGGTGGCTTCGAGGTCCTTGAAGTTGACGATTGACTCCCATGAACATTTCAGTCCGAGTGGGTCGCCATAGCACTCGATGAATCCGTTGACGAAGTCGATGAGCGGTTCGGTGTTCTCCACCCAGAGGATGCTGTATTCGTCGAATGTTTTGAGGTCGCCGGTGGTGTAGTATGCGATGAGTTTGTCGATGACCTTGCCCTGCTGTTCGTCCTCGGCATAGGTGCGTGCCTTGACGAGGTGTTCAATGATTTTGGTTATTGCTTTGCCATACAGACCGTTGGCAGTCCATCGTTTTTCGTAGATTTTGCCGTCCTTGTCCTTGACCAGTCGGCTGTTCATGCCGAACATCACTGGATGCTCAGGGTCGCCCTTGGCCTTTTCGGCGAGGTAGAAGTCCTCTGCCTCTTTCTGCGTAACACCTTCGTAGTAGTTGCAGGCCGATGTCTGGATGAGGTCGGCGCCTTCGGCGAGGTTCACACGCTTTGCCATGATTTCAGGGTTGAAGATGACTGGACACAGTTCGTCGATGTCAATGTCCTCAGCCATTTCAACTTTTGCCCATGCGTCGCGAAGCCATTGTTCGGAGAATCCCGGGACAAACTTTTCGCATCCGTAGTGGTGGTGAATGCCGTTGGAGAACCACACGCGCTTCAAGTAAATCTCCATTGCCTTGAAGTCGTCGGTGTCATGATCTACCTTGTCACAGGTGTAGATTGATTCGAGCATATAGCGGATGCGGAGATTGTAACGGCCGTTCTGGTCGTAGAGAATGTCGCGTCCGTAGAGTGCAGCCTCGCTCAGATGATAGATGAGGGCCTTTTGCTTGACTGTGAGGTCTTCAAATCCCTCCACTTTGTAGCGGAGCATTTGAAGGTCGGCAAACCGTTCGTTTGCATATTCGAATGTGTCGTCTGTCTCTTGGTTGTTGTTGCCCGCAGGATTGCATCCTGTCAGTGCTAATGCTGTAAGTGCCATTATTGCAAATCGTTTCATATTTGATTGGTTTTGATTGTATGCGGATTTTGTAAGAGGTCAGTCTGGTCTTATTGTAAGGGTTCTACGCGAATGTGCGTGGATAAAAGCAGGGTCCATAGGCCTGTAACGGAAAGGACGATGCCTTCAACGAAAATCATGGTATTATGCCATGAAATGATTGTTTCAAGTCGCAATATCGTCGTTTCATGCCATGATACCATCATTTCATGCTGCGATGCATCTGCAACATGCGTAGTGATTGTGCCATGACGCATACACCATTGTGCGATGACGCATGCAGAAAAGTGAACTCGCCCACACAAACCCTGGTCAGACCGTTGTCAGAGAATTTCGGGGAGTGTGAACAGGCGTGTGCCGTTGCTGCCTTTGACCAGGATGGTACGGTCGGCTGGCTGGTTGTCGGCGATGTAGTGCTTGATGGCTTCGGCATCAGCGAAACACCTCACGCTTGATGCGTAACCGGCAATGTCGGATGTGCTCAGTGAATCGGCAGCCTTTGCAAATTCACCACCTACGAGCCATGCCTCAATGTCCTGTGATGCAAGGAAACGGATGATGTTGCAGTGCTCGTCCTGGCTGACTTCGCCCAGTTCGCGCATGTCGCCGAGTATGGCAAGTTTGTTGGTCGCCTTCATGTCGGAGAAGTTGCGCAACGAGGCCATCATGCTTGTCGGGTTGGCGTTGTAGGCATCGACGATGAGGCGGTTGGTGGCAGTCTGCACAAACTGCGAACGGTTGTTCGACGGAGTGTATTCGCTGAGAGCCTGGCAGATGTCGTCGTCAGGCACACCGAAGTTGTGACCAATCATTGCGGCTGCTAACGCATTATTGATGTTGTAGGCACCGATGAGTTGTGTCTGCACCTCGTGTCCGTTCCACTTGAAGCGCAGGAACGGGTCGCTGCTGATGAAGTTGCCGTCGTCGGCATATTTGATGAGTCGGAGCCCGTCGGCTATGCCCATGAGGTTGGTGTCGGCTGCATTGATGAACACAGTGCCGCCATGCTGACGGATGAAGTCGTAGAGTTCGCCCTTGGTGCGCACGACACCTTCGAACGAACCAAAACCGAGCAGGTGAGCACGGCCCACATTGGTGATGATGCCGTAGTCGGGTTCAGCAATGTTCACCAGTTCGTTGATGTCGCCCGGGTGACTTGCCCCCATCTCGATGACCGCCAGCTCGTGTTCAGGTCGCAGTTGAAGCACAGTCTTTGGCACACCGATGGAGTTGTTGAAGTTTCCCTGGGTGTAGAGAATGTTGTACTTGCGTTTGAGCACTGCTGCAATGAGTTCCTTGGTTGTGGTCTTGCCGTTGGTTCCGGTGATGCCGATGACGGTGGTGCCGAGACGGCGGCGGTGGAACTGAGCCAGTTGTTGCAGTGTCAACAGCACATTGTCAACGAGAAACATGCGCTTGTCGTCCTCGTCTTCCTTTGCTATTTCATCAACCACGGCATAAGCACATCCCTTGTCGAGAGCCTGCTTGGCATATTGATTACCATTGAATGTCTCGCCTTTCAGTGCAAAGAAGATGCTGCCGGCAGGGCAGTCGCGGCTGTCGGTGGTGATGACTGGATGCTGTTCGAATAAATCGTAAAGTTGTTCGATTGAAATCATAATTATCACTTATTTATGGCACAAAGGTACAAATAATTATCAATTATCAATAATCAATTATCAATAATTTATTAACTTTGCGCCATGAATGTACCAATACGGACAATAAATGCAGGTGGACGGCTCATTGACTTGAACCAGCCGAAAGTGATGGAGATTGTCAATCTCACACCCGATTCGTTCTACCAGCATGGCATGAAACCACACCTCACTGGCGACTTGATTGATGTCGGCGGATGCTCCACCCGTCCCGGCAGCGAACCTGTTACTGAGGACGAGGAATGGCGGCGACTGGAGGAAGGACTGAATGTCATTCGTGGGGAATATCCCGATGCTGTCATTTCAGTTGACACATTTCGCCCAGCCATTGCGCGGCAGTGCATCGAACGGTTTGGAGTGCAGATCATCAATGATGTGAGTGGTGGCAGCGATGCGATGTTCCACACTGTGGCAGAATGCCGTGTGCCGTATGTGCTTACATTCAATCAGCCTGTTGACGAGTCGGACGACATCACTGCTGCGGCACTCCGTTTCTTTTCACAGCGGGTGCAGGCACTGTGCGACCTTGGGCAGAACGACATCATCCTCGACCCTGGCTTTGGCTTCAACAAGACTCTGTCGCAGAACTTCCGCCTGCTTGCCCAGATGGAACACCTGCAACTGCTGGAACGCCCGGTCCTTGTCGGTGTTTCGCATAAGCGGATGATTTACCAGACTCTCGGCACATCACCGTCGGAAGCTCTCAACGGCACTACCGTCCTCAACACCATTGCACTGACCAAGGGTGCCAACATCCTCCGTGTGCATGAGGTGAACGAGGCTCGCGAATGTGTCAGACTGACTGGCGCAATGCATGTCGGCTGATGCACTTGCCCTTAACAGGGACAGCCCACATCCGCCGATACATCCAGCAAATAGAATAATCAAATTAAAAAAATAAATTCACACCGTGTTTGTAAGTTTCGGAATAAAAGACATCATTGACATACTGTGTGTGGCAGGACTGCTCTACTATGTCTATCGACTGATGAAGGACTCTGGTTCGCTCTATGTGTTCTACGGCGTGCTGGTGTTCATTGCCATATGGGTGGCAGTGTCGCAAGTGCTTGAAATGCGCCTGCTCGGTACCATCTTCGACAAGTTGGTCAGTGTCGGTGCCATTGCCTTCATCATCCTCTTTCAGGACGACATCAGGCGATTCCTGCTCACCATCGGTTCACAGCGTAAGATGCTGGTGTGGACGAAATTGCTGTCGCGCAGGGGCAAGAACGACAAAAACTCTGCGGAGGCAATGCGAAAGAAAAACGAGAATGTGACGAATGTGGTGCTGGCATGTGAACAGATGAGCAAGAACAATGTTGGTGCGCTCATAGTGCTGCAACGCTCCATGTCGCTCACCGACATCATCAAGACTGGCGTTGTCGTTGACGCGAAGATCAGCGTACGGTTGATTCGCAACATCTTCTTCAAGAACAGCCCTTTGCACGATGGTGCCATGATCATCAGCAATGGTCGCATTGTGGCTGCCGAGTGTATGCTCCCATCATCCAATTCAATTGGTATCCCAAAGGATTTTGGAACACGCCACCGTGCCGCCCTTGGTATGGCAGAGCAGAGCGATGCTGTCGTCATCGTGGTGTCGGAGGAAACGGGGCATATAACCATTGCACGCAAGGGTGAATTCAAGGGCAATGTGTCAACGGGTGAACTCGAAAACATTGTATCAAGTGCCATGACATAAGCATTCGAACTATCGACTGTCAACCACTATACATATTATATAATATAGGTAACAATATCGGAAACGGCTGTTCCCGGCAAACAATTCAAAGTAGCATGCACATTCTTCGTGTCATAAAACCATTTCTCTTGACTCTGATGGCATTGTCGGCGTTCTGTCCTGCCTATGCTGCACGGACACCGAACCCCGATGACATCCTGCGTTCCATGGAACTGGCTAACGGCTATTTCCAACAGCACAATCCCGATGCTGGCGCACCTACATTCGTGAAGAAAATGCGTCCAAGCAACCTCTGGACCCGTGGCGTTTACTTTGAAGGACTGGCTGCCTTGTGCGACATCGAGCAGAAGGCCGGCTCATCGCAACTCACAGCCAATCTTCAATATTTCCGCGACTGGGGCACTGCCCACCTATGGACTCCACGCAACGGAGTCACCACCCGCGATGCCGACGACTACTGCTGTTCGCAGGCTTACATGTGGTGGTATGAACATCAGTCACGCAACGACTCCATCCTTGCACCGACCATCCAGTGTGTCAACCATCTGATGGCAAATGCCCAAAGTCGCCACGACTGGACCTGGATTGATGCCATACAGATGGGGCTGCCAGTACTGACTCGCCTCACCAAGATTTATGCCGACTCCTATCGCAGCGATGCAGCAAAACCAGCAGAACAGGGCTGGCAGATGTATGCATGGACCCGTGACTCGCTTGCAGGAGGACTGTTCAACCGTGATGAAGGACTGTGGTATCGCGACAAGGATTTTGTCCCTCCATATAAGGAACCAAACGGGCGCAACTGCTATTGGAGCCGTGGCAATGGATGGGTGTATGCCGCACTTGTGCGTGCCATGCAGTCCATTCAGGAGTCGAAGTGTCAGGTGTCGCACCTTGACGACTATGTAGCCGACTTCCAACTGATGAGCAAGGCACTGCTGAGTTGTCAGCGGCGCGATGGATTCTGGAATGTCAGTCTGCACGACCAGTCACACTTCGGAGGCAAGGAACTCACCGGCACAGCACTCTTCGTCTATGGCATGGCATGGGGCATCCGTCATGGTCTGTTGCCTGAAAAGAAATACCGCCGTGCTGTCATCAAGGCATGGCAGGCAATGGCAGATGACTGCCTGCACACTGACGGTTTTCTCGGATATGTGCAGGGAACGGGCAAGCAACCAAGCGACTCGCAGCCCGTGACCTACACCAGCACTCCCGATTTTGAGGACTTTGGTCTTGGGTGCTTCCTCCTTGCTGGTAGTGAGATGTATCTGACTTTTGGACCAAACAACTAAACAACCAAACCACTAACCCCACTAAACCACAATTCACATGAAACAGACTGCATTATTTGTTGCATTACTTGTAATGGTGTTGCTGACAAGTTGCACCGATTCCACCCAAAAGTCAAAAGTGGGCAAGAACACCGATAGTGCCCCTTGGGAACTGCTCGTCGTAGCCAACAAAGAATGGACGAAGACCAATGACGGCAGTGTGTTCATGCAGGTTATGAACAAGGAGATACCAGGGCTCAATCAGGTGGAATCTTCTTTCCATGTTGTAAATGTCAATCCCAACTCGTTCTCCAAGACATTCCAGGGATATGCCAACATCGTGAAGGCAGATTTCGGAAGTAAATATACAAAGGCATCAATGTCGGTTGCCCATGATGTGTATGCTCATCCACAGATCATCATCACACTCACAGCACCGAATGGTCGTGAACTGGCACAGTATGCGTCCGACAACTCCGACAAAATCATCAGTCTGCTCACCGAAGCCGAACTGGCATCAGTGCAGATTGACCTTCGCAAGCGTTACAGCAGCCAGGTGCTGAGTCAGGCACAGAAGCAGTTTGGCATCAGCATCTTTGCGCCGAAAGAGGTGAAGAACATCACAAAGGTTGGCGAAAACTTCTTCTGGGCATCGGAGGAAGACAATGAAAACCGCATGAACATCTGTATGTACACCATCGACCTCACAAACTCATCGCCTGCTTCGCTCGAAGCCATGCGCGACTCTGTGATGGAAATAAATATCCGTGGATATAAGGACAATCAGTATATGGCAACCGTGCCTGGACTGACCATGATTCACAGCATCAATGTGAACGGGGCTGTGGTCACTGAGGCACGCGGACTCTGGGAAATGAAGAACGACATGATGGGGGGCTCCTACATCATGCATGTCCGTGAAGACCTCATTCCTGGCAAACTCCTTGTCGTCGAAGGTTTTGTGTATGCTCCAAACAAGAGCAAGCGCTTGCTTATTCGCCAACTTGAAGCGGCATTGAGAACGGTGAGATTGAGTGATTAGACCATTCGTCGCACCCCGAATCGTCGGGGTTCATGAATGCTCGATTGCTCGAATTGTCGATTGCTCGAATTATCGAACCCTCGATTTTTCGAATCATCGATTTCTCGAATCATCGATTTCTCGAAGTCTCGATTGTTCGATTTCTCGAAGTCTCGATTGTTCGATCTTTCGAATCATCGATTCCTCGAACCCTCGAATCCCCCTCCCAACCCCTAAACAACCAACCCCCATAAACAACTAAACCACTACAATATGATTAATCGCACACTTATTGACCAGTTCTACAACGAACTTGACGAGCGCTCACGCCAGACGCTCGACACCGCAATCCAAAAAGTAGTAGAAGCAAAACGCCGTGGAGGCAAGGTGGCTGTGGTCACCGGCAGTGGTCCAAACATCCACGAGGGTGTCACCACACTCATTGCCGAACTCATCACAAAAGGCATAGTCGATGGCGTGACAACCAGTTCGGCTGTTGTCAACCACGAGATGGGTGGAACACTCGACCGTGTGAAGATGTGTCCTGCCGATCAGTTCGGACTTCCTGCCGACAAGATGCCACGCGGTAATGTGTTTGAATTTACCGACCTCACCGACGAACAGATAGATGACCTTAGCCGCGAGATGATACTCGACCGTGAACTCCTCGCCCGTCGCAAGGATGCCGAAGGACACTTCGTCATCAAGGCAGCAGCCAACATGGCATATCCTATGGGACTGCGTACCGAGATGCTTGCCGACGAGATTCATTCTATCTGCCGACAGACCGGCAAACCATTTGAGGTCGTGGCAGGATGGGGATGCGACCCACGCACCATGCTGGGTGCCGCTGCAAAGCGTGGAGTGCCAGTTCTCGTTACACTTCCGCAACTTGTCGGAGGTGGTCATGTGGGACTTGCAGTCGGTGACAGCATTCCGATTGCCGAGCGTTCACGCCGCATTGCCCAACTGATGGGACAGTCGGATGTCATCATTGAGTCGGCAGTAGCCCTCACCCAGGAAATCCATGACGGACCATTCGAAACCTACACTGGTCACGGCATCTGGTCATGGTGGCAGCATCAGCCAACATACAGTCTGAAAGACAAGACACTTATCCGTTTCGACCTTGACGAGAACCTACGCAAGGCACAGGATCTCCAGCGTCAGAGCGCAATGATTCAGGAAGCCATCAACAAGGGACTGCCAAAGACCAAACTGTCAAAGATTCCGTTCCGTATGGAGATGTCGGCTTTCGCACGCCACGAAGGCAGTCTGCCTGTCATTGGCGACATAGGCATGATTTGGCCTGTGTTTGCACTCCGCATTGCCGATGAACTCGGCATCACGCTCGACTTCATGAGTTACAAGCAGGAGACCGACGACGGCAAGCAGATGCGCCAGTGGATTGTCGATAACATCCGTCCGTTCAGTCGCGAACAAATGCATCAGCAGTTACAGTAAACCTGAATATTAATCAAACAATCATCAAACTTATGACATCAAGAAATCTTTTCCTTGTTGCAACTTTGGCACTTTGTTCTGCAACCTCAATGGCACAGACCGATGACATGGGCATATTTGACCACCTGTCAGCGGGAGTTGAAATCGGTTCAACGGGGTGGGGCATCGACCTTGGTGCACCTATTGGTAATTATGTACAGGTGCGTGCGGGCGTATCATCCATTCCCGACATCACTTTCAGTACAGATGTCGATTTGTGCATCAGCCCACAACTGCGCATGGACTATGAGGCATTTATGGGAACCCCTCTCACGCTCAACAGCATCGGTATCGATGGCAGTGTTGGAATGACCAGTGGTAAATTGCTTGTTGATGTCTATCCGTTCCGCAATTCCAGTTTCCATGTTACTGCCGGTGCCTATGTCGGTACTTCAAAGGTGTTGACAGTAAAGAACACAAGCGGAATGGAAGAACTCAAACAAATCTACGATTTCAACCAAACTGGTGCGCTGTTGCACAACTTCGGCAAGATTGGTGCCGAAGTAGGCGACTACCTGCTAACGCCAACAAAGAACGGTGTAATTGATGCTTATGCCGAGATGGCATCGGTTAAACCGTATTTTGGCATCGGTTTCGGCCGTGCCGTACAGACCAAGAGCCGCATCGGTGTTTCGTGCGACCTCGGACTCATGCTCTGGAACCAGCCAAAGTTCTATTGCAACAGTGCCGACGGGTATTTCCGTCTCGATGACGATGCCACAGTCAGTGGCGACGAAGGCGGTGCCATCAAAACACTCTCAAAACTGAATGTCTATCCAGTGCTCAATGTCCGTTTGTGCTATCGGATTTTTTAGACCGTTAGTCATTGGTCGGTGCTCATGGGCCGTTGGCTGTTAGCCATTAGCCATTGGCTGTTTCTCATTAGCCATTGGCCGTTAGCCATTAGCCATTGGCGTGGTTCCGTGCCCACCTGTTGGTTCGTCGTTTGACCTTAGCCGTTAGCCATTGGCTCGGGTTTCATCGATTTCCCACTGGCTTTTCATTGGCATCATGTTTTGCCCCTGTGCCTTCGGCGTCAGCCGAAGGTTTCTCCCATTCCTCTTCCAAACAACCGGAATAACTGCCCACATACCGCAGTTGTTCCGGTTTTTGCAATCTGCATGTAGCAAATAATACTTGTGAAAGCCTAAAATTGCACAAAATGCAGCGCATATATGCATAAATGCTGAAATAAATTTGCACTGCGCACGAAGAAATGTATATTTGCAACTATTAACCTACTTGATACAAGTAATCCTTACTAAACTAACCAACCTAATATATACCTAAGACTGACTTATGACTAACCTTTATCGACCTATCGTATCCTTCACTGCCGTATTGTTGGCAGCGAGCCAAGCATGTGCGCGGCCTCTTACTCCCGACGCTGCACTTGCACGAATCAACAACTCAACACAAGTCAATTACAGAATTAAGAAATCAGCTAACAAGATGCAACTGGTTCACACTATGACGGTTGGCACTGTGCCGACGGTCTATATTTACAACCAGCAACACGACGGCGGCTTCTTGATTCTTTCTGCTGACGACATTGCTCCCGCCATATTGGGCTACTCCGATTCCGGGACCATCAACCCTGACAACCTGCCACCCGGACTCAACGAATGGATGAGCGACCTGAGCGCTGACATCGGACTCATAGCGGGTAGCACCGGCAAGGTGCGGACGGCACCCGCCCCCGACAATGCGTGGGACGACATCGGCCCGATGCTCACCACAACATGGGATCAGGATGCACCTTACAACAACCTATGCCCATCGAACGGAAGCGGAGGCCATTGCCTTACTGGATGTGCTGCCACGGCCATGGCGCAAATCATGAACTATCACAAATGGCCAAAACAGGGAGCAGGCTCAAATCGATACTATTTAAGCACTAAGCGCAAATACTTAGAAGTAGATTTTTCCAAAACAACTTACGACTGGGAACACATGGCAGACCATTACGGTGCTCAAAACTATGTGTACGACCAGACTCAGGGACAGTGGTATGCTGAACCCGTTGAAAACACTAATGAAGAGAATTCAGCTGTGGCTACACTGATGTACCATCTGGGTGTTGCTGTCAACATGAAATATGGCAACAGCTGCTCAACGGCGGCAACCGATGCATTCGTGCAGAACGATGTATTGGTCAACCATTTCGGCTATGACCAAGGCATCACCTTCGTTGAACGCGATGTACAGTACAGCGGACAGGACGACATGTGGGAACAACTCATCTACAACGAACTGGCTGCGGGTCGTCCAGTGTTCT
Source organism: Candidatus Colivivens caballi (assembly GCA_018065565.1). GTDB lineage: Bacteria > Bacteroidota > Bacteroidia > Bacteroidales > Bacteroidaceae > Colivivens > Colivivens caballi. Next base: position 15,827 of record JAGHSZ010000051.1, read on the forward strand.
ATACTGGTCGTTCGGAAAGTGAAGGTGGACATGGCTTTGTATGCGACGGTTACAAGAAAGAAGTTGGTGCCGACGGCAACACACGCAACTATTTCCACTTCAACTGGGGATGGTCGGGCATTGGCAACGGCTACTATCTTGTCACTGCATTCTACAACGACAATGATTCTGTAATGCTTCTGCCTGAAAGCTGTTTCGGCAAGGATGGTGTGCGTTTCTCACAGAACCAAAGTGCCATCATCGGCATCTGTCCAGATCGTGGCGACTATCTCTATTCCAACGGAACTCCAACGCTCCTGGATGCTGAGGGCAACACTGTGACTGAACCTGTTTCTGGCGAACACTACACACTCAGTCTGCCTATCATCAACGGCAGCACACACGAGGCAGAATACTATTTAGGTGCAGAACTTTATAACAATGAATTGCAGTCAAGCCAATACATCATGTCGTCTTCACCAGTCACCTTGCAGCCACAGCAGAGCGTGACCGACATCGACATCACATGGCCTGAAAATTCAGCCGACGGCGACTACGACATTTTCCCATGTTATTCCACAACCACCGATGCCAGCACCATCGCACGCATCGAACTGCCTGATGGCGCAGAGTCACCAACCGTGGTATATAGCAACGCTTTCGACTTCTATGATGGCACCAACTTCGACCTTGCCGAGGATCGCTACTACTCGTCAGTAACTTATCACCGCAAGTTCTATGCTAATGTGTGGAACAGCTGGTATCTGCCATTCGCTGTCAATACCGACGAACTGGCTGAAAACCACCTTACCGCAGCCTGCGTCAATGGCATACACCAGTATGATGACGACAACGACGGAGTCTATGAACGCACCACTGTCGAACTCCTCAAAATTCAGAACGGTACACTGCGTGCTGCCACTCCTTATTTCGTAAAACCAGATGATGCATACAGCAACATTGTGGAACTTGGCGCACGCACCGTCACAAAGGCTTCGACTATGCACAGCGTCCACACCGAGACTGCATACGCAATGTACGACTTCATCGGCACTTACACCAAGAAGATGGATGGCAACGAGCAGAAGTGCTTCATCATGGCTCGCGACGGTGGACTCAAAATCACCAGCAGCTATGTGCCAGCAGTCGATTGGTACATGCAGATCTCCGAGAAAGAGTCTCCATTCGATGCCTACACTCCGGTGGCAGCTACCAACAAGGTGGTCATCACTCTCATTGGCGAGGAAGATGAAGCCACAGGCATTCGTACCATCTACGATGAGCACTCACCAAAGCGTGTCAGCGAGGAATTCACTCTGCAAGGAACACCAGCAGGCAAAGGCTACAAGGGCATCGTCATCAAGAATGGAAAGAAGATGCTGATGAAGTAGTAATACAAGTTTCTCCTTTTTGTTTAGCGCAATCTGCGCGAGTTTATATGACCTTCTCCCGTCCTGAAAGAAATAGGATGGGAGAAGGTCTTTTCGTTTCTTAGTGTTCGAAAAATAGTAGGTTCATCCGGAATTTGGAGTGATGGAGTCCCGTTTAAGTTTCACAAGGTATTACTCTCCTTAAACCCAAATCGTCCATTAGACTGTTACACGCTAACAAGCCTTCTTTTTGTCATCTGTCTTGTCGCTTTTCAGTTACAATGGAACCCCATTGCGCCC
>JAGHSZ010000013.1 GCA_018065565.1 Candidatus Colivivens caballi
CTCAACCACGGCAGAAATGAAAACTCTACGCCGAGACGATGCTTCATCCGTCCGTGCTATTTATGTAGGAAACTAATACCTACCATGCTCATCGAGTAGCAAATGGAGACTACGACAGTGTATGCTTCTACCAATCCGAGGATACACACTGAACCGAAAATAAGGACACATCGTCTGTAAGCTACAAGGCGGCCACAGGTCGATTATAGTTCTTATTCCCATCATGACACAAGTCGCTGTCAACAATCATTGAGTTGACAGCGACTTGTTTTTGTCTCAAAACGGAACGGTGACACTTTGTGACAAGCAAATAAGCTGTGGACATTTGACATCGAAGCAGTGGACATTTGACACCGAAGCTGTGGACATTCGGCATCGAATAACCATAGGTTCAGCACTGAACATCCACAACTTCCGTCAACAATATGTATGGACGGTGTGCGTCTATATTCTCAAAGTGGATAAGTCAGCAGATACTCGCAGAGGGTTGGACCGCCTTCTGAAATCAGTTGGCAGTACTGTATGTCCATCTCTGGCAGAGGCTTCACGCCCAGTTCTTTGAGGCGTGTGACTATATCGGCAAAGCATTCTTGGCTCTCGTCGAAGGAGAGGCCTGAATCGGGTAAAGACACAAGAAGTGAACGGGGCGCATTGCCTTTGGCGAAATCCAGTTGTTCGGGAACGAATGGATAGCTGACCGTCGCGTCGAACTGGCGGTTTCGCTGGAAGCAAGCGGAGGCCATCGTCACAAAGATATTAAGTAAAGGTTTTGCTTCCATGACTTTTATTGAATAGGTTTGTATTGGTATGACTTTAGGTGGGTTCTATAAATTCACCGTTACAATAAACAATATAACTGATGGACTTAAATTAACTTTTCGCCGCTTTTGGCTTTCTTTCGGCATCTTGCTGTTTGTCACTCGGTCACAATGCTCGCATTGCTGGCATGCCAGCAACACTCCATGTTTTGTGGCTGAAGGCTCTGTCCCGCACAGCAATCTGCTCGAAACAAATCGCAAAATCGTCAGAAATGAATTTATAGAACCCACCTTAATCCCAAATCGTTCATTAGCGTTATGATGACCGACTGACTGAATGTCATGAGGTTTGCGACAACTCGGCGTTTATGCCGACAAGGGAGTCTTTGAACAGATGTATTGCCGGTTTGAGGGCGCAATGGGGTTCCATTGTAACTGAAAAGCGACAAGACCGATGACAAAAAGAAGGCTTGTCAGTGCGTAACAGCCTAATGACCGATTTGGGTTTAAGCAACTTTAAACACGATAAGGGATATCTGTCATCCTATGGTACTATATTGTTCCACTAACCGACGAAACAAATAAATCTCCAATCGTCCGCACATAAATTGTCCCACGAGCGCTCGTAAATGTTCACACGAGCGGAGGATATTTGAAAAAGGTGTACACCTTCCTGTAAAAAGGTGTACAGCAAAATCGGAAAAGGTGTACACGAAAATTTAGGAAGGTGTACACCTTTTTATGATTTATGAGCGCTCGTGAGGGGGAATATGAGCGCTCGTAAAGGAAAACATGAGCGGTCGTGAGGGAAAAAGAGACCGCATTTGCAATGAAGCTCATCGCAATTACCACATGCGACATTCCTAATTGAAGAAAAAAAAGTTACTAAAAATTTTGTCGTTTAGATTGTTTTTACTACTTTTGCATTCATATGACAACGGTATTGATGACTTCTGAGAGTTTCATGCCGTAGGAATAATTGTAATTGATTACTGCTTTAAGAAGAACTTAATACTGAATATCACTAACCTGTACGAACCGACACAATAAGCCTGACAGCATAAGAATATGAAAATATGGAATGGTAATGTTGACTGAATAATAGACACATTACTATCGCCAGAGCGATTGTTCATAGATAAGGATAAGTGAGAAATTCACAGGTAGTTGTAGTATATTAACAAATGCTGAACAATGGACAGATATAAGTACATGACAATGGTTGTCGTAGCGTTGATATCGAATGTCTGCATGGCTCAAGACTCATTTGAGGACTACCAGAATTTATTCGAGAAACGGTTCGCCATTATGCAAAATCTTGTCTTCGACATGCCGGCTGAGTCGGGCAAAGTCAATGCAAAACTGGTTTTTTCTCCGGAAGAACGCGTTAAGGAGGTTGATGACAAGGTGAAACGCGACATAGAGTTGCTGAAAAGCAGGAATGGTCTTACTGCTACTGGACAAATCAACTACAGACCTGTTTATACTACGATAGACGACACCGACGAGCCATACAATGGCTATGACAGCCGATGGCAAATTGGAGTGGAATGGAACTACTTTCAGAGTGCTCTCTATAAAAGTGCTTCACGCATTCAGGAGTTACGGCTGAAGGGTGAAACAGAGAAACTGGAGTTTCAGAAAAACAACCTGCAAGGCATACTGCTGAACCAGAATATTACATTGAGAAATCACTACCACGCACTGCTGATGTATGTGTTGCAGATTCACTCTGACAACCTTGACCTTCTGAGCCGGACTCAGGTGTTCCTGCTGAAAAACGGTAAAATCTCGAGTGATGACCTGCTGAAGGTGATGAACGAAAAGGCGGAAATCGACAACAGGCTGACATCGATGAAGGCTGATACTTCTCTTGTCGCAATACAGTCATGCCCAAAGGCTTCTATCGTTCTTTTCGACAGGGAAATGTTAAAACAACACATGTCAATGTATAATTACGACATGCGGAAACTGGAACTGGAGAAAGACATACTGCAATGCCAGTATGAAGATGCCGACTATTGGAGGACAACGAATATCTCGCCATTCCTGAGGTACTCTTACTACACACGCTCAGACAGAAGCAACATGCATAGTCTTGACTTCGGAATAAGTCTTAGATTGCCAATTAGTTTTGAGACAAAGAAACAGCGCAATGCCATAAAGGCAGCGCAAGAACTGAAATCACGGTATCAGCAAGACATATTTGGACAGATTTCAAACAAAGTCGATGCCATAATCCATGAACTGGACATCCTGAACAAGAACATAATCGGTGAAAATGAACGAATGAAACTGGTGAAAGCGTACATCAGTGACCGAATCAACAGTTACATGAATGTGGCAGGTGAATACAACCACATAGACCGTTTGCAAGAATACGATTCGTTCCTCACTTCATGGGAAAGGATGCTCGGCTTTGAATATGAACGAGACTGCAAACTCATAGAACTCCAAGGCTTCGTAATCGACAGACCGATAGGAGATTTTTATTCGGAAAAAGAATTATCGAACTGAAAAGCTGACTAACAATGAAATCATTTACATTCCAATCGCAGCAGGAGGAAGAACTGAAGATTGAGCGCATCATATCTGAAAGGAAAAAGAAAATTGCAACGCAGCAAATCATCTATTCCTCAATCCTTGCAATTATTTTGCTTGGTGCTGTTTATTATGCATACAACAAACTCCATTACGAAGACTTCGACGGGTATGTATCGACTGAACATTGGATGAGGCGTGCCGTGAGTGACCTCTATATTAAAAATTGCTATGTTGATGCGGGTGATGTAGTATTTCCTGGCGATACACTATATTCGTATGTACTCCTTGACAATGTACTGAAACTCTACGACATCAGCAATGAACCGAGCATCATAGCACAGGACAGAACCATCAGACTACAGTCGGGAGTAAACATGCCTGACATAAACCTACTCAATACCAGAATACAGGAGTTGCAGAAACAAATCGCCCTTGAAAACAACAACATAAGGTTCGGAATGTCGGACAACTCACACAAAATGGACCTCGAGCGGGAACTGGCAGAAACTCAGGCAGAACTAAAGACTGCCAAACAGAAAGTCCAGGCTTACGACGATATCAAGAGCGAAACAAGCGAGGAAATCAGCAAGTCCATATTTGCAAGACCAGATTTTGTTGCACATGAATTCGTGCTGAACAGATTCATAAATGAATATCCAAATGCAGTTTGCTACAGCATCAGCAGCGACACACTCATCATATCGCAACGCTATGTGACCGACAAGACTTTTGCCCTGAAGGGAGAATCATTGCTTCTTACCCAACGATTGAATCTGGCACAGGCAAATGTCACCATCGAGACCTATGTGCCTACGAGTAAAATTAAGCATCTCAATAACTTCACCCATGCAAAAATTATCGTAAACGACGATGTGGAATTCATGGCTAAAGTACATCTGCTCGGTGCAAGAACAGAAGAACTCCCGACTGACCTAAGAAACAGTCTATCGAGAGACTACCGGGCAATCATCGTGGAGTTTAAACCCGAGGAAGGT